>DATILR010000549.1:0-4400 GCA_035476275.1 Binatus sp. (SeqCode) | reverse complement strand
GCCTGGAGGAGGGGCTGGTCGAATTCCTTCCCGATGACGGCCGCGGCCTGGAGCACGTGCTTGGCCTGCTCGCTGAGGCGATCGATGCGTGCGGCGAGCAACGACTGGACGGTCGGCGGGATGGTCAGGCTCTCGAGCGGGGCGGTCAGCCGGTACGCGCCCCGCTCCCCGGCGAGGCTCCCGGAGACCGCCAGCGCATGCACCAGCTCCTCGATGAAGAAGGGGTTGCCGCCGGTGCGTTCCCGGACGAGATCCGAGAGATCTCCGAGCGAATCATGCGAGCCGATCAGCTCGAGCAGGAGCTCGCGGCTCGCCGCTTGCCCCAGGGGGGCGAGCGACAGCTGGTGGTAGTGTCCCCCTCCCGTCCAGCTCGGCCGGTACTCGGGACGGAAGTTGGCGACCAGCAAGGTGGGGGTGCCCCTCACCGCCACCGTCAGCTCTCCCACCAGCGCATCGCTCTCCGGATCGATCCAGTGCGCATCGTCGAGCAGCAGCACGACGGGTTCCCCCCCCCGCCGGAGGCGAAGCACGCGGCGAAGGACGGCGGCGAAGCGCTCGTGGCCCCCCGGGGAGACGTCGGCCGCATCGGGCTCCGGAACTCCGAGGAGGTCGAGGACCAGGCGAGGCGCGTCCGGGGATTCCGGGTCGAGGTCGTGCAGCCGATCCGCGACCCGCTGCCGCACGGCCTCGACCCCATCCCCGTCGCCGAGCCCGAGGTAGCTGCGCACCAGCTCGCGGATCGGAAGCAAGGGGACGGTCGCCCCGTGCGCCGGGCAATGGGCCTCGTGGACGGCGATACCGCTCGCGCGGCACCGATTGACGAACTCGAGGCAGACCCGGCTCTTCCCCACCCCGGCTTCACCGATCACACCCACGACCTGTCCCTCGGACTCGAGCACGCGCGCGAGGATACCGTCGAGCCAGGCGAGCTCCTCCTCCCGTCCGACCAGACGCGAGAAGCCCCGCGCGCTCGCCGCGTCGAGGCGTGTCCGTAGCGGACCGACCCCGAGGAGCTCGAATACGCGCACCGGCGTGCTGACCCCCTTCATAGCCGGCGTGCCGCGGTCGCGCAGGGTGAAGAATCCGCCCACCAGCCGGGCCGTGTGCTCGCTCACGTACACGCTCCCGGGCGCCGCCACCTGCTCCATGCGCGCCGCGAGGCCGACGGCATGTCCCTGCGCGGTGTAGTCCATGCGCAGATCGTCCCCGATCCGGCCCACCACCACCTCCCCCGAGTTGAGACCCATCCGCACCGCGACCTCGAGTCCGCGGCTCCGCAGCCCGGCCGCGTAGCTCCGCAGCGCGTCCATCAGATACAGGGCGGCATGGCAGCCCCGCTGCGCGTGATCCTCGTGCGCAACCGGAGCCCCGAAGAGGGCCATGACCCCGTCACCCGTGAACTGGTCGATCGTCCCCTCGAATCGATGGATCCCCTCGGCGAGAATCTGGAAGAAGCGATCGAGGAGGCGGTGCCATTCCTCGGCGTCGAGTCGCTCGGCGATCTGCATCGAGTCGACCATGTCGGCGAAGAGGACGGTGACCTGCTTCCGCTCGCCCTGGAGCGCACCGCGGGTGACGAGGATCTTCTCCACCAGGTGGCGCGGCGTGTAGGCCCGCGGCTCGCGCGGGCGATCGCTCGCCTTCCCCGCCTCGAGCCGCTGCCCGCACGAATCACAGAACCGCTGCCCCGCCGAGTTCAGGGTGGCGCAGTGCGGACAGGGCACAGCCCGGCCGAGCGCCGTACCGCACTCACCACAGAAGTGCGCGCTCTCCCGGTTCTCGTGTCGGCAGCGGGGACACCGCATGCGCAGCTCCGCGCCACCTTGTAGTCCCCTCCCCGCCCTGCGCTCAACCGGGAGCGCTGGCCGGGCCCCCTCGCTAGTGCGTGCGCGCCCTGCGGCGCACGCAGCTGACCGCACGCGTGGGCACGGGTCGCGCATCGGCCGATGCCCCGTCGAGCCGCACCAGCTGCACGCGCGCGGTGCCCGACTCGACCATGCCGAGCGAGCGGGCCGCGGCGCTCGACACGTCGATCATCCGTCCGCACACGAAGGGTCCGCGATCCGTCACCCGGACCACGACCGAGCGGCCGTTGGCGAGGTTGGTCACCCGCACGCGGGTGCCGAGCGGTAACGACGGGTGCGCGGCGGTCATCGCGCGTGCGTCGAAGCGCTCGCCGCTCGCGGTCGGATTGCCCTGGAAGTCGGCGCCGTACCAGGAGGCCACGCCCACCGCCCCCGGCGATCGCCGCGGCGCGGGCGATTGCGCGGTCGCGGGCGTTCCTCCCGCGATCGCGAAGCCGAGCATGCTCAACGCGACGAGCCGACGCACGCGCTCATCCTCCCTTGGCAGCCGACCGGACCGCCCGGCCACCCGCCTGCGCGTTCGCCTTCGTCTGCGCCGCGTTGGCCTTCCACGTCCTTTTGGCGGCGTCGGGGCCATGCGTGAAGAGGTCGCGCGTCGCACGGCCGAACGTCAGCACGCCGTCGCGGGCGGCGTGCCCGCCGGTCTTCGCAGACTCCTTCACCGTCCGCTTCGTCTTGTCGGCGACCGACGGCGCAGAGTCCGCGCGTGCAGGCCACGCCGGGACGAGGCTCCCGGTAGCGACGACGCCCACTATGAAGAGCGCCAGGGCTCCCCTGGGTTCACCCGCAATCCGCACCTCCCCTCTTTCGAGCAAGGATCGTGCCGCCGGCGCCCATGTGGGACGTGAACGGAAATCGCCCTCTCGCGTGAAAATGGTACAAGAAGGGGCACCCGTGACACACTCGATGGCACTCGTACGGCCCGAGGACGCAAGACAGAAAGCTTGCATCTCTCACGTCATGGCCTCGGCCGCTCGGCTGATCGCGCTCGGAATGCTCCTCGGCGCGGCAGGATGCGAGATGTGGAAGCGTCTGCCGGTGCCCCATGGCCAGGTGCCGCCCGCGTTCGACGAGGCGACGTTCGCGCGGAAACCGTTCGAGTCGTTCACGATCGCCACGCGGGACGGCGCCCCGGTGGACACCGTCCTCGGCAAGGCGAGCACCTATCGCGTGCGTGACGGCGACACGTTCCTCGACATCGCCCGCTACTACGACCTCGGCTACAACGAGATCGTCGACGCGAACCCCGGCGTCGACCCGTGGGTGCCGCCGGTCGGGAGCACCCTCGTCCTCCCGACCGAGTGGATCCTGCCCTGCTGCACCTACGAGGGGCTGGTGGTGAACATCCCCGAGATGCGGCTCTACCTCTATCGCCGCACGAAGGACGATCCGAAGACGCTCGTCGTCAACACCTTCCCCGTGGGTCTCGGCCGTGACGATCGCCGCACGCCGCGCGGCCGGTTCACCGTGCGGGGGAAGACCGTGAACCCGACCTGGGTCATCCCGGAATCGATCCGCGCCGAGCACATCCAGGAATCCGGCGACCGGCGGACGAGGATCCCGGGTGGCGACCCCGACAATCCCCTCGGCAAGTACCGCCTCGAGCTCACTCTCCCGCGCTACACGATCCACGGAACGAACATTCCCTGGGGCGTCGGCATGCAGGTGAGTCACGGGTGCGCGCGCCTCTACCCCGAGGACATCGAGCAGCTCTACCCGCTGGTCCCGGTCGGCACGCGCGGCGAGTTCACCTACCAGGCCGTCAAGGTCGGCACGCGCCGGGGAACGACGTACGTCGAGGTGCACCGGGACATCTATGGCTACGAGCCGAAGCGGCAGGGCGCGGCACGCGTGGCGCTCAAGCGGCGGCGGCTCGACGCCCGCGTCGACGAGAAGGCCCTCGCGACGGCACTCAAGGAAGCTCGCGGCACTCCCGTCAGCATCTCGCCGACGGGGATCGCGTCGGTCTTCCGCTCCGTGGCCCATTGACCCCCCCGGGGACGTGAGTCGTGCCCGCCTTCGCCCGGTAGGCGGTGGCCTCCGGGAGCGGGAGGTCGCGATGGGGCTCAGATCCTGGGCGCGCGGGTTGTCGCGAAAGACGTCGCTCGTGAAGATTTTCTATTGACCGGCCGACCCGCCGGAGTGTAGTCGGACGTTCGATCCACCCGACATCCTGTTCACCGTCTTCGGCGCGAAGCGCCCTGCACTCGTGGGGACGCGGCGACGAGAAAGGAACGTGAGATGGAGAAGTCCGCACGGGTCGGCAGCATTCTCTTGGGGTGCGCGTTGTTCGCGGCGAGATCGGTCGGGGCGACCGTCATCTGCGTGCCGAACGACGCCATCGACGGGTCGTGCACGTCCGGGGCCGGTCAGCCGACCGTCCAGAAGGGAATCGACGCCGCCATCGCCGCCGATACGGTACTCGTCGGTCCCGGCACCTACGCCGAGACCGTGACCGCGGGGCACGGAGGCGTGGTGCCCGGCGCTCCCGGCATCGACATCGACAAGGCCATCGTCCTCAAGTCACGGGACGGC
>DATILR010000548.1:0-7271 GCA_035476275.1 Binatus sp. (SeqCode) | reverse complement strand
CCAGGGTCCTGAGCAGTACGTCGTCCGGCGGATCGGCCGCCGGCACCGGGTCGTGTTCGGTCCGGCCCACCTGGAAGCCCTCGCTAGCATAGTTGGTCGCCCCGGGGGATCGCACACCATCTCGTCTACGCCCGGGCCGGGTCGGTGGATGCAGGGTCCCGGCTCGGGTCCCCGGTGGGGGGGAATCGCTTCGCCTGCGAGACCGTGGCAGTCTCGGGACATGCCTGACTACAGCCTTTTTGGTGACGAGCACGTCCGCCAGTACGAAGCGACGGGGGGCAAGGTGGGTCACGACTGGAACGGCACCACCTGTCTCATCCTGCACACGACCGGTCGGAGGTCCGGCGAGGCCCGGAAGCTCCCGCTCATCTACGGGCGTGACGGTGACAACTACGTCGTCGTGGCCTCGAAGGGCGGCGCGCCCGACAATCCCGGCTGGTACAAGAACCTGGTCGCGCACCCCGACGTCAAGATCCAGGTGCGGGACAAGGTCCTCTCGGTGAAGGCCCGCACAGGGACGCCCGCGGACAAGCGGCGCGTCTGGCCGATCATGACGAAGGAGTGGCCCGACTACGACAAGTACCAGGCCGGCACCAAGCGCGACATTCCGGTGGTCCTGCTGAGCCCGCGCTGAAAGGGTAGCTGCACACCGGCTCGGTCGTGGTCGCCGACGCTGACCGGGCCTCGGCTACGGAGCGCCGCCGGCGGGCGTGGCGGCGAGGGAAGTGAGCGCCACGGGCGGGTCGCCGATCGGTCCGACGGGCGTCGCATGCCCGGTGGTGAGGTCGACCGCGTACAGCTTGCCGGCGGTCGCGGCATAAGCTCGGTCCGCGCCGCCGGAGTCGGTCACGATGGTGAATCCGGAGATGGGGGCGAAGTCGGCGTCGAGGGGACCGACGGTGGTGAGAACGCCGTCGTTCGGCGGGTCCTGGAGGACGAGGACGTCCTGCTCCGCGTCGATCTCGAAGAGCTTCGTGGTCGGCGCGTCGCGGACCGCGTTGGTGTAGCCGGCGCCGGCGATGCGCGGGTGCTTGCCCGCGTTCCGATCCGAAGGCGCATAGGTGAGCGGCGCGTCGACGGCCGTCGCCCCCAGGACGACGTTGACGCGCAGGTTCTGCCCGTCGGCGCTCACCAGGCGGAGGCGGTCCGCCTGGGGGTTGAAGGCGATGCCCGAGCGGACGTCGCCGTCGAACGGCACGGTGAGGGTGCTGACGAGCGTGGCCGCGCCCGTCGCAGGATCGATCCGGTAGAGGTCGTTGCCCGTCGTGAGGCCGTAGAGACGTCCGTCGGCGGGGCGCAGGTCGATGCCGACGAGCCGGCCGGAGAGCCCGCTCGGGGCGACCGTCCGGGTGGCTTCCGGATGGTCGGCACGGAAGAGCACCAGGCGGCCGTCCTCGGTCGACCCGATGAGCGCGGGCGGAGGATCGGCGTGGGCGGCAGCGGCGAGCGCGAGAAGCGCGACGACGAGGCGACGCGATCTCACACGGCGTGGCTCATTGGTCGCACCAGACGGATGCTTCGCCGTAACAGCGGTACATCAGGTAGCCGCTGGCGTCCTGCGTCCACTGCGCGCTGCAGGAGCCTCGCTGGCCCCCACCCTCGAACGGACTCGGGAGACCGCCCGAGGTGGAGCACGCCTGCTCGCTGTACTGCGAGGCGATCCCGATGGCGTAGTTGCAGCACTCACGCTTGCTCTCGTACACCCACCCCGTATCGCCCCAGCCCGGGTACTCGGTGGCCTGGACTCCGGCGGCAAAACCCACGAGACAGAGAAGGGCGAGGATGACGGCGCGTGCCACGTGTCGCATGGCCGGAGACTCTACCAGGGCAATCGAGTCCTTGACCAGAATGGGCTCTCGAAGGCTTGGCCCCTTTGCGCGGGGTGCAGCCCCCATTGTAGAGACCGCGCTGGAATGAGGGCGCTGCTGGCCGCGCTGCTCGTGCTCCTCCTCGGAGGGTGCGCCCATCGGGGCGCCGCCCCGCCGGAGAAGATGTCGGGCTTCCTCGACGACTACTCGCTCCTGCGGGAGGGCGGCCCGAACGAGGTGGCGCTCGTCTATCGCAACCCGAAGGCGAACTGGCCGGCGTACCGCGAGGTACTCTTCGAGCCCGTGACGCTCTGGCGCAGCGGACGCAAGTCGCTCGACCCCGTACCGCAGGAGGATCTCCTCCGGCTCGTCGACGATTTCCAGAGCGCGGTGCGCACACGGCTGGGCGAGGCCTTTCGCTTCGTCGACCGGCCGGGCCCTGGCGTGCTGCGCATCCGCCTCGCGATCACCGAGGCGCACGCCTCGGACCCGGTCCTCGACATCCTGACCGCGTCGCGCGGCACGGGCCGTCCCCACCCGGCGGGCGCCGGCGCCACCGACGCGGAGACGCGGCGGTTCCTCGAGGCGGCGGTCATCGAGGGCGAGGTCCGCGACGCCGAGAGCAACGTGCTGCTGGCCGAAGGGGTCGACCGGCGCCGGCGCGGAGCACCGCCGCTCGACACCTGGGCGGAGGTCGATCGCATGTTCGCGTTCTGGGCGGACCGGGTCTGCACACGGCTCGAGGCCCGCACCGGAGCACGCTGACCGCGGAGCGGCCCGAACCTCGAGCTTGTGCATCGCCGGCGGGCGATGCGATGGTTCGACGATGGCGACGCAGGGACTCCTCATCGTCATCGCCATCTTCTGGCTTGCGACCCTCGCCTGTGGCGGACCCGAGTTCACCCCGGCCCTCGTGCGGCTGGGCGCACAGGTGCGAGTGTCCGGCGAGCCGTGGCGGATGTGGTCCTACGCCTTCCTGCACGGGTCGTGGGCGCACGTCGGGATGAACGGCTTCGCCCTGTGGCGGATGGGGCCACCGCTCGAGCGGCTACTCGGAACCCCCAGGTTCGTCATCCTCTACTCGCTGACCGCGCTCGCCGGCGGGGTGGCGACGTCGTTCACGTCGGCGGGGCTCTCGGTCGGCGCCTCGGGTGCGCTCTGGGGACTCCTCGGGGCCGAGGCCATGCTGGTCCTCGGTCCACGACGGACCTTGCCACCGCCGGTGGCGAGGAGGGCCCGTGGCGCCGTGGTCCAGAACCTCATCCTCAACGTCGGGATCTCGTTCCTGCCCGGGATCAATGCCGCGGCGCACTTCGCCGGTGGCGCCCTCGGTATGCTGATGATGCTGACGGTGCTCGCCCCGGGGCTGCCGACCTGGGGAGATGACGGGTTGCGGCCTGGCGAGCCGCCCGGCTGGCTGCAGCCGCTGGCATGGCTGACGGGTTCCGCGCTGCTCGCGAGCGCAGCGGTCGCCGTGGTCACCGGCCGCCCCTGGGCACTCGCAGCGCCCGGGCCAACGGTCGAGGCGCAGCTGGCCGCGTGGCGCGTCGCAGTACCCGCGCAGCTCGCCCCACGAACCCCGGACCCCATCCGGGACACGGTGGTCTTTGGCAATCTGCTGAGAGATCCCGCTATCGTCATGGCGTCGGGAATCCCACTCCAGCAGGCTGACCTCGACGAGGCACAACACCACCTCGAGCTCCTGCTCGCCCAGCCCGAGGGCACCCGCCCTCTCGACCCGCCAACGAGCGTGCAGCGAAACGGGAAAACGCTGGCCACCGCGCGTTACGTCCACAAGACGGGCGAGCTGTGGGAATCCGCCGTCGTCCTCATGCCAGCTGGCGACGGCGGTACCCCGGCGGAGATGCTGCGCATCGACACCCTGCTCTACGCGCGCGCGAGCCAAGCCTGGCACGGTCTCTCGACAGAGATCGCCGCGTCCGCCACGCCGAGCGACCGCGCGGGACACCCGTGAAACGACCCGTCGTCCTCCTCAGACGTACCGCGGGATCGGGCCCCGTTGCGGTGTCGTGTTCCCGGAGAGGTCGAGCGTGATCTCGTCGACGAAGCACCATCCCCAGCCCTCCGGCGGGTCATAGCCCTCGATGATCGGATGCTTCGTCCGGTGGAAGTGCTTGCTCGCATGCCGGTTGGGTGAGCTGTCGCAGCACCCCACGTGCCCGCACGTCCGGCAGAGGCGGAGATGCACCCACGCCTCACCCAGCTCCAGGCACTCCTCGCAGCCGAGCGCGCTCGGCGTCACCTTCCCTATACCCGCCGCATGAGCACATTCGTGGGCCATCACACCCTCCCGTGATCGGCCGTGACGGCGACCCGCTCGCCGGTGGCCGCCAGAAACGCATGGATCGTCGCGATGACCTGCGCGCCCTCGCCGACCGCGGCGGCGACACGCTTCGTCGATCCCGCCCGCACATCACCGATCGCGAACACGCCGTCGCGACTGGTCTCCAGTGCCCGGCGGCCGACCGCGACGTCCGCGCCCGTGCACACGAACCCCTTGGCGTCGAGCGCCAGGTCCGACGCCGACAGCCACGACGTGTTCGGATCGGCGCCGATGAACGAGAAGAGATGCTGGATCGCCCGCCGCGTCTCCTTCCCCGACGGCGTGTGCCGCCAGCGGATCGCCTGCAGGACACCATCGTGCCCCTCGAGGGCGGAGACCTCCGTCTCGAGCAGCACCTCGACGTTGGACAGGCCACCGATGCGGTCGACCAGATACCGCGACATGCTCGTCGCCAGGTTCGCGCAGCGCGCGAGCAGCCACACCTTGGCGACCTGGGAGGCGAGAAAGACCACTCCCTGACCCGCGGAGTTGCCGGCGCCCACGAGCACCACCTCCTGGCCGGCGCAGAGCTTCGCCTCCTGCGGCGACGACCAGTAGTGAACGCCCGCGCCCTCGAACTCCTTCAGGTGCTCCACGTCGAGCCGCCGATACTCGGCGCCCGTGGCGACCACCACGGCGCGCGCCCTCACGCTTTCACCGTCCGCGAGACCCACCTGGAACCGCGCGCCGTCGCCGTCGGGGTGGCATTGAAGCCGCACGGCCTCGTCGGGAATCGCCATCTCGGCGCCGAACTTCTCCGCCTGGTTGAACGCGCGCGCCATCAGGGCCCGCCCGGTGATGCCGGTCGGAAAGCCGAGGTAGTTCTCGATCCGCGCCGACGCGCCCGCCTGACCACCGAACGCCCGGCAGTCGAGGACCATCACGGACAGACCTTCGGAGGCACCATAGACGGCCGCGGCCAGACCTGCCGGTCCGGCACCGATGATGACGACGTCGTAGACGCGGGAAGGATCGATCGCGCGGACGAGACCGATGCAGCGGGCGAGGTCGCCCTCGGTCGGATTGCGCAGGAACTGGCCGTTCGGGCAGACCACGATCGGCAGCTTTGCCGACTCGAGGTGGAAGTGCTCGACCAGCGTCCTCGCGGACGCGTCGGCATCGGGATCGAGCTGCTGGTAGGGATGCCCGTTCCGGGCGAGGAAGCTCGCCAGCCGGAGGACGTCGGCCTGGTCCGCCCGTCCGACGATCACCGGTCCGCTCAGGCCACTCTCGAGCAGACCGACGCGCCGCAGGATGAGGGCGCGCATGATCTTCTCCCCCAGCTCGGCCTCCGCCACCAGGACGTCGCGCAACCGGTGCGACGGGATGACGAGCGTCTCGGCCGCCTTCGTCGCGTGCGCGTCGACCAGCGAGGGGCGGCCGGAGAGCTGGGCGAGCTCGCCCATGAACGAGCCCGGGCCATGGCTGACGATCGGCTGGTCGCGCCCGAGGACGCTGTGCTGCGTGACCGCGACCTCCCCCGAAAGGATGACGAACATGCCGGGGCTGACCTCGCCGGACGCCACCAGTCGCTCGGTCACACGATAGGTGCGCGTCTCGCCGAAGCGCCGGAGCCGCTCTACCTGACCCGGCTCGAGCACCGGAAACATCTGCTCGAATCGGGTCTCGATGATCGACCGGGCAGACGAAGCCATCGAAGGAGTCCTCCCTATTCCGAGAAGCGTGCGAAGGCCATACCGTCGAACCGCAGTTACCGCGAGCCCCCGGATCGGCAGGCCGCCGTGGACAGAAGGGCTTCTCGCGAGGTACGGGGCGCCATGCGCCGTCGGTCGACGCTGCTCGCGCTCGCGGGTCTCGTCGCCGCAGGCGTGGGCGCCTGTGCCCATCCGCCCCGGCCCGCGAACATGGCCCCCGACGGCGCGCTCGTGGCCGCCGGCTCGCCGCTGCGCAACGCGATCGCGGTGGGAACCGTCAGCGGGGGCGATAAGACGAACCCGCTCACGTTTTCCCGCGTGGGAGCGAACGAGGTGCGCGAGGCCGTCACGCTCGCGCTCCGGGCGCGCGGCATGCTGGCGGCGGACGCAACGTCCGCGCCCTTCCGGCTGGACGTTGGCATCCTCGAGGCGGGGCTGCCGAACGATCCGTACATGACCCGCGTCCACTGCGTGATGCGCTACGCGCTCCGCACGCGCGACGGTGCCACGGTGTTCGATCGCGTCATCGAGGCGGTCGGGGAGGCGAGCGTCCGGGAGGTCTTTTACGGCGTGGAGCGGCTCCGGGTCGCGAATGAGCGTGCCGTGCGCGCGAACCTCGCCGCCGGCCTGGACGCGCTGGTCACGGCGCCCCTGCAGCAGGCGGCGCCGTGACGGGCCGCATCCTCCTGCTCCTCGCGCTGCTCGCCGCCGCCTGCGGCGGGGCCACGCCGTACCGGCAGGCGGGCGCCCTGTGGGGAGAGTATGGGTATTCCGACGTGGCCCTCGGCGGCGAGGAGTACGGGGTCACCGTGCGGGCGACCGGCGCCACTCCGGACGCGCGCGTCGCCGACATGCTCATCCTGCGCGCCGCCGAGGTCGCGCGCGATCACGGACGGACGCACTTCATCGTCCTCCACCACGATGCCGGCGTGCGGAACGACCCCGGCACGCGGGTGCTGAGCGTGCCCGTAGGTGGCCTGTTCGTACCCGTCCTGGTCCAGGAAGTCGTGCGGCGGGAGAAGAGTGGCCATCTCGTGATCCGTCTGTGCGCCTCGGACCAGGCCGGGGCGGTCGACGCGGCCGCGACCGCGCGAGAGGTCCGAGCGCGCCTCGACGGCGGCCATTAGGCCCCGAACGTGGGCGGGCGATTCTCAGCTCTCGGCCTCATTTCAGTTGACACGGCAAAGAGCAGGCGAGTATCCACCGGCCCCAGGAGGACCAACAGATGAGGCCGCGTGTCACCCTGGCAACTCTCACCTTCCTCTTTGCTTCCCCCGTCGGCGCCACAATCATCGCGGTTCACGGCAACACGTTCACCACCGGCGGCGTCCCGTCGGGCGGCTGCATGTGAGCCGCGCGATGGCCACCAGCCTCGCCAGGTTCGCATCGCTCACGTTCACGCTGCTCGCCGTCGTCGTCGGGGAGCCCGCCGGCGCCACCGACGAGCCGGACGATTTCCTCGGC
>DATILR010000547.1:0-2631 GCA_035476275.1 Binatus sp. (SeqCode) | reverse complement strand
GCTCGGCCTCTACACGCTCTCGGATGCGCTGGCGGCGGTGGTCTGCCATCCGCTCTTCACGGTGCTCCGCCGCCACGGGCGGCGGGTGAAGCCGCTCTACTGGCTCGGGCGGCGGATGATGGCGCTCGCCATGGTGGGCGTTCGCGTCCCCACGGAAGAGGCCTCGGCGGATCGACGGCTCGCTCCGACGCTCTTCCGGATCGCGACCGTCGGCTTCGGAGCGGACATCTACACGGCGGGGATGCTGGCCACGATGCTTCGCATCCCGCGCATTCCCGGATGGATGTCGGCGATCGCCGGGGACCTGGTATGGTTCGCGCTGCTCCTCGGGACCAGCATCGCGGCGGCGAGCGTGGTGGATGACGATCGCGTCGTCGGCCTCGCCGTCATCGTGGCGATGATCGTGATCCCGCGGCTGGCACGCCGTTTCGTGCCGGCGCTGCGCGATTCCGCGAGCTGAAGCCCCCTGGCGCATCCGGACCCGCGCACCTGCCATGGCACATGCCAAGGCAGATGTCAGGTACTAGAAAAGTACCGGTAAAGTACTGTGAGGGTATTAGCTAGGTATTACTTTACGCCGGTCCCCGGAAGAGCGTATGGAATTGTCTATGCGGGCCCTCATCCTTGCTGGCGTCGTCTCCCTACTCGGCACGATGGTGGTGGTGCCACCCGAGGTGGCGGCGGAGCTGGGGGAGACCTTCGTGGTCACCCTCACGGGCGCCGAGGAGACGCCTCCCAACGGCTCCGCTGCCCTGGCGAAGGCCACCGCGGCGCTGAATCCGGACGACACGCTCAGCTACAGCGTCAAGTCGACGCGCTTCGATACCGACTTCCGGATCGCGCACCTCCATCTGGGAGGCCTCGGGGTGGCGGGGCCCATCGCCTTCCCGCTCGGGTGCAACTCCCAGGGCACCGTCTGCGCCGGCACCTCGCGGCCGCTCAGCGCGGACGAGAAGGCGTTGCTCCTGGCCGGGAACACCTACTTCAACATGCACACGGACGCGTTTCCCGGCGGCGAGATCCGGGGCCAGCTGGTGGCGTCGGAGCTGGCCGGACCGGGGCAGGACGCGGTGGTGAAGGCGTTCGCGGGCAGCGCGAAGGAGATCGGGACGGACGGCTCGAACGGCACGGCGCAGGTGAGCGTCTCCGGACGGTTCAAGGTGAACGGGCCGATCGAGTTCCGGCTGTCGACGGCGGTGTTCGACGATCTGCTGAACGAGGTCGGCGGCGCCGGCGAGCTGGTGCGCGGACTCGACGGCGGACCGGCGCTGCCCTTCCCGCTGGCCCTCGTCCGTCGCGACGGTGATCGGAGGGAAACGACCTATCGCGGCCCCGGCGACGGCATGCATCCCGGCTGCCGCCTGCTGGTGAAGGCGCGCGGACGCGGGGTGTTCGACTTCTCCCTCGACTGCAAGCCGGCCGACGGTGCCACTCTGCCCCTGCCGCCGCTCGACTGCGGATCGGATGCCACGACCCAGCTGTCGACCAGCTTCACCGTGAACTCCACGCCCGTCATCCGCGTCAACACGGTCCAGCCCTGGCAGTGCTCGGGTGGCGTCGAAGGGGTGCGCGAGCTCCAGTCGGTGGGCAGCTCGGGCAGCTCGACGACGACCACGACCACGCCGCCGACCACCGCGACGACCCGACCGTCGCTCACCACCACGACCACCCAGCCGCCCTCGACCAGCACGACGCTCGCGCCGCTGACCACCACCACGCTGGCCCCCGGCTCGACGAGCACCAGCACGCCGCCGTCGCCGTCCACCACCACGAGCGGTCCACCTGCGACCAGCACCTCGACGACCATTGCTCCGCCGCCTTCCACGACCACCACGATCGTCGGACCACCGGTCACGACCACGACCTTCATCGTGGAGGGGCCGAACCGGGCGCCGAAGGCGGATTTCCGCGCCAGTCCCGCCAGCGGCTCGACGCCGCTCACGGTGACCTTCGTCAATCACTCGGCGGACCCGGACGGGGACGCGATCACGTCGCACTGGGCCTTCGGTGACGGCACGGAGAGTCTCGAGGCCAACCCGAGCCACATCTATACGGGTGCGGGGCAATTCACCGTCGTCCTGGTGGTGACCGATGCGCGCGGGCTCTCCTCGCTCGCGAAGCGGGAGAACGTCACGGTGCGAGCCGGCACGCTCCCGGGTGGCGGTCCGCCCCGCGCCGACTTCCGCGCCGACCCGGCGAGCGGGACCGCCCCGCTCCTGGTCGCCTTCCGGAACACCTCGTCGGGCGACGGGCCCCTCACCGCGAGCTGGGACTTCGGCGACGGGACGCACGGCAGCGAGCTCAACCCGACGCACGTCTACACGCGATCCGGTTCGTTCACGGCCATCCTCGTGGTGACCGATGCGGCCGGGGTCGCGTCCGAGCCGAAACGGGAGAACATCACCGTCCGGGCGCCAGGGTTGTAGACGAGGCGCTTTGCCCGAAGCCCACGGCGGCGTCCGATCTCCGGTCGGGCCGCCGATGGTCGGCTCCGCCACCACCTCGCCGCTGCTGGTGGCCCGTGCTATAGGCCGCCCTCCGAAGGTTCCGGGGACGCGACGATGCGGCGACGAGCGGCACGCGCCGGGATGGTGGGCGCACTCCTCACCTGCTTCGCGGGGGGTGGCGTCG
>DATILR010000546.1:0-15084 GCA_035476275.1 Binatus sp. (SeqCode) | reverse complement strand
CACGCGCGGATCCTGCGACTGCTCGCGCAGCACCCGTGGCGAGCCGCTCGCGATCAGCGTGCGGCTCTCGGCGTCGAGGAGCACGCCGTTGTCGGCGATGGTGAAGATGCTCGCCAGCTCGTGCGTCACCACGACGACCGTTGCGCCCAGGCTGTCCCGCAGCTCGAGGATGAGATCGTCCAGCCGACGCGAGCTGATCGGATCGAGCCCCGCCGAGGGCTCGTCGAAGAACAGCACCTCGGGGTCGAGCGCGATCGCGCGCGCCAGGCCGGCGCGCTTCTGCATACCGCCGCTGATCTGCGACGGGTAGTAGCCCTCGAACCCGCGCAGGCCGACGAGGGCGAGCTTGAGGGCCGCCACCTCCCGGATCTCCGTCGCGCCGAGATCGGTATACTCGCCGAGCGGCAGCGCCACGTTCTCGAGCAGGGTCATCGAGCTGAAGAGCGCGCCGCTCTGGTAGAGTACCCCGAAGCGGCGGAGCATGCGGGCGCGTCCCTCCTCGTCGGCGCGCGTGAAGGACTCCGTGCCGTAGAAGATCTCGCCGGCGGCCGGCTCGACGAGCCCGATCATATGGCGGAGGAGCGTGCTCTTGCCGGAGCCGCTGCCGCCCATGATGACGAACACCTCGCCCCGCGCGACGGCGAAGGTGAGGCCGCGCATGAGCACGAAGCTCCCGAAGGCCATCGTCAGGCCCTGCACGCGGATGTGCGCCTCGCCGTTCGCCCCCATCGTCAGATCCCGAGCACGTGAAAGATGACGGCGAAGATGCCGTCCGCGACGATGATGTAGACGATCGCGCTCACCACCGCCGTGGTCGCCGCATCACCGACGGCCGAGGCGCTCCGTCCGGCCCGGATGCCCTCGAGGCACCCCGAGAGCGCCACCAGGACGCCAAACACGACGCTCTTTCCCACGCCGGTCGTGAAGTCCGTGACGGTGATTGCCCCCTTGGTCTGCTCCCAGTACTGGGTCACGCTCAGATCGAGCATCCCGGTCGCCACTACCGCACCGCCCACGATGCCGATGAAGTCCGAGTAGATGCAGAGGAGCGGCATCATGATGGAGAGCGCGAGCATGCGGGGCAGCACGAGGAAGTCCATGGGAGAAATTCCCATGGTGGCGAGCGCATCGATCTCCTGCGAGACGTTCATCGTGCCGAGCTGTGCGGCGTACGCCGACCCCGTCCGCCCCGCCATGATGATCGCCGTCATCATCGCACCCATCTCGCGCGCCATCGCCACCGCCACCATGTTGGCGACGTAGATGCCGGCGCCGAACTGCTGCAGCGACACCGCACCGACGAAGGCCATGATGAGCCCGATCAGGAAGCTGATGAGCGTGACGATCGGCAGCGCCCGCGCGCCGGCCTCCTGCAGCTCGAGGAGGAGGTCGACCCGGCGGTAGCGCGCGCGACCCGTGAAGAAGCGGCCGATCGACAGCACCGCCTCGCCGAGGAAGGCGAGGAAGGCGCGCGCTTCCGTCGCCGCCGCGAGGGTGGCCGCCCCTACGCGCACCAGGAGCGACGGACGTGACGCCGTCGCCCGCGCGCCCTGCTTCTCGGGTACCGCCGCCGCGAGGGCGAGCAGACGCTGCACCCCCGCGGGGAGGCCGCTCTGGTCGACGGTGATGCCGCGCTGCTGGCAGCGCTCGAGCAGCTGGGCGAGGAACGTGACCAGCGCGCTGTCCCAGCCCGCGAGCTCCCGGGCATCGAAGGTGACCCGCGAGGTCGCGCCGCCGAGGGCGCGTTCGACCTCGGCGGGGGCGGGTTGACCGCCGCGCAGGCGCCAGGGCCCCGCCAGGTGCACGCACGAGACCCCGGCTGCACCCGGAGCGACGGTGACGGTGCCCCGCTCGCTCACCACGTGCTAGTCGTTGGTGCCGGCCCGACCATCGGCCGCGGGACTACCACGGGTGCGACGGGCCGTCGAGCCGACGTGGCGTCACTCCGCGATCGACGCGAGCCATTCCACGAGCGGCACGACGCGCTTCGTGTGGTTCACCAGCCAGTCGACGAGGCGGCGGCCGACGAGCAACCCGCGCGACGGGTCCGGGAAGGTGACGATCAGCCCCTTCCGCCTGAGGAAGTCCGCGCGGGGATGCGCGGGATCGAGGCCTCTCGGCACCCGCTGCAGCATGTCGTGCGAGCCGACGCTGAAGCCGGCGCGCGTGAGCTTGCGGAGGATCGCGGCCAGCGCGGCGCCCTGGCGATCGTCGAGGACGGCCTCGCGAAATCGCGCGAGCTGTCGGGGATCCATCATGTACTGGCCCGCCGCGACGAAGACCTCCTGGGCGCTCAGGTGCAAGTACAGCGCCGCGGCCGCCGAGGGTCCCGCCCCGGTCCCGTCGATCGCCACGTAGCCGCCGATGTGCGTCTTGTAGGGCGACTTGTCCTTCGAGAAGCGGACGTCGCGATAGATGCGGAAGATCTTCGGCGCCGCGAGCGGATGGTGCGGGAAGAGCGGGTCGAGCCGGTCCCGGACCTCGGCGAGCAGCAGCTTCATCGGCGCCTGCCAGCCCTCCTCGTACTCGCGCCGGTGCGCCTCGAACCACTCGCGACGCTGGTTGCGGGCGAGAGTCCGAAAGAACCGTCCCTCGCGATCGGCGAAACCCTCGAACCGGGCGGGTGTCGCGCGTGCCCCCTTCGACATGGGGCTGCCCATACGCCAGAAAAGCGGACCGCGACAACTCTACGACGGAGCGTCTATCTTCGGCCGATACGGCCGCTCCACCGGCACCTTGATCAGCTGTCCCTCCTGGAGCGGAGTCGTTGCGTCCAGGCCATTGGCGACGGCCGCCATCTCCGCGCTCCACTTCCCGTGCGCCCGCGTCAGCAGCGCCTCGAGGCTCTCGCCTGCCCGAGCCTGCACGAGGCGCAGCCGCGTCTCGCGGATGCTGGCACGCTCGGTCGCGGTGAGGGGCCCGAGACTCGCGGCCGTGTCCCGGAACACTGGCCGCAGCGCCTCGGCACCTGCAACCGGGGTCGCGCCCGTGATGCGGTAGATCCGGCCGCCCAGGGCGATCCAGGTGAGATCGAGCACCACGACACCGTCCCGGGTACGGGCCCGGGCCGTGGCGTGCATCGCCGGAAGGTCACCGATGGTGAGCCGCTCGGCGTGTGATGCCAGGTCGACCTTGGCCTCCTGCTCCAGGGCACGCATCGCCGTCGCGGGATCGTTTCCGCTCCCGGCGACCTCCAGGCCCACCACCGCGCGACCGTCGGGCGCGCTTGCCCCCACCAGCGTGCGCGCGTTCACCGTCTTCCAGCCGGTCGGGAAGCGAAGGTGGAAGTCCAGGTCCGGATGGAGGAACATCTCGCCCTGGAAGACGCCGTCGGCGGGACGCGGGCCGATCGGCAACCCGTCCAGCCGGTACAGGAACTCGGTACGCGTGCCGGCGATGGGGGCAGCCGGTCCGCGCTGCAGCGTCTTCGCGTGCTCCTCGGTTTCCGCGACGCGACGCGGGAGTGGCGGATGCGTCGCGAAGAAGGACATCGCCCGCTCCCCTTCCCCTTCCAGGGCCTCGTCGCGCTCGAGCGCCTGGAGGGATCGTGACAATCCCGCCGGATCCCAGCCCGCCTGGGCGGCCAGATCCTGCCCGATGCGGTCCGCCTCGCGCTCCTGCTCGCGGCTGTAGGGGGCCAGGATGAGAGCGTTCGCGGCGTTCCCGACCCCTCCCACCAGACCACCCAGCGTGGGGCTCACGATGCCGGTCACCGCCGCGGTCACACCGGTCACGACGGCCAGCGGAGCGGCCTGCGACACCCGACGCACGGCGTGCCGCGCCGCCACGTGGCCGACCTCGTGCCCGAGCACGCCGGCGAGCTCGTCCTCGGTGTTCATGAGGGCGAGGATACCGCGCGACACGTACACGTAGCCGCCCGGCAGCGCGAAGGCGTTCGGCTCCTCCATGTCCACCACCTGGAACGTGTACGGCACGTCGAGCGGCGAGAAGCGGGCGAGGCGCTCGCCCACGGAACCGACGTACGCGGTGAGGGCCGCGTCGTCGACGAGTCCGATCGTCTCCGCCACCCGCTTGGCCTCCGCCTCGCCCAGCTCGCGCTCCTTCGCCTGTGAAACGAGCACCATCTCCGGACGTCCGGTCACCGGATTCAGGGCACATCCCGCGACGAGCAGGAGCAGCGGACCGGCAAGACGGATGAGACGGATGGAACGACGCATCGGGCCTCCTCCCGCGGCCGCCGCCACCGGTCGGCCGGGGCGCACCCGATACCATGGCGTCCCCTGCGACGTCACCTCCGTGCGCGCGTCACGCGCGCGGCCGGCTACAGCGCGGGGGCCTGGTCGCGCGCGCGGCTCGCGATCGAGCGGAGGACAACGAGCACGACCCGGCGCGCGTGCGGCGGAGCGCTGCGGAGGAGGCGGTCCAACTCCGCCCTCTCTTCCTCGCGCGCGATCGGGAACGGATCTGGACGCGGTGGGCTCGAAGGCGCGACTTCCTCGCCGACGAACGGCGCCCGGGCCCGGTACGCGTTCCGTGCGTTCGGTGCGATTCCGTACCAGCGTCGGAGCCGCCGCAGCTGCTGACGGACGCGCCGGAACCACGCCCGGTTCCCGCGTGTCGGGACGCTCAGGGAAGGGGGCCCCGCGACCGGCGGATGAGCGATGAACACGGTCGCGGATCTAGTGCTCAGCTGCGTTACGGAACCCATTACCATCCTCCTGTCGCGGGGCCAGCCTCCACCTCTGCACACGCCGTGCCGACTGCCTGCGACTCGAGGCCAGCGACGTTGCAGGTTCCGCTGGGAGCTCCCTCGTCCACCACCGGGTCATTCCGACCCCTGGCGCATATTGCGCCGTTCCTCCTCGTGTCCGTCGCCGCGCCGCACGGCGCGAGCTTCCGCCAGGACGTGCTGCTATTCTAGCACACCGACCCGCCGAACGACGAACGAGCCGCCCCCTTGCGGGAGGCGGCTCGTAGGCCTGGGGGCGCTGGCGTCAGACGATCGCGGTGCGGAGGGCGAAGCCGAGGAGCTCGCCCCGCTGGTGAATCCCGAGCTTCCGGAAGATGTTCGCCAGGTGGGTGGTCACCGTTCTCCGGCTGATGTCGAGCTTGGTCGCCACCTCGGCGTTGCGCAGGCCGAAGGCGACCTGCCGGATGATCTCGCGCTCGCGCGCCGTCACCGCCTCGAGGCCGGGACTCGCCTCCTCGTCGGTGGAACGCGCCGAGCGAGCTCCTGCCGGGCGATGCGTGTTCGAGGGCGGCGAGATCTCCTCATCATCCGCGCTCCGGCCTCGGACCGTTGCCCGGTTCGCGAGCGGGTGCACCGCTGCCGTCCCGTTCACCCGCGGCAGGGCCGGTTGGGGCTGGATGCCCAGCCGTCGGCGCAGCGTCGGCGCATCGAGGTCGAGCACGGCGCAGATGTTCTCGAACGAGAAGGGCCAGAGGAGGTCGCGACTCGCCAGCCAACGGCGCGCGTCTGCCTTCAGCAGCTGTCCATCACGCCCGGCACCGCCGAGACACTTGATCGCGTCGGTGAGTACGGCCCGCATGAGCGCGCGTTCGCCCTCGCCGGGCCGACGGAGATCGGGGTCCAGGGCGTGACCGTCGAAGTCGAGCTCGACGAAGCACTGCGAACGCGCGTGCGTGGCATGATGAGCCCGATGGTGCGCAGGCGCGGCCGACAGGGACCCGAAACGGGGATCGGACTCGGGTGCGTACTGCTCGGAAGCCTCGAGTGTCATCATGAACGGTCCACGAATGCATGGGCCGTGCCCTCGAATCTCGCCGCGCCGCGGCGTGTCGGATCCACCAATCAACGTGGATTGCAGTGTGCGCGGCGTACGACGGATCGGGTCGTCCTGGACCTGCGGGTCAAAAGGAAACGCCACCCATCGGGTCCAGTTTCCGACGAGGCTTTTCCTCCGTCGGTCGAAGTCGAGGCACGGCCCGTGCTTCGCGGCCATGCGAAGCGTCGACCTGCGAGACGTGCCGTTCCTCGCCGCGGCGATCGAGCGCGAGGCCGCCTACGGTCGGCTGCGACGGCAGATCGCGTCGTTGCGTCGGGATGCGGCGTACTGGCGGAAGCACGGCCGGCCACGACGGGCCGCCGAGATCGAGCGGGTGGCGAAGTACATCGAGCCGCGCGCCAGGGCGCTCAAGGCGTCGATCGACCTGCTGAAGACCTTCGGCAAGCGGACACGGTCCTTGCCATCGGCAAGAGAACGGGTGTAAGGGCTTTGCCCGCTCCGGGGTGGTGTTGCCTCGCCTGAGTGTAGGGAAGGGATGAGGTTGCGATGAGACGAGCAGCAGTGCTGGCAATCATGGTCGCGCTCGCGACGTTCGGGGTCGCCGCGGCGGAGGTGTTCGTCTATCCGCAGAAGGGCCAGTCCCCCGACCAGCAGAAGAAGGACTCCTCCGAATGTTACAGCTGGGCGAAGGCCCAGAGCGGCGTCGATCCCGGACAGCCGCCGCCACCGGCCCAGCCGGGTCGGCACGCGCGCGGGACGGCGGGAGGCGCCGCGCGCGGTGCGGCCCTGGGTGCGGGAGTCGGGGCAATCGCGGGCGATGCGGGAAAGGGCGCGGCGGCGGGTGCCGTGGTGGGCGGCGTCCACGGCCGGCGGCAGAGCAAGGCGGCGCAGCAACAACAGCAGCAGACGAGCCGCAACGCGTACGATCGCGCCTTCGCGGCCTGCATGGAAGGCCGCGGCTACACGGTCCGGTAGGACGAGAAGGCGGCGGGATGAAGCGCCACCGGCGGCCGGGACGCGAGCTTCGCGCGCTCGCGGGGCTCGCCATCCCGCTGGTCATCGCGGTCGGCGGGTGCAGTCAGTTCGCGGTCCGAGCCGACCGCGATCCGAGCGCGAATTTCAGCCGGCTGCGCACCTATGCGTGGCTTCCGCTCAGCGAGGCGGCGCCGGCAGACCAGCGAGTCCTCGACCGCTACATCGACGCCCGCATCCGGTCGGCGGTGGACACGGCGCTCGGCGCCAAGGGCTACCGGCCGGCAGGTTCCGACCCACCCGACTTCTTCCTCAACTACCGCGTCGTGAGCGACACGGCGGAGCAGGAGGGCATCGCCTCGCGGAGCTACCTCCTGGGGGCCCGGTGGGAGGGCTGGTCGGGCGTGGAGGGCGTCTACCGCGACACCTACCGCGCGGGCACGCTGTACGTCGCCGTGATCGATGCGCGCACCAGGAAGATGATCTGGCTCGGCGCCGCGAGCGCCCGCCTCCTGCCCACCGTCCCGCTGGAGAAGCGCGCGCAGCGCGTCGATGCGGCCGTGCACCAGATCTTCGAACGGTTTCCCCCGACGTGAGGAGAATCGTTGCCGTCGCCATCGTCGCGGCGACGCTGGGGGCCCTGGGCACCGCCTGCAGTGTGCCGATCCGCGTCCGCCGGATGGATCCGCGCACCGTCCACCGCACGCTCACGAGCAACGAGCTCTCGAGCGGACACCCGAGCGTGCCGAGCCGGATCGTCCTCCAGCAGCGCGGCGTCGCCGAGGAGTTCGAGAAGCAGCCCGAACAGGTCCTGGCGGACCTCCACCGCGACGTGATCGCCGGCCGCGCCACCGAGAGCGAGCTGTTTGCGCTTGCGGAGCTCTCCTTCCACCACGCCGAGCACGGCGGGGGCCGGCCCTACTACCTGGCGTCGGCAGTCTACGCCTGGACGTTTCTCTTCCCGGCCGACGGAACGCAGCGCCCGGGCCCCTTCGACCCCCGCGTCCGGCTGGCGTGCGATCTCTACAACCGCGCGATCACGGAGGGGTTCGCGACCGGAGACGGGTTCACGGTGGAGCTGCGCGGCGGACGCGAGGCGCTGCCCTTCGGGACGCTCGACGTGACCGTCGACCCCAGCGGCTTCCGCTGGGGGAACCGGCAGCTCACCGGCTTCGTGGCCGTCGCGGACCTCGAGGTGCGGGGTCTCCGGAACCGCTATCGCGAGCCGGGGATCGGCGCGCCGCTCGCCGCCAGCACGATCCCCATCGACACCGGCGCATACGACTTCGTCGGGCCGCGCGTGAAGGTGCCGGTTACCGCGGTGCTGCGCATCGCCGACGCGTCGCAGGGGCTCGCGACGGGCGCGCTGCGGGCCACCCTCGAGCTGCACGCCGCTTCCGAGGGGCACGACATCACCATCGACGGGCAACGCGTGCCGCTCGAGATCGAGCCGACCTCGTCGCTCGCGTACGGTCTCTCCGACACCCCGCTCTGGAGCCGCGAGCTGAAGGGGCTTCTCTCGGGTGAGCTGCTCCTCAGCGAGAAGCGCAACACCCGGCTCATCGCACTCGAACCCTACCGCGTCGGGCTCGTCCCCGTGGTGCTCGTGCACGGCACGGCGTCCAGTCCCGGGCGGTGGGCGGAGATGGTGAACGACCTCTCCAACGATCCGCGCATCCGACAGCGCTATCAGTTCTGGGCCTTCGTCTACGACACAGGAAACCCGATCGCGTACTCCGAGCTGCTCCTCCGGCGCTCGCTGCGCGAGGCGGTCCACGCCCTCGACCCCACCGGGCATGACCCCTGCCTGCGGCAGATGGTCGTCATCGGCCACAGCCAGGGCGGGCTCCTGACGAAGATGACCGCCATCGACACCGGGGACCAGCTGTGGCGGAACATCAGCGACAAGCCGCTCGACGAGCTCACGTTGCGCCCCGCGACACGGGACCTCCTGCGCGAGGCGTTGTTCCTCGAGCCACTCCCCTTCGTCCGCCGCGTGGTGTTCATCGCCACTCCGCATCGTGGTAGCTTCCAAGCCCGCGCCTGGGTGACGGACCTGCTGGCACGCATTGTCAAGATGCCGAGCGAGGTGACGGGTATCGGGACGGAGATGCTCGCCCTCCGCCGCGAGAAGAAGGTCTTCGCGCACGTCAAGCGCATGCCGACCAGCGTGGAGAACATGTCGCCCGCCAATCCCTTCATCAGGACGCTCGCGACCATCCCCGTCGTCCCCGGGGTCGCGGCGCACTCGATCATCGCCGTGAAGGGCGACGGCCCGCCGGAGAAGGGAAACGACGGTGTGGTGGCCTACGAGAGCGCGCACCTGGACGGCGTCGAGTCGGAGCTCGTCGTGCGCTCGGACCACTCCGTCCAGGGGAACCCGCAGGCGATCGAGGAGGTGCGGCGCATCCTCCTGCTGCACGACGCAGAGCTCAGGGCGACGGACGACGCGTGCCAGCCCGGAGGGTCGGCCTCATGAGGCGCGCCGGGCGGATCGTCGTCGCGGGGCTGTGCGGGCTCGCCGTCGTGGGAATGACGGCCTGGGCGGCGCTCGCGATCCGGTACTCGGATCTTCCCTCGGCCCGGGTCCTGGCCGCGCTCTTCGTGGTCGGGACCCTCCTTGCCTTCGTCCTGCTGCCGCGACGCGGCCGCACGCTCGTCGGCTTCCTCGTCGTCTTCGCCCTGATCCTCGTCTGGTGGCGCCACATCCCGGCGTCGAACGATCGCGACTGGCAGACGGAGGTCTCCCGGCTGGCGTACGCCGACGTCGACGGAGATCGCGTCACGATCCACAACATCCGGAACTTCGACTACCGGAGCGAGACCGACTTCACGCCCCGCTGGTACGACGCGACCTTCGACGTCTCCCAGCTCGAGTCCGTCGATCTCATCGCCTCGTACTGGATGGGTGACGCGATCGCGCACATCTTCGTGAGCTTCGGCTTCGCGGACGGACGCCACGTGGCGTTCTCCGTCGAGACCCGCAAGGAGCGCGGCGAGAGCTATTCGACGCTCGCGGGGTTCTTCAAGCAGTACGAGCTCTACTACGTGGTCGCCGACGAGCGGGACGTCATCCGCGTGCGCACCAACTACCGGCAACCGCGCGAAGACGTCTACCTCTACCGGGTGCAGGCGCCGCTCGAGAACGGACGCCGGCTCTTCCTCGACTACATCCGTGCGCTGAACGAGCTGAAGGACCACCCGGCCTTCTACAACACGGCCACCACGAACTGCACGACCGCCGTGCTGGTCCACACTCGCGTGAACCCGGGCGCGGCTCCCTTCAGTTGGAAGGTGCTCCTGAGCGGCTACGTCCCGCAGTACGCGTACGAGCGCGGGCGGCTCGACACCAGCCTACCCTTCGACGAGCTCCGCCGGCGGTCACGCATCGACGACCCGGCGCAGGCAGCAGACCAGGATCCCGAGTTCTCGCAGCGGATTCGCGAGGGGCTGCCGGGCATGCGCTGAACGGCGGCAACCCTCGCCTCCGCCTCTTGTTGCCGACGAGCGAAACTTGCTAATCGCCTTCGCCGTGCCACCCCTGGACGACCTCAGCGAGGGGAGAAGAAAGACGATGAACCGCAAGGTCCCACACCGCCGCGCTCCGGGGCTCGAAAAACACCCCGAATCCCCCTTCGACGCGCTCGTCGCGCTGCTGGCCGTCGTGCTCGCCGGCTGCTCCATATCGGCCAGCTCGGTCAGCTCGTGGAGCCTGTCCAAGTCGTCGCGCAGCAGCTCGCGCTCGTCCGACTCGTCGTCGAGCTCCTCGCCCGGAGCCGCCGAGGAAGCGTATCGCGAGGACGTGAGCGACTATACGCGGGCTTACGTCAAGTCCGGCGGTGACTTCCGCGCCTTCCAGTCCGATCTCGCAAAGATCGCCCAAGAACACGGCATCACGAACTGGGAGGAGAACCCCCTCACCTACCGGGCCATCGGCGAGGGGCTCGGCAGCGCCAAGGTGTCGGACGCGGAGCTGATGGCCTACAAGCGGAACCTCTCGCGTGGCGATCCGGCGAAGGCCGAGGCGATCGAGGAGGGATACCGCTCTACCCGCTGACCGTGCGCCTGATCCCTGCGCTGCTGCTGACGTCCCTGGGGGCCCTGCCCGCGCTCGCCGCCCCGTCGCGCTTCGTCGACTACGTCTACGTCGAGGCGAACGAGGGGGGGTCGAGCGGTGGGCACGCCGCCATGCGTTTCGGTGACGAGACCTACCACTTCCAGCACGAGCCCGGCGGACTGCTACGCCTGCACCGCGACGACTGGCAGCACTTTCGCGACACCTACGGAGTGCTCGAGAACCGCACGATGCACGTAAGCCGGGTCGCGATGCCGGCGCTTGCGTACGAGGAGCTCCGGCGGCGATTCAACGAGCGCTTCCTGATCGAGCGGCGACTGTTCGAGCAACGCGAGACGCTGCATGACGATCGAGCGCTCCTGCAGCTCTTCCTGGCGCGACGGCACGGGGACGCGACCGTCGCGACGCACCTACGCGGCGCGGGGTTCTTCTTCCCAGAGGAACCCAACTCACCTGCGAGCGACGCGCTCGTCCGACTCCGTCGCCAGGTGCAGGAGACCTACGGGGCGGATGTCATCCCGCGTCGGATGGACGAGCTCCGCCACGAGCTCGGGCGACTCGCCCTACCGGCGCCGACGCCGGCGGACGTCGAGATTCCCGCGGACGGCTACCCGCGCTTCGGGTACGCGTTCTCGCGCCGCTATCGGGATCTCACGACGGCGCTCGCGGCGCTGGCGGCCCTCGACCGCGCCCTGCCGCTCCGGGCCGAGGCGTGCTGGCCGGCGACCAGCCCCGAGCTCCACCTCGCGCCCGGAGAGCGGCGCGCGCTGGCCGGGTTCGCGGATCGGCTCGCGGGGGAGCTGACGCGCCTCCTCGGCTCGGATCGACCGGACTGGGGCTTCACCTTCCTGGTGGGGATGGCTCGGCTGGCGGCGCTGCACGAGAGCGAGCAGACGGGCCGGTTCGTCCTCCTCGATGCGTTTCCGCCGGACCCCGAGCTCGTCCCGCGGTCCTCCGTGCGGCGGCATCCCGACGCGATGACGAGCGCCCAGGCGGAGGCCGCGGACGAGTTCGGCCGCGCCCGCGCGCGCCTCGGCGCGCGAGCCGAGATCGACGAGGAGGACCTGGCGGCCGTGGAGGCGGCGGGCAATCGACTCCTGGAGCTCCGCGCCGCCGTCGCGGAGGACCGCGATCTGCGCGTGACGGCCAGCGCCCTCGTCCCCTCGCGCGACGCACCCTGGTCAGACCTCGTTGTACCCGACGTCACGGAGGACGCGCTCGCCCAGAGCCTCACCCGGGTGACCGCCGCCGAGCAGCGCTTCGCCGGCCACCTCGACCGGCGCTGCGGCTACAACCTCGTCACGCGGAACTGCGTCTCGGAGCTCTTCCACACGGTGGACGCGGCCCACGTGGACCTCGGGGGACGGATCGACCCGACCCGGTCCCTCGATTTCATCCCCTTCGTATCGGCCCGCGCCGTGAACGACACCTGGCCCGTTGCCGAAGAAACCACGCTGCGCTCGTATCGCCGCACACGGCTGGACGACATGTACCAGCGAGAGAACCCCTTCCGCGTCTGGCTCCGCGAGTGCAACGTGCTCACCTCCACCATCTACCCCCGCAACGCCGACGACTCGCTCTTCCTCTTCTTCACCGACGACGTGGTCGTGCCGCGGCCGTTCTTCGGAATGGCGAACCTCGCCACCGGGCTGGGTGCCGCTGCGGCGGGTGTCCCGCTGCTGCCGTTCGATGGCGGCCGGACGCTCGTCGCCGGCCTGCGTGGCGCGGTCTTCAGCCTGCCCGAGCTAGCCTTCGTAAACCTGCGCAAGGGCTCGTTCGATCACGTGCCACGCGAGACTCACGCGCGAATGGCCCCGCCCACGCGAGCGGACTCGGACATTGAGCAAGAAGCGAACGCGCGGCCCTGATAGCGGCGTCCCTCCCGAGAAGGCCCGCTCAGTGGCGGGTGCTCCACGCCATGCATGGAACGCCATGCTCCTATTCGGCGCTCTTGCGGCGACGGGAGTGCTCGTGTGGTGGTGGCTTCGCCCACGGGAGGACACCGTCGGCGGCCAGCAACCCGTCGCCTACGTCGGCAATGGCGCGTGCGCCGAATGCCATCCGGCGCAGGCTGCGGCCTGGGTGACGTCGCATCATGCCCGGGCTATGGCGCCCGCCACCGACGAGACGGTGCTCGGCGACTTCGGCGGCGCCGAGTTCGAGCACGCCGGCGTGACGTCGAAGTTCTTTCGACGCGACGGCAGGTTCGTCGTGCACACCGACGGACCCGACGGGGCGCTCGCCGACTTCCCGGTCGCGTTCACCTTCGGCGTCGCACCGCTCCAGCAGTATCTGATCGAACTACCCGATGACCGGCTCCAGGCGCTCACCATCGCCTGGGACACGGAGCGGGGACGCTGGTTTCACCTCTATCCCGAGGAGAAGACGCCCCCGGGCGACGTCCTGCACTGGACCGGCCGCTACCAGCGCTGGAACGCGATGTGCGCGCCCTGCCACTCGACCGACGTGCGGAAGAACTACGATGCCCAGGCCGATCGGTACCGGACGACGTGGTCCGAGATCAACGTGAGCTGTCAGTCCTGCCATGGCCCGGGTGCGCGACACGTCGCCTGGGCACGGGCGGCGGCCCACACGGGGGACGACGGCCTAGTGGCCTTCACCACGGGCGGGCCGGAGCGAGAGATCGAGGTCTGCGCCCCCTGCCATGCCCGCCGCGCCGAGCTGACGGCAGCGCCCGTTGCGGGGGAGCCCCTCTACGACGACTATCTGCCGGCGCTCCTCACCGAGGACCTTTATCACGCCGACGGCCAGCAGCTGGGCGAGGTGTACGAGTACGGCTCGTTCCGCCAGAGCCGGATGTACCAGGCAGGCGTCCGCTGCACCGACTGCCACGACCCGCATCGCCTGACGCCCGCGGCCGAGGGCAACGCGCTCTGCGTACGCTGCCACCAGCCGGCGCCCGACACACGACGGTTCCCCGGGCTGCGCGCGAAATCCTACGATTCGCCGACACACCACTTCCACCCGGCCGGCACGCCGGGCGCGCTCTGCGTCAGCTGCCACATGCCGGCGCGGAACTACATGATCGTCCACGCGCGCCGCGATCACGGCATCCGCATCCCCCGTCCCGATCTCACGTTGAAGATCGGCACACCCAATGCCTGCTCCGGGTGCCACGCGGACCGGACGCCCGAATGGGCCGCCGATGCGGTCGCGCGCTGGTACGGACCGACGCGGCGGCAGGAGCCCCACTACGGTGAGGCAATCGCCTCGGGTCGGGCCGGCCGGCCAGGCGCCGAGGCGGCCCTCGCCGCCCTGGCCCGGGACGGCGCACAGCCGGCGATCGTGCGCGCCACGGCCCTCGACCTCCTCGGGCGTTACGGGCCAGCAAGCGTGCCCGCCAGCGTGGCCGGCACGCGCGACCCGGACCCCGCCGTGCGAACGGCGGCCGTCCACGGCCTGGAGCGGGTTCCTCCGGCCGAGCGCCTGGCGTTCGTCGCCCCTCTGCTGGAGGATCCGCGGCGTGCCGTGCGCGTCGAGGCGGCACGCGTCCTCTCCGCCGTCCCACGCGATCGCTTCGATGCGGCGCAACGGCAAGCGTACGAGAAGGCGCTGGCCGAGTTCGTCCTTGCGCAGGACGTGTCGCTCGACCTCCCCGGCGCCCATCTCAACCTGGCGGTGGTGGAGGAGAACCAGGGACAGCACGCGCTCGCCGAGGACCAGTACCGAAGCGCGCTCCGTCTCGACCCGGACTTCACACCGGCCCGCCTCAACCTCTCCCGTCTCCTGAACGGCCTCGGACGCAACCCCGATGCCGAGCGCGTCCTGGAGGACGGCATCGCGCGCGTTCCCGACCAGGGCGAGCTCCAGTACTCGCTCGGACTGCTACTCGCCGAGGAGCAGCGCCTCCCGGAAGCAGCGGCCGCCCTCGGCCGAGCGGCCGACCTGCTGCCGGAGCGGGCCCGCGTACGCTACAACCAGGCGCTGGCCCTGCAGCACCTCGGCCGGCGCGGCGAGGCCGAGACCGCGCTCATGAAAGCGCAGGCGCTCGATCCCCGGGACCCGGCCATCGCCTATGCCCTGACGGTCCTGTACGTCCAGGAGAACGACTGGTCGCGAGCGGCGGCCGCCGCCGACACGCTGGCCGCGACGTCGCCCGGAGATCCGCAGGCGCAGGCGTTGATCGACCGCGTGCGGCAGCGTTCACCCTAGGCCGAGATCGATGACGCTCTCGACCGACACCGGGCAGCTTCGATATGGGAGAGGCATGAGGACGCCGACCCTCGGGCGCCCGCTGCTGGCCCTGGCCCTGGCGGGAATCGCGGCAGTGGGGCTGGCCACCGACGCGCCGGGAAGGGCTCGCCGCAC
>DATILR010000545.1:0-5622 GCA_035476275.1 Binatus sp. (SeqCode) | reverse complement strand
GCGGCGACCCCCGGTTGCGCGGTGCCGGCCTTCATCACCTGGTAGGCCAACGATTCGTGGTACGTGACGCGGACCAGGTCCCCCTTCTTCACCTGCTTGAGGTTCCGCACCTCGGGCCCCGCGACGATGGTGAAGGTGGTGCCGTCCGGGTTCTTCAATGTGACGTGCCGGGTCTTGAGATTGATGCGCTGCACCGTCGCGGTGCCGGACACGGTTCCCGCGTCGATCTTTCCGCTCGGGAGAGCGGCGACCGGTGCCGCCGCCGGTGGGGGCGGAGGGGGCGGGGGGGGGGACTTGTGGGACGCGCATCCCGGGAGCGCCGCAAGAAAGAGAGTAACTGCCATCGTCGTGCGCTTCATTTCCGGCCTCCTGATCCTGGGGGTTTCGATACGAATCGGTGCAACCACGCAGTGTAACGCGCCGTGTCCGGCCTGTCTTGCCATCTCGTGCCACGCCGTGGCCCCGTCGGCGTGCCTGGCGCGGCGCCCTCGTGCCGGCCGGGGCTATCGCATCTCGCGTGCCAGGATCTCGCCCAGCAGCGTCGTGAGCTCGGGGCTGCGCAGGATGGCGGTGTGGTCGTAGGGGAGGGGCCAGCGCTCCCTGGCGTCGCGCAGCGCCTCCCAGCGGATGGCGCTGGACAGGCTGATCGTGCGATCCTCGACGCCGAAGATGAGGTAGAAGGGGGACCCGGCCGGCAGGCGGCGACGGACGGACCCCTTGGCGCGATGTGGCAAGAGCCGGGACGCCCTCCGCGCTACAAGGCCGGGCAACGACCAGCTGCCCTGCGGAGGAGCCCGATGCGACGTCGAACTGCCACCAGTCTAGCTCCCCTCGTCGTGCTCATGGTGCTGTCGAGCTCCTGCTCGACGATGATGAACGAGTATCACGAGAACCCGAAGGCGGTGCTCGGCGCGGTCGTCGGCCTGGCGGCGGGCGCGGGGATCGCGGCGGCGGCGGGTGGCGGGCCGGGCGCGATCGTCGGGGCAGGGCTGGGCGGCGCGTTGATCGGCGGCCTGATCGGGAACCGACTCGACGCTCGCGACAAGCGGATGGCGAGCGAGGCCGCGCAGAAAGCGTTCGAAAACAACCAGGCTGGACAGACGTCGGTGTGGAACAATCCCGACTCGGGCAACTCCGGGTCGATCACTCCGACGCGGACCTACGAGCTCGCCAACGGCCAGTACTGCCGCGAATACAAGCAGACGATCGTCATCGGGGGCGAGCCGCAACCGTCCTACGGAACCGCGTGCCGACAGCCGGACGGCACCTGGCAGATCCAGCCGGCCTGAGGACACGACCATGCAGACGAGAACGCTCATCCTGGCGGCCGGGCTCGCGCTGGCCTGCGCCCCGGCCCGCGGCGAGGATCGGGGGAGCACGTACGACCCGCGAGTCGCCTTTGCCGAGGCCGACGCGAACCACGACGGGGTCATCGACCACGCGGAGTTCCAGGAACGGATCACGTTCATCTTCTACCGCGCCGACGCCAACAAGGATGGCTTCCTGGACGTCATCGAGCTGAAGCAGCTCACGTTCCCCGAGGACTTCACCGAGAACGACAAGGACAAGGACGGGCGGGTGTCGCTGCGCGAATTCCTCCGTGTCCGCTTCCACGACTTCGACGTCGCCGACACCAACCGCGACGGCGTGCTCTCGCTCGACGAGGTCGTCGCCGCCTTCGAGGGGAGAACGCACAAGTGACGCGGACCGCGGAGATGCTCGTCGGTGCAGCGCTGCTCGTGGCGCAGGCGTGCCCCTCCGCTTACCAGCGCACGTATGAGGCCGAGACGCAGAAGCTCGAGGCCCAGCAACGCGCGGCCGACGCCCAGGCCGCCGCACAGCACGCCGAGGCGAGCAAGTACGCGGCGGTGGTCTACTTCGCGGTGGGCAGCGCCGTCATCGGCGCCGACGGCGAGCGCGAGCTGCGCTGGTTCGTCGACAAGATGCAGCCCTATCCCCAGGCCGTCATCCTCGTGCAGGGGTTCGCCGACAGCACCGGCCAGGAGGCCACGAACCAGAGCCTGTCGGTGGACCGGGCTCAGGCCGTGGCGGCATACCTCGGCACGCAGGGGATCGCGGCGTCGCGCATCGTCGCGCAGGGCTTCGGCACCGCGTCTCCGGCCGCCGCCAACGCGACGGCCAAGGGCCGACGCAACAACCGCCGCGTCGAGGTGACCGTCCGCTGAGGCGATGGCTGCTCCGAGGCTTCCCCGGTTCGGCGCCCTCCTGGCCGCGATGTTCGTCGAGCTCATGGTGCTTCCCGTGGAGCTGACCTCGGTCGGGGGGATGGAGGTCGCTCGCCTGACCGGCGCGGCCGTGTTGTTGGCGGCGCTGTCGGTGGTCGGCTGGCGCCGCCTGAACCTGATCCTCATCACGCCGGTGCTGATCGCCGAGCTGCTCATCGCCCACTCGAGCGCCTCCGCCCTCGTGATCCTCCGCACGACCCTGCGGTTCCTCTTCCTCGCCTACGCGCTCGGCCTCATCGTCTGGCATGTGATGCGCGAACGAAACGTGACCTGGGACACCGTGGCGGGGGCGGCATGTGCGTACATGCTGGTGGCCGTGGTGTGGGCGGACCTCTACCAGCTCGTCGAGCGGATCATGCCCGGATCGTTCGTCGTCCCGGACCCGTGGAGGATCGGGCGGTCCGGGGACCCGTCGGGGGCGCTCAGCTACTTCAGCCTCGGAACGATGATGACCTTGAACTACGGTGACATCAGACCGACGAACCTCACGGCGGGTGTGCTGTGCGTGACGGAAACGCTGGTCGGCCAGCTCTACCTCGCAATCATGATTGCCCGGTTGGTCGGGGTCCGGATCGCCCGGGCGAGCACGTGACTCGGAGGCAACGGGAAATGGGTCCGCGGTGCCCTATTGAACTTCGCCGTCCGCTCGGGTGAATAGAGAGAGGCTCCCGATTGGGAGCCTCTCGCGATGCGTGGACTCGAGGCAATACGGCGTACGCAGTGCCTGTTGGGCCGGGTGCTGCTCCTCGCCGTGACCGGCATGCTCGGGCCGGCGGTGGCAGAGGCGCACTTCATCTTGCTGACCCCGGCCTCGTGGATGTCACAGGACAGCTCGGGACTCCCCGAGAAGGTCGGCCCGTGCGGTAACGAAGGCGGCGGCACGCCGACCGGAACCATCACGGCGTTTCACCCGGGGGAGACGATCTCGGTGACCATCAACGAGGTCATCTTTCATCCCGGACACTACCGTATCGCACTGGCCGTCAATAACCGGAGCGAGATTCCGCCGGAGCCCAGGGTGACGCCCAGGGCCGGCGACCCGTGTGGGAGCGCCGCGATCGAGAATCCGGTGACGCTCCCGATTCTGGCCGACAACGTGCTCCCCCACACGGCGCCGTTCACGACGGCCCAGACCTTCACGGTCACGCTGCCCACCGACGTGACCTGCACGAAGTGCACGCTGCAGGTTCTCGAGTTCATGTCGAGCCATCCCGCGCCGTGCTTCTACCATCACTGTGCGGACATCTCGATTCAGGCAGAGGCGGTCTCGACCACGTCGACGACGGCGCCCACGGTGCCGCCGAGCAGCACCACCACGACGATTGCCGCATCGTGTTCCACGGCGCGCTGCTCCGTGGAGGCGGTGGTGGAGGGAGCGGCGTGCGGCGCCGATGCCATTCCCGCGGCGATCCGGCACAAGCTCGATCGCGCGCCGGCCCTGCTGGACCAGGCAGAGACCAGCCCTCCTGGGAAGGCGAGGGAGCTCCGCAAGAGGGCCAAGCATCTCCTCGAGCGAGCGGGCGGCTCGGCGCTGCGGGCGAGCCGCGGCAGGAAGCCGAAGCTGTCCGCCGACTGCGCCGCGGCGATCAAGGAGACGACCGACCAGCTGGCGGCGGGACTCTAGCGGCCGATCCGGAGCGGGGTTGCCATGGACTCGATCTACTGGGTCATCTCCCGCGAGTGCAATCAGCGGTGCCCGCACTGCTACAACGACTCGGCTCCCGGCGCGCCGGGGCTGACGCTGGAGCAGGCGTCGCGCTGTATCGGGAACCTGCCCGACCCGGCCGACGTGCCCGTCGACCGCATCATCATCTCGGGCGGCGAGGTGCTCGTGTGGCCCGATCTCCTCTTCCACGGGCTCGCTGCCCTGTACGAGCGCTACCGCGACGGCACGAAGCTGATGGTCCAGACCAACGGCGATCTCCTCGACGAGACGACGCTGGACCGGCTGCTGGCCCATCACGTGTGCCGGATCGACGTGTCGAGCATGGACCGCTACCACCCCAGGACCACGCTCGACCGTCGCGACGCGCTCGCCCGTCTCCTCGAATCGCGTGGCATGGTGGAGGCGGGTTCCATCGCCCGCACCGCGGGGCAGGAGCTCGACGCGGACCATCGGCCGACCTACGCCTTCTGGGGCGCCACCGAAGATCTGTGGATCGGACCGCTCTGGCCGCGCGGCCGCGCCCGTCGCAATCGACTATCCCGGGCGACTCCCGAAGACGACTTCTGCGCCCGGTGGAGCGGCGCCAAGAACTTCCTCGAGTACCGGGGTGAGGGTTGTGAGGTGAACGTCCAGCTGGCCGACGTGTATCCGTGCTGTCCGATGACGTGCCGGCCGATCGGCGATCTCCGGGCGGAGCGGCTGATCGCGATGCTCGACCGCTGCGCGCGGCACCCGGTCTACCGCGCCCTCAACGAAGGCCGGCCCGAGCGCATGGGAGAGTATCTCGGGATCAGCGAGGCGGAAGGTCTCCGTCGCAGCCGTGAGCTCGGAAACCACTGTCTGTGGTGCGACGAGTTCTTCACCCGGCACGCACCCGAGCTGCTCCACCACGGCGCCTCGACCGAGCGCGGCGACGTGGATCTGGCTCACACCGCGATCTCGTCGACGTAGCACCACCGCCAGGTCTCGCCGGGCTCCAGGGAGCGCACGATCGGGTGCGCGCTCGCCCAGAAGTGCGCCGTCGCATGGCGACGCCGGGACGAGTCGCAGCAGCCGACGTACCCGCACGAGAGGCAGAGACGGAGGTGCACCCAGCGCTCGCCGAGCCGGAGGCACTCCGCGCAGCCCTGCGTGCGCGGGTCCACGTCGTGCACCAGCTCCAGGTGCGTGCAGCGGACCTCGGCCGTCCCCGTGGCCGGTGCACGCGCGGGTGCCGCCTCGACGGTGACGGCAGCGGCGAGCGAGCCCGCCGCGGCGAGAAGGGCGGCGAGCAGGGCAACCCATCGGAACGCCGTGACGAGCGCCTCGCCGACGGCGTCCTCGATGGCCGCGTGCTCGGCGGCGGTCGCACCCGCCGGCACGAGCACGTCGCCCAGGTTCCCACCCTGGACGGCCATCGCGGCATGAACGGCCGGCGGGAGGTCGAGGGTCGCGAGGCGTGCCGAGAACGTTCGGCCGAAGATGTTCAGCGCCATGAGCCCGAAGACCGCCACCGCGATCACCCCGGCGACGCGGGCCACCGTGTTGTTCACGCCGGAGGCGACGCCCACCTCCTGCTCGTCGACGGCGCCCATGACGGCGCTGGTGAGCGGCGCCACGGTGATCGCCATGCCCAGCCCGATCACGCACATCGCGGGGAAGAAGGTCGTCCAGTACGAGCCGCCCGCACCGGGCAGCGCGAGCAGCAGGAAGCCGACGGCGGCGACCAGC
>DATILR010000544.1:0-16133 GCA_035476275.1 Binatus sp. (SeqCode) | reverse complement strand
TCCGACGCCGTAGGACGACGTGGCCCATTCCCCCACCCCGTCCATGGTGAGCACCGCGGCCTCGGCGAAGGGCGACGGGTAGAAGGCGCTCGCGGCGTGGGACTCGTGGTGCTCGGCGAACAGCACAGGACCCTCGTACCCACCCAGGGCCTTGCGGATCTCGTCGCGCGTGAAGAGCTTCTCCTTGAGCCACACCGGCATCGCGGTGAGGAAGGAGCGCAGGCCCTTCGGCGCCACGCCGCAGTAGTTCTCGAGCAGGCGCTCGAACTTGAGGAGCGGCTTGTCGTAGAAGCCGACGTAGTCGAGCTGCGCGCCCGAGATGCCGGCCTCGCGCAGGCAGTACTCGACCGCGTGCCGCGGGAAGCTCGCATCGTGCTTCTTCCGCGTGAAGCGTTCCTCCTGGGCTGCTGCGACGATCTCGCCGTCGCGCACGAGGCAAGCCGCGGCGTCGTGGTAGTAGGCGGAGATGCCGAGGATGCTGGACATCAGAACTGCCGCTCGTAGCGCTTCGGGTCGACCGCACCGGAGGGCCGGCGGACCCAGTTGCTCTTCTTCGCGTCACCCAGCGAGCGATCGAGCGGATCCCGGATCCATCGGAGGACGAAGCCGATCGGTGCGATGACCAGGTAGAAGACCGCCGTGAGGAGAATGCGCCCGTTCACCTCGCCCAGGACCGCTGCTCCCCGCATCCAGGCGCGCTCCACGGGGGCGAGGAGCCAGGGGGCCACCACGGCGGGGACCACGAGCGCCACGCCGAGGGCCCCGAAGACGAGGGGCGGGAGGGCGTGTCCCCGCCACCGGCTGACGACGCCGAGCACGAGGAAGACCCCGCCGACCAGCAGACCGAAGCGGCGGAGCGCAGGGGTGGCTCCTCGCGACATGGGACAGCTAGAAAAGGGTGTAGACGAAGGGGGCGAGTGCCGATCCCTGGCTGAGCACGATCAGGGCCCCGAAGAGCACCAGGACGAGCACGATCGGGCCGAGCCACCACTTCTTACGGACGCGCATGAAGGCCCAGAGCTCGCCGAGAAGCGATACGACCGCTGAACGCGCCACGGGGGAACGCTACCCATCGCCAACGACGCCTGTCAAGGCCTCCATCGATGGGCTCCGTCCCTTGCCGACACAATCACCTGTTCCCTGACGGCGGCTACCCGCCTCGGCGCACGCCCATGTGGGCGTCTCGACAGGACCCTGAGGCCCCCCGGCAGGCGGTGCGACCCTGCGCCCGATACCTTCGTCGGGCGGGCATGGCCGGGAGGCACCCGCATTGCAACTTCTCCACCATGGGTGACGCGAAAGCGCACCCCCAAGGAGGGATTGCGATGGCAAGTCCCGCCAGCATCTCCCGGCACCCGATCCATCCCAGGCTTCGCGACGATGCACCTCGTCCTGAATCTCGCCGTGGTGAGTCTCTACGTCGTCAACCTCTGGCTCCGCACGACGCGCGCTCCGGAGGCGACGCTGCCGATCGTCCTCTCGGCCATCGGCCTCGTCCTGCTCGTCAGCGCGGGTTGGCTCGGCGGCGAGATGGTCTACGTTCACGGCGTGGCGGTCGCGACCGAGCGGGAGATCGCTATCAGCACGGAAGCGCGCTCCCAGCAGCGGAGCGCCTGACACGAGCCGCGCCGGCCGCGTCGGCGACCAGGAGAGCGACGGAGAGCGCGAGCGCGCCCAGCATCCAGGGGAAACCCGCCTTGAGCTTGGGTCCTCGCACGACGTGGGCGAGCAGTGCGCATGCCCGGAGGAATCTCGGGGCCCCGGATCGGCGAGCCGGCCCCCGCTCGGTGGTGCGGTCGAAGACGACACGGTGCGCCGAATGTGTGCTCAATCGCCTCATCGTGCCAACCCGACGGGCTTGTGTGGGGTTCGCCGAGTCGGCGGCACGCTTCTTGCGCCATCCCCCTCAGGGGGAGGACAAGACCGGTGTCACACGCGAGTCCCTCCGACCGTACGCCGTTGCGGGGGGAACAAGAGAGCCAACCTATACTCGTCGTAGAGGACGACACAGACCTACGCGACGCGATGCTGGAGCTGCTCCGCGGGTTTGGCCGGGGAGCGATCGGCGTCGCCAACGGAGAGCAGGCGCTCAGCATCCTGCGGAGCGGTCTTCTGCCCAGCGTCATCCTCCTCGATCTCATGATGCCGGGCATGGACGGATGGACCTTCCGTCGCGAGCAGATGCGCGATGGTCGCTTCGCGCGCATTCCGGTGATCGTCCTCTCCGCGCATCCGGACCCACGTCGCGGCGGGAATCTTCAGGGCACCAACGTCCTCCCCAAGCCGCTCAACTTCGACCGGCTCCTCGAGCTTCTGACCCGGCTCTCGCCGAGTGCGTAGGCCGCGCGTTGAGCGCCTAGTCTCGCCGTTCGCGCAGAGCGAATGGCGGATGGTCGACGATCACCCGGTAGCGCGTGGAGAGAACGTCGACCATGCTCGGGTAGTATCTCCAGGCGTTGCCGAGCTCGGCGCTCGTCGGCGCACACGTCACCGCCAGATGCGGCGGTACGGGGCCGAGTGCGGCGAGGAAGGCGTCCATCTCGGCACGATCCGGCCGCCCCGGATAGAAGTAGTCGTGCCGCCCGGCGGGGAGCCGCCCCGCGAAGAAGGGTACGACACCGCAGGCGGGAAAGCTGAGGACCCGCTCGTCGACCGACGTCCTGGCCGCGAGCTCGTCGACCGCGGCGGCCAGCGCGTGGAGCGGGGCGGCGGCTTCCGGAGTGCCGATCAGGCGCACCGGCCCGACTTGGATCGCTTCGACACGGCCGCTCACGAGCCGCGCGAGGAGCTCGACGGTGGGCGCGAAGCGGAGCCCCGCGGCGAGCAGCGGGAGCCCGAGAACCAGCATCGTCGCCGCCCGCCGCGGCAGCGCGGCCGTATCCACCATGATGCGCCAGAGGAGCAGCGCCAGAGGCAAAAGGAGCGGTGCGATGTGCATCAGGTGGGAGAAGTCGGGTCGTGGATACAGCACGGGAGCCGTGGCGACGGCGATCGTGGTCGGGGCGAGGAGCATCGCCTCCCGCCGTCGACGACAGACGGCGAGCGCGCCCCACAGGATGAGGGGCACGAGCGCGAGCGCGGCCTCTTCCGCCCCGCGGCGGAGCGCCATGCGGAACCCCGCCGCGCCGGCCGCCCCCACGAGCACCGCGACGAGCAGCGTCGCGAGGACGGCCAGCGCCAGGAACGGGCGGACACTTCGGCGAGACGCGCCCAGGAACGCCGCGGCTCCCACGGCGGCCGCCAGCGTCGCCGGCCACGTGAACGGGAGGACGTAGACTCCCGCCACCCCCGCTCCCACCAGGAGCACTTCGCGCGCGAAGCGCTCCGGCCCGAGCACGAGAAGCGATGGGACGTAGCAGATGGCGGCGACCGCGACGAAGCCGGCACCGAGCGCCACCAGCTGCCGCTCGGCCGGATCGACGGACCGATCGCGACCGGCGCCCAGCGTCGTCAACGCGAGTACCGGAGGCGCGAGAACCCAGGCCGCCGCCGTGAAGCCTGTCGAAACGACGAGCACTACCGCGCCGAGAGAGAGTAATCCGAGCACGGCCCTGCCGAGCGCGCTCGGTCGCCCGGCGAGCACGAGGACCGCGGCCGCACCGCCCTCGAGCAGCAGCCCCGTGTTCTGCTTCATCGCGAAGACCGCCCCCGCGAGGACGCCCATGCAGGCCGCCCTCAGCAACCCGATTCGACCGTCCCCGAGCAGGAGCATCATCAGGAGTCCGGCCAGCGTCCCGTACCAGGCGGGGTACGGGACGAAGAACGGCGCGCCCTGCCGCGGCGCCAGCGGGAGGAAGAAACTCACCTCCAGCGCAACGGCCACCACCGCCAGCGCGTGACCCGCCGTGCGGCGGGCGAGCGCGAAGAGCAACGCCGCGACCCCGGCGTGCACCCCGACCAGGACGGCGCGGACCGCCCCCACGCCGCCCAGCCGGACGAGCAGGCCCTGCAGGGCGAAGTAGAGGGTCCCGTAGCCGGTATGGAAGTCGATGTAGGGTGCCTGGCCATGCGCGACCCGAGCTGCCTGTAGGAGGAGCGTTCCCTCGTCGGCCAGGTCGAAGATGCCGTAGTGGCGGAAGGCGGCCGTGTAGAGGCCAACCACGAGTCCCGCCGCGAGCGGCCCGAGCCAGCGCCGGGCGGCCGTCACCGGAGCCCCAGCGCCTCGAACGGTGGACGGCGGCCCGTGAGTCCGTCGCACACGCCCCGGAGCTTCCAGAGCACCTCCCCTGCCGTGCCCCGCGGCACGTGCCAGAGGAGCTCGAGCGGGAGCTTCGTCGCGAGCCCTGCGACGAGCCTCACGCGCTGCGCGCGGGTGCCGTGCCGGCGAGCGAAGAGGATCGAGTTGCGGGCGGCGAAGTACTTCCGGACGCGGATCGCGGCCGGACCCCCGGCCATCCCGCCGCCTCGATGCAGCACGACCGCCGACGGACAGTAGACGACGCGCCAGCCAGCGGCGCGCGCCCGGGCGCACCAGTCGACCTCCTCGTGGTAGGCAAAGAAGTCCTCGTCGAGGAGACCGATGGCGGCGAGCGCCTCGGCACGGAGCCACATGGCGCAGCCCGCGATCCAGTCGACCTGGCGCGGGATGCCATACGTGGGGCCGTCGAGTTCTCCCGAACCGCGCAGCGCCACCAGGCTCGCCTGCCATGTCACCTCGCCCCACGCGAGCCAGAGCCGTCCCGGCTGGGTCCGGGACAGCACCTTCGCGCCGACGGCCGCGATGCGCGAATCGCCGGCGAGCGTGCGGGTCGCCGCCGCCGTCGCACCGGGCACGACCCGCGCGTCGTTGTTGAGCAGGAGGACGGTGGTCGCGCCGCGCGCCAGGGCGGCGCGAATGCCGAGGTTACCACCCCCGGCGTAGCCGCGGTTCTCCCCGCTCGCCAGGCAGGTCACGGGACGGCCGGCGAGCGCGGGCCCGACCGGCTCCGGCGAGCCGTTGTCGACGACCAGGATCTCCACCCCCGCCTCGTCGGCGAGGCTCTCGACGCACCCGAGCGTATCGGCCACGTCGCGCCAGTGGACGATCACCGCGACGACGCGCTCCTTCACCCGCGCACCTCCTCGTAGACCTCGCGAGTCCGGCGCGCCGCCTCGTCCCAGGTGAAGCTCGCGGCCCGCGCCTGCGCCTGCGCTCCGAGCGCCGCTCGCCGCTCCGGCGCCGCGACGAGATGCGCGAGCGCATCGGCGAGCAGCGCCGCATCGGACCGCGCCACCAGGCATCCCGCGTCGCCCACCACCTCCGGCACGGCGCTCGACGCCACGGCGATCACCGCCGCGCCGCTGGCCATCGCCTCCGTGAGGACGAGGCCGAAGCCTTCGTATTCCGATGCGCTCATGGCGATCGGCGCCGCCGCATAGAGCGCGCGGAGGTCGTCGTCGGAGAGCGGCCCGAGCCAGCGGACGTGCGGGGGAAGCGCCCGCAGCCAGACGGGCGCATGGCCGGGACGGAGGCGCCCCGCGAGTACCAGCTGCCAGCCCGCGCGCGCCACCTCCGAGCGCACGAACGCCTCGACCACCCGCTCCGCGTGCTTGCGCGGCTGCACGGTGCCGACGCAGGCGATGAGCCGCTCACCCAGCGTGTGGCGCGCCCGGAATGCCGCAACCGTCCCGGCCGGCGGCGGAGCGAGCCACCGCGCGCCGACGCCGTGCGGGATGCTCCGCGTGCGTCCGGCAGCGACGCGGAAGCGCGCGCGCACGTCGTCGCGCGCATGCACCGAGGGCGTGATGATCCGCGCCGCCGTCGCGACGCTCCGCGGGAGGAGCAAGCGGAGGTGCCAGCGCTGCCCCCAGCTGAAGCTGCGCGGGTGGGCGTAGACGGCGAGGTCGTGCACCGTGACGACGGCTGGCACCGGGGGGCGCCAGGGCAGGACGTTCTTCGTGCCGTGATAGAGGTCGACGCGCGCCCGCACCAGCAGCCCGGGCAGCCGCCAGTGATCCCACGTGATCTGGTGGTAGGGCGTGGGCAGCGGCACCTCGATCGTCTCGACGCCGAGGGGACGAAAGGCCTCTGGTCGATCGGTGAACACGACGTAGTCGTTCCCGCCCGTCCGCACGAGCGCGGCGACCAGTTCGCGGGCGTAGGTGGCCGGACCACCCACGATGCCGACCAGCGCTCCGATCCCGACGCGCACCCTCACCCCCTCGGCCGTGGCGCACCCACGGGCGTCGTCGGTCCGCCCCGGATGGCGCGCAGACCCGCGACCGCCCCCTGACCCAGCGCGCGAACGACCTCGCGCTCGCCGCGGAGCGCGTGGAGCGCGGCGCTCGCCCCCACCATTGCGCCGTAGGTCAGCGCGAAGCCCGGCCAGCTCGCGGGACCGCCATGACGCCGGAGCACGATCCAGGGATTGCGCGCCTTGAGGAACGCCGCCCAGGGCGTGAGGCCGCCGGCGAAGCCGCGCAGCCCGTCGTGATAGACGATCGCGGCCGGCACGACGATCGTCCCGAATCCGTGGGCGCGCGCCCCCAGGCAGAAGTCGACGTCCTCGTAGTACACCTGGATCTCCTCGGCGAATCCGCCCACCGCCTCGAAGCAGCCGCGCGTGACCAGCATCGCAGACCCCATGACGCCCCGGGCCTCGTACGGCGCCAGTGTCCGGCGGCGGTAGCGCAGCCAGCTGCGCGGCAGGCAGAAGACGGGAAGCAGGGGACGCTCGCCCGCGGAGATCACCCGCGTCGGATCGCGCAGGTCCAGGAGCCGGGGACCGGCAATGCCGGCACCCGCCCGCGCCTCGAGCGCGTCCTCCAGCAGCCCGACGGCTACCGGCGCGAGCACCGTGTCGTTGTTGAGACAGAGCAGCCGATCCGCACCGCTCCCGAGCCCGACCATGGCCCCCGCGTTCAACCCTCCCGCGAATTGTCGGTTGGTGTCGAGGAGCAGGAGCCGTACACCCGGCCGGCTCCCGTACGCCGCCTCGAGGCGGGCGCGCTCCGCCGATCCCGAGGCGTTGTCCACCACCACGACGACCGAGGGGGGCCGATCCTGAGCCAGCAGGGAAGCAACGCACCGGTCGGTGGTCGCACCGCCCTCCCAGGTGACGACGATGGCGGCGGTGGGCACGCGAGCCGTCAGGTGACGCGGACCGCGGCCGGCCGCAGCGAAAGCGGAGCTGGCGGGGCGATGCCGAGCCGGTCCGCGAGCAGCTTCCCCAGGTGCTCGGCCTGGCGCTCCGGCGCGAAGCAGTCCAGCAGATGTGCCCGCGCCGCGTTCCCCAGCCGCTCCGCCAGACGCGGATCGTCCAGCAGCATGGAGATGGCGCCGGCGAGCGCCGCGGGCTCGGCGGGTGGGCAGACGAGGCAATGGTCGGGAGGCCGGAGCACCTCGCGCAGGCCCGGTCCGTCGCGCGTCACGAGCGGCCGTCCACACGCCGCCGCCTGGTAGACCTTGTTGGGCACCACCATGGCCGCCTTGCGGCCGCCACCGAAGACGCCGAGCACGACCGAGGCGCTCGCCAGCTCTGCCGGCAGGGTGGCAAGCGGCACTTCGTCGCGGAAGGTGACCGCTGCGCCGCGCGCGCGCGCCAGGGCCTCGATGCGCGGCCGCTCGGGGCCACGCCCGATCAGGACGACGTCGGCACGCGCGCCGAGCCGGGCAGCGGCCTCGACGATCGTGTCGACGCCATGGAGAGGGAGGTAGCGACCGTAGAAGAGGACGCGCCGGGCGGCCGGAACCACCGGTGAGCGGGTGAGAAACTCCGGCTCGATGCCGAGGTACCAGACCGCCACCCGCGCCGCACCGAGCTCTGCCAGGTAGTCGGCATGGGCGGCGGTGTCCGCCAGCACGAGGTCCGCCGCCCGCAACGTCGCGCGGTCGAGGGCGGCGAGCGTCCGCGCGCGCAGCCCGCGCGAGCGGAAGACCCGTCGGTCCTCGACCAGCGTCTCGGTGAGGCTCACCAGCGGGGCGAAGACGAGCCCGGCGCGCGGCCGGCAGACGCGGCGTGCGAGGAGCGCGTCGAGCTGCCCGCCGAAGCCCACGACCACCAGCGGCGGAGGGTCCTTCGGCACGTCACGCCAGCGCCGGGCGAGCTGCCGTGCCGCCCGGGCATAGCGCGCCGCCAGCCGGCCGAGCGACACGGGGCCGAAGTAGCGCCCCCCCTTGTCGGGGGTCTCCTCCCAGAGCGGCTCGTGGCACTCGGTCACGGCGAAGCCGGCACCGACCAGGGCGAGGCGGAGGAGGCGGTTGGCGCTGTGGGTGCGATCGTACGTGCCGAAGAGGCACGCCGTCATCGCGGGCGGCGCGCCTCCGCGCGCTGCTGCTCCTGTGGCTCCTCCTCGACCAGCCGGATCACGTCCGGTCCGTCACCCCCCCGCAGCTCGATCTCGCGGATGCGGCAGAGAGCATCCTCCAGCAGGGAGCGGTTGTTGCCGATCAGATCCGCGACCAGGCCGATCAACGCTGTCTGGAAGCCGATGATGAGCAGGACGGCGGCGAGGATCAGGCTCTGGATGTGGCCGGCCCCTTCGCCCAGGAGATAGCTGACCAGGAAACGGAGGCCGATCAGGAGCCCGCCCACCACGCACGCCAGACCGACTCCCCAGAACACCTTGAGCGGCTCGTAGAGCGCATACATGCGCACGAGCGTGGCGAGCGAATGCTTCAGGTAGGTCGAGGTGCGACCGAACAGCCGCGACGGGCGGACCTCCGCATTGGTCTCGACGGGCACGTGTGCGACGGGGATGTGCTTCTTCCCCGCCTGGATGATCGTCTCGAGCGTGTAGGTGAACTTGGTGAAGACGTTGAGCCGCAGCGCCGCGCGCCGCGAGAAAGCGCGGAAGCCGCTGGCGGCGTCGGGCACGGTGGTACCCGAGAGCTGGCGGACCGCCCAGCTGCCCACGCCCTGCAGGAGGCGCTTGGTCGGCCCGAAGCGCACCAGGCGTTGCGGGTTGCGGTCGCCGATCACCATCTCGGCCTGCCCCGCGAGAATCGGCTGCACCAGCAGCGCGATGTCAGCCGCCCGGTACTGGTTGTCCCCGTCGGTGTTGACGATGACGTCCGCACCGAGCTTGAGGGCCGCGTCGAGACCGGCCGAGAAGGCCTGCGCCAGACCGAGATTCACCGGGAAGCGGAGCAGATACGTGGCGCCGGCGCGGCGCGCGACGCCCGACGTCCCGTCCATAGAACCGTCGTCGATGACGAGCGTCTCGACGCACGAAAACCCGGAGAGGGTGCGCGGGAGCGCGGCGAGCGTCGCGCCGAGATGCTGCTCCTCGTTGAAGCACGGAATCTGGATGATGAGCTTCACGGGCCTCGTTTCAGCGTGTCACGCCCTCTCGGCCGGAGTCAAACCGCGCGATGAGCACGTCGAAGCGCATGCTCGGGCCGGACGGAGAGATGTTCCGGATCGTCACCCGGACCGGGGCGCCGTCGTAGGGCATCATGCCCGGCGTTGCCACGCCGCACACCGGCGCGCGACCCAGCACGCGCGCCGCCACGAGGAGCATTGCGCCGCCGGCCAGGCGTCCCAGAGCGCGGTGCGGACGATCGCGCGCCGCGCGCAGCACCGCGGCGGCGACGAGGAGCGCCCCGACGAAGGTCAGGGCGGCGCTCGCCGGGCGTCTCCACCACCGTGGCCCGCGCCACGGGTCGCCTCCGTCACCCCGATTGCCACCTGCGGCGTGGCCGCGATCGAGGTCGCCGCGGCCATCGGCCTCGACCAGGTGCAGCCGCTGGTGGGCGACGTCGGTCTCGGCGGTGCGGAAGCCGGCGACGCGGTCGTCGACGTGCCAGATCAGGAGACCTTCCCCCGGCAGGCTCCCGTCGGCCCCCAGCCGCTGACGATTCTCGAGCAGGTAGTACTCCTCGGGGTGATCGGCGACCGCCGGAATGCGGAGCACACGGGGCGTCCTCTCGATCGCCGGCAGCGTGACGCCGACCGAGGTCGCCTCGATCGTCTCGACGTCCACCCAGCCGAGCTGCAGCTTCGACCACGCCGAGAGCTGCGCGGGGTGCTCACCCTGCCCGAGCCACGTGCCTTCTCCCATGAGATCCCACACGCCCACCCCTTCCTGCGGATGATCACCCGGCGCGTAGAGCTCGGGCAGGCCGAGGAGGTGACCGAACTCGTGGCAGAGCACGCCGAACGAGCCGAGCGGAGGGACCTCGTCCTCGGCGATCACGCACGCGTCCTCGAACACGCGCGCCTGCGGTGTGGGTCGGAGGGCGGGCAGCGGAGTATAGTTGGACCACGGGTCGTCCGCTGTGTCGTCCCCGGCGTGCGACTCCCGACCGGTGCCGGCGAAGAAGACCACCAGCGCGCTCGCCTCGCGCAGCGCCGCCCGGTCGGCTGGGTCGACGGCCGCCTCGCCGAACGCCCGAAGCGCGTCCCCGGCCAACGTGTCGGGATGCTGCACGTACTGCGCGCGCGGCAGGGGCAGCGTGACGACCGGACCGCCGATGATCGGCACGATGCGCAGCCGGCCGGTGGACACCTCGTCGTAGTACGCGACGAGGCGGTCGACGAGGGCGTCTGGCGCACCGGCGAAGTGGCTGCGCGGCTCCGCCAGCGAGCGATCTGGAAAGTCGGCCAGCACCACCAGGAGCCGCAGCTCCCCGCGCGTCGGCACGGCGCGCCCCTCCACAACGCTCGCCCCAGCGAGGAAAACGACGAGAACGACGGCGCACCACCCGATGCGGCATACGCCGCGCGCGGGTTTGACAGCCTCCCGGACCTCTGTGAGAATCCGCCGCCGCTCAAGGTTGCACGACCACGGAGGACCCTGCATGACGCGTTTGCTCGCCGGTTCAGCCACACTTGCTGCTGTCTTTCTCGCGATTTCGGGATGCGGCGGCGGGCACGAGACCGCCCCGACGCCCACGCCAGCGGCCCCGGCCACGACGACGCCGGGCGCCGCGGCCCCCACGACGACGATGGCCGGCGAGGCCGAAGAGGAAACCGCCCCGCTGCTCGCCTGGGCCGACGCCAATCCCGAGGACGGAAAGGCCCCTCTCACGGTCGAGTTCAAGGCGGACACCGAAGGCGGCAAGCCTCCGCTCAAGTACACCTGGAAGTTCGGCGATGGGACACCCGACTCGAGCGAGGCGAACCCGAAGCACACGTTCGACAAGCCGGGGAAGTATCGCGCTGACCTGAGCGTCGCCGACAGCGGCGGCGATTCCGACTCCGACTACATCGAAATCGAGGTGCAATAGATTCCGGGGGCCCGTCCGGTGCTCGCGCGCTGCGCGCGCTCCGCTCCTCCGATGCCCCCGGACCCCCGTCGCGGCTCGCTGTCGCTCGCCGCTCCCCTGTGAGTGCTCGCGCCCTCCGGGCGCTCGGGGCGTGCAGCGCGCGGCGAAGCCGCGCACTGCAGACGTTGCACGGCTTCGTTTCGAGGGTGGTCATGTGCGAAGCGTTCCGATGATGTCGGCTACCCGTTGGATGTTGTGTCGTCTGCACCAGGTGGTGATCTCGTTGGCGATGCGGACGGGGGCGGTTGGGTCGTAGAAGGTGGCGGTGCCGACCTGGATGGCGCTGGCGCCGCAGCAGAGGAATTCGAGGGCGTCCTCGCCGCTACGGATGCCGCCGACACCGATCACGGGGAGGCGGACGGCGTGGGCGAGCTCGTGGACCATGCGGAGGGCGACGGGCTTGATGGCGGGGCCGGAGAGACCGCCGGTGCCGCTCGCGAGCCTGGGGCGGCGGGTCTCGAGGTCGATCGCCATGCCGCGCAGGGTGTTGATCGCCGTCAGGGCATCGGCCCCCTCGGCCGCGGCGGCCTTGCCGACCGCGGTGATGTCGCCGACGTTGGGGGAGAGCTTCACCCACAGGGGCAGCCGCACGCGGGCGCGGACCGCACGGACGATCGTGCCCAATGCCTGCGGGTCGGTGGCGAGGATGCCGCCCCATTCCGGCCGGTTGGGGCTCGAGGCGTTCAGCTCGAGCGCCACCAGGCCCGGCGACCCGTCGAGGCGCGCCGCACAGAGCGCGAATTCCTCCACGCTGTCACCCCAGAAGTTGGCGATCACGCGGGCACCCGCGGCCGCGAGCGCGGGGAGGCGCTCACGGAGAAAGGCCTCGACCCCGATGTTCTGGAGGCCGATCGCGTTCAGCATCCCGGCCGGACTCTCGATCAGGCGCGGCGCCGGCTTCCCGCGCGCAGGCGCCAGGGAGAGGCCCTTCACGCTGATCGCGCCGATCGCGGACAGGTCGACCAGACCCGCAAACTCGGTCCCGTAGCCGAACGTTCCGGAGGCCGCGATGACGGGGTTCGGGAGACGGACCGCGCCGATCGCGACGCTCGTGTCGGGCGGCGCAGCCGGACTCACCGGCCGCCCAGACGGAACTCCATGACGATCGCGTCTTGACCCGGCCCGTAGTAGCCACGGCGGATCCCCAGGTCACGGAAGCCGAGCGTCCGGTACAGGCGCCGCGCGACCACGTTGCCGGCCCGCACCTCGAGGAACACGACCCGCGCCCCCGTCGCCTCCGCCTCCGCCGTCACCGCCGCGACCAGCTGGCGTCCGTGACCGAGTCCGCGCCGGTCGGGGTGCACCGCGACGTTCAGGAGATGGACCTCGTCGGCCACTCGCCAGCGGCAGCTGTAGCCGACCACCGAGCTCTCGGCGTCCACGTCCACCGCCACGGTGAGGCGGGCGAAGGGCGTGGCGAGCTCCTTCTCGAAGAACGCGCGCGACCACGGCTGCCCGAACGAGCGGCGCTCGATCTCGAGCACGGCGACCAGATCCTCCGGCCGCATGGGGCGGAGGATGATGCTCGGGAGCGGCTCGCGAAGCGCCACGCGGAAGGTCTCCCGCTCACCAGCGGAGGAGCGCCGCCGCCCAGGTGAACCCGGCTCCGAAGGCCGCGAGGCAGACGAGCGATCCCGGTCGCACACGCCCCTCCGTCACGGCTTCGTGGAGCGCGATCGGGACGGAGGCGGCGGTGGTGTTTCCGTAGCGCTGGATGTTGTTGAAGACCTTCTCCTCGGGCAGTTCGAGCCCCATGGCCACGAGCTGGCTGATGCGGAGATTGGCCTGGTGGGGGATGAGGAGATCCACGTCGGCGGGGGTCAGCTGGTGCGCGGCGAGCGCCTCGTGGATCACCTCGGTGAAACGCGTCACCGCATGTTTGAAGACGTAGCGTCCCTCCATGCGCGGCCACAGGCGGCTGCCCGGCCCATCGAGCATCGCCTCGGTGACGCGGGGATGCAACCGGTGGGTCGGTACCTCGATCATCAGCTTCTCGGCGAACTTGCCCTCGCTGTGGAGATGGGTCGAGAGGACGCCCTTGCGGGAGTCGGGCTCGGGGCCCAGCACCGCCGCGCCCGCCCCGTCTCCGAAGATGACTGCGACCTCGCGCCCCACCGTGGAGAGATCGATGCCGGTCGAGTGTACCTCCGAACCGACGACGAGGACGTGGCACGCCCCACCCGTGCGAATGAAGCTGTCCGCCACCGCCAGCATGTAGAGGAAGCCCGAGCACTGATTGCGGACGTCGAAGGCGGGCATGCCGCGCACACCGAGCCGGCGTTGCAGGAGGGACGCACTCGCCGGCGAATCGACGTCGGGGGACAGTGTGCCGAGGAGGATGAGGTCGAGATCCTCCGCCTTCACTCCCGCCGAGCGGAGCGCTTCCTGCGCAGCCGGCAGGGCGAGGTCCGCGGGGCCGCTCTCCTCCCTGATGTACCGCCGTTCGCGGATGCCCGTGCGTTGCTGGATCCACTCGTCGCTCGTGTCCATGAGCTGGGTGAGATCCGCGTTGGTCATCACCCGATCGGGCACGTGGTGGCCGAGGCCGAGGATGCGCGAGTTGACGAGTTCGCTCACGTCGTTCCTCCTAGAGCCGCAGGACGGCCGCGCCCCACGCCATTCCACCGCCGAAGGCAGCGGCGCAGACGACGTCCCCGCGCCGCACGCGGCCGGCGGCCAGGGCATCGGCGAGCGCGATCGGGACGCCGGCGGCCGCCATGTGGCCCGCGGCCTCCGCCGTCGCGACGATCCGGTCGTCGGGGATGCCGGCAGCGCGCCCGGCCCGGCGAGCCACCCGATGGTCGAGGTAGTGAAGCACGAAGAGCGCGACCTCCTCGCGCGTGACCCCGGCGCGCTCGAGGGCCTCACCGATGACCTCGGGGAGCACCCGCTCGGCCTGGGGGTGCATGCGCTCCGCGTCGAGCTGGTAGAAGTGCCGCCCGGCGCGGAAGGCCTCGATGTCCATGCGCGACGGCAGGTGGCGGCTCGCCGGGAACTCGCACCAGAAGCGCTCGAGCCCGTCGGGGTCGGCATGGAGCACCGTCGCCAGCACGCCTGGCTCCGGCGACGCGCCCAGGACTACCACACCCGCACCGTCGCCGAAGTAGGGCGTGACCGCGACCGCCCGCGGGGAGTACTCGAGCGCGGCGGAATGGACCTCGGCGCCCGCCACCAGGACGCACTCCGCCTTGCCGGCGCGGATGAAGCGGTCCGCCGTCGCGAGCGCCACGAGGAAACCGGCACACTGGCCACGCACGTCCATCGCGCCGACCGTACGGCAGCCGAGCTGATCCTGCAGGAAGCATCCCGGGCCGGGGAAGACGATGTCGGGGGTCATCGTGGCGAACACGATCAGCTCGACCGCCTCGGGCCCGAGGCCCGCGGCGGCGAGGGCTTGCTGCGCCGCCCGGGAGGCGAGCTGCGATGGCCCCTCCCCGTCCTCGGCCTCTCGCCGCGTGCTCACCCCCGTGCTCTCGGTCAGCTGCGGACCCGTCGTCGCGAGCGCGCCTGCCAGCTCGTCGCTCGTCACCGCGCGGGGCGGGAGGTAGCTGCCACAGCCGAGGATGGTGCTACGCATCACGAGCGCGCCTGCGCGGCCGATATCACCCTACCCTGCTAGTCGGCCGCTTTGGGCAGAATGACCTCGAGCGTCTTGTCCTGGTAGCGGTGACGGAATCCCGACACCGGATCGCGCAGCGGCACGCGCGTCGTGAACTCGGACGGGAAGGCCGGCGCCACGGCGGTCAGCTTCCGCACCTGCGCGTCGGCCACCCGGCCATGCACGACGAAGGTGCGGTCACGCAGGCTGAGCTCGTAATCGTAGTCCGGCATGTCGCGCGCCAGTCCGAGTTCGTCCGCCACGGTGGAAGGCGGCAGCACGCGCGGGAACTCGACGCGGAGGATGTAGGCGTCGTGGCGATCCTCGAGCCGGTACACCGACCCGTAGCGCCGCTCACGCTCGAGCTTCTCGTCGAACACCTCGCGTCCGCCCGAGAAGCCGTCGAAGCCGACCGTGCTGGTGGCTCCTCGCGGCCCCGCCAGCCAGCGGACGAACCCTCCGAGGGGGAGGAGCAACGGCCCGTAGATCGCGCCGCGGAGCGGCGTCTCGGCGAGCGGCGCCCCGTGGAGGAAGCTCTCGCGCAGCCGGAAACCCGCCTCGACTCCTGCGAGCGCGAGGCCGAGAAGTATCCAGGGATGCACGTTCAGCGTGAAGAGCCCGACATGCCCGCTCGCGACGGCGAACCCGGCACACACGATCGGATACAGCACCAGGTTGAGAAACACGTTGCCGGCGGTCGCCATCGCCGGATCGAAGAAGCGGCGGTCGTTCACCGCCGCGGCGATGCGCTGCTTACTACCCGCGGGCAAGGCACCGAGGATGCCCTGGCCGACGGCGAGGAGCGCGAATCCCAGGGACCCGAGCCGTGACGAGCTCCGCCGGCGCGAAGGACCGAGCTCGGCCAGCAGCTTCTCGAAGTCGATGGGGAGCTCCCCGGCAAAGCTCGGCACCGGGCGCGGCGTCGCTGGCCGGGGAACGGCCTTCTCGACGCGCCCGCGCGTCCCGACCACGCGCTGAGGTGGGGCGGCGACCACGGGCTTGGCCGCCGGCGCCGCGGCGGGCTTCGCCGCCGGTGCCGCCGCGGCGGGCTTCGCCGCTGTCACCGCGGGGGCCGCCACAGGGGCGACCGCATCGTGACCGTTCGCCTTCGGCGCCTCGGCACCCCCCTTCTTGAAGCGGGACGGTGCGTCGTCCGGAATCGCGTCGGTGGGATGAAGCGCGCGGGCACGCGCGAGCAGGACGTCATGGGTCTCGGGGATGTTGGGGTCCGGCACGCAGCAGTCGACCGGGCAGACCGCGGCACAGGCCTCGTGGTCGTGGAACCCGACGCACTCGGTGCACTTCTCGGGGACGATGTAGAAGATGTCGTTGGAGATGGCGGCATGC
>DATILR010000543.1:0-21625 GCA_035476275.1 Binatus sp. (SeqCode) | reverse complement strand
CCGCGAAGAGGCGCACCAGCTCGTCGTCGCGCGCGAGCCCGAGGACGACCGGCAGCGAGGGGTTGCCGTCGCGCAGATCGATGCCGCGGGGCTTGCCGGTGAGGCCCGGCTGTCCCGTCACGTCGAGCAGGTCGTCGCTCATCTGGAAGGCGAGGCCCAGGTGCCGCCCACACGACGCCATGGCGGTGACGACCGATGCCGGCGCCCCGGCGAGATGAGCGCCCGTCCGGGCCCCCGCCGCGAAGAGCGAGGCGGTCTTGCGCTCGATGATCTCGTCGTAGTCAGCAAGGGTAACAGATGGATTGTGGCGGAAGCGGCCCTGCATGATCTCGCCCTCGGTCAGGCTGACGCAGGCTTCCGCCGCCCAGCGGATGACCTCGGCCTCGAAGCGCGCGCAGAGCGCGAAGGCACGGCTGAAGAGGAAGTCGCCTGCCACCAGCGTGTCGGCGACACCGAAGGCAGCGAGGGCGGAGGGCCGTCCCCGTCGGGTCTCTCCTCCGTCGATGATGTCGTCGTGGAGAAGGGTGGCCGAGTGGATGAGCTCCAGCGCCACCGCCGCCTCGACCGCGTCGTCACGCCGGTTCTGGCTCGCACCGTCCGCCGCCGCGTGAAAGGCGAGGAGGACGACGGTGGGACGGACGCGCTTCCCGCCCGCATCGACCAGGTGGGCGCCGATCGCGTGCAGGCGCTCCTCGCGCGAGGCGAGCTCGGCGGCGAGGCGCGTCTCGACGCGGGCGAGATCGTCCTCGATCGGCGCGGGCAGATGCGCGGTGGTCGAGGAGGCGGTGTTGTGGGCGAGGGTCTTCACCGGCGCGGCTGCTCCCGAATCAATTGCAAGCATCACGGCTTGTCAAGAACGCTTGCCGACCAGCGCACGGAGGGGCACTTTCAGCACCTTGCCCGTGGGGTTCTTCGGCAGCTCGGGCAGGAAGACGAACCCCGCGGGGCGCTTGAAGTCGGCGAGGCGCGTCGCACACCAGCGCGAGAGGGCGGCTCCGTCGACCCGCTGCTCCGGGTGAAGGACGACGAAGGCCCACACCACCTCGCCGTAGAGCGGATCGGGTGCGCCCACCACGGCCGCCTCCGCGATCGCCGGGTGGCCGAGCAGCGTCTCCTCGACCTCGCGGGGATAGATGTTCTCCCCGCCCCGGATGACGAGGTCGTTGGCCCGCCCGGCGATGTGGACGAAGCCGTCGTCGTCCACCCGGCCGAGATCCCCCGAGCGGAGCCAGCCCCCGCGCAGCGCGAGCGCCGTTGCCTCGGGCGCATTGAGGTACCCCTGCATGACGTGGGGACCCTGGATGACGATCTCGCCCACCGTGCCGGCGGGCACGTCGCGTCCGTCCGGATCGACGATGCGGAGCGGGGCGAGGGGTAATCCGCACGACCCTGGTCGCCGCCGCCCGTCGATCGGGTTGAAGGTTGCCCGGCACGTGCACTCGGTGAGCCCGTAGCCCTCGATGACCGGCACCCCGAAGCGGGCCTCGAAGGCGAGGAGGAGGTCGGCGGGGACCGGAGCCGATCCGGTCAGCAGGAAGCGGAGGCTCGCACGTGCCGACGGCGGCGGTACCGGCTCGGCCAGCAGGATCGCCAGCATGGTCGGCACGGTGCCCGCGGTGGTCGGCCGGTGCCGCTCGATGCTGGCCCAGAAGAGCTCCCGCCGGAAGCGCTCGGCCACCACCGTGCTCGCCCCGGCGAGCAGCGGGGTGATGAGGCCGAGCACGATCGCGTTGGCGTGGAAGAGCGGCATCACCATGAGGAAGCGGTCCCCGGGTCCGAGCGCGAGCCATTCGACGATCCGTCCCGCGTTCCAGAGCAGGTTCCGATGCGTGAGCACCGCGCCCTTCGGCCGCCCGGTGGTACCCGACGTGTAGAGGATGAGGGCCGGGTCGTCCGGGCGAGGCCCGGGGAGGGCCGGCGAGCGCCGAGCGGCCCGGGTGAGGTCGGGCGCGAGCACGGGCGGCAGCTGACCGAGCGGGCCGAGCGCCGCCAGCCGCTCCGCGTCGGCGACCAGGACGCGCGGTCCGGCGTCGGCAAGGAGCCACGTCACCTCCGGTGCAGTCCAGCGCAGGTTGATCGGGACCACGGCGGCGCCGACGGCGGCCGTGGCGAGCAGCGTCTCGGCGCACGCGAGCGAATTCGGGATGAGGACGGCGACCCGGTCGCCGGGACGCACCCCGGCATCGATGAGCACGTGGCCGCGCGCCGCGACGCGATCGGCGAGCTCCCCCGCGGTCACGGTCGCGCCCGTCGCGTCGTCGATCAGTGCGGGCTCCGAGCGGTGCGCGCGGCCACGGACGAGCTCGGCCAGGGTGTCCATCGTGCCGAGTCTAGCCAGGCGCCGCCCCGCCAGACAACGTTGCCTTTCCGGAACGGGGCGACTACTGTCCCGTGGATGGCGGAGCGGCTCACGCCCGACCGGGTGCGCGAAGCGCTCCGCGCCGTGCTCTATCCGGGCTTCCAGCGCGACATCGTGCGTCTCGGCATGCTCGGCGACGTGGCGGTCGAGAATGGCGTCGTGCGCGTGCCGCTGCGTCCCGGGACGGCCGATCCCGAGGTGCTCCGGCGGCTCACCGACGAGATCACGATCGTGCTGGGTCGTGAGCCCGGCGTGGAGAAGGTGGAGGTGCAGGTGGCGGGCGCTGAAGAGCGCACCCGTCGGGATCCGTGGGCCGCCCGGGCGGCGCTCCCCGGCGTCGCGCGCATCATCGCGGTGGCGAGCACGAAGGGCGGCGTGGGGAAGTCCACCGTGGCGGTCAACCTCGCGCTCGCGCTCGCGGCGCGCGGCCAGCGCGTGGCGCTCATGGACGCCGACGTGTACGGTCCGAGCCTGCCCATCATGCTCGGTACCGACGAGCGACCGGGCGTGACGCCATCGCGCCGCATCCATCCCGTCGAGCGCTACGGCATCGCGTGCATCTCGATGGGCTTCTTTCTCGACGAGGGATCGCCGGTCATCTGGCGTGGCCCGATCGTCATGGGGATCATCCGGCAGTTCCTGAAGGACGTCGAATGGGGCACGCGGGACTACCTGATCGTCGACATGCCGCCCGGAACGGGCGACGCGCAGCTGACGCTCGTGCAGCAGGTCCCGGTCACCGGAGGGGTGATCGTGACGACGCCCCAGGACGTCGCCCTGCTCGACGTGGGCCGCGGCATGGCGATGTTCGCCCAGGTGAACCTGCCCGTCTTGGGCGTGGTCGAGAACATGAGTGGCTACGTGTGTCCGCGGTGCGGCACGGTGGACCCGATCTTCGGGGAGGGTGGTGCGCGCGCCCTCGCGGAGCGGTTCGGCGTGCCGGTACTCGCCCGCATCCCCCTCATACCGGCCATCCGGGAGGGAGGCGACGACGGCCGTCCGGTGGTCATTGCCGATCCGCATGGGGCGGCGGGTCAGCTCTTCGCACAGCTGGCCGGACGGGTCATGGCGGCCGCGGATCCGCCCCCGGAGCGGGCGGCCGCGAACGCGCCGATCTGAGCGAACCGCCATTGCGGGGGGAGGGACTGGTGTGGCGAAAGGCGCCCGTGTGAGGCACATCGCGACAGCATCCTCACGTGCTCCTGACCCCGGCGACCACGCGTCGTCGGGACCGTCGCGTCAGCGATTTACAGGTCTCCCCTCGTCGAGTATATGGGGCGCGCTTCCGCGCAGGGACTTCACCATATGAGCAAGATCGCGATTGCCATTGCGGGCTTCGGCAACTGTGCGAGCAGCCTTCTGCAGGGGCTCGAGTTCTATCGCGCTGCCGACACGTCCACGGCGAAGGAGCACGTCGGTCTGATGCACTACGAGGTCGGTGGCTACCGGCCGAGTGACATCGAGATCGTCTGTGCCTTCGACGTCGATCAGCGCAAGGTCGGCCAGCCGATCGACGTGGCGGCGCTCGCCCCGCCGAACAATACCCGCACGCTCTATCCCAAGCTGCCGCGCTCGTCGGTGGTCGTCGACATGGGGCCGGTGCTCGACGGGGTCGGCGAGCACATGCGTGACTACCCGCCCGAGCAGACGTTCGTGGTCGCGGAACGCCGGCCCGTCGACGTGATCGACGTCCTGCGCCGCAGCGGGGCCGAGGTCCTCCTCAACTATCTCCCCGTTGGAAGCCAGAAGGCCACCGAGCACTACGCCCGGGCGGCGCTCGAGGCGGGGGTCGCCTTCATCAACTGCATTCCCGTCTTCATCGCTTCGGATCCGCAGTGGTCGGCCGAGTTCGAGCGCCGGCGCGTGCCCATCGTCGGCGACGACGTCAAGTCACAGCTGGGGGCGACCATCGTGCACCGCATGCTCGCCAAGCTGTTCGACGACCGCGGCGTCGCGCTGGATCGGACATACCAGCTGAACACGGGCGGCAACACCGACTTCCTGAACATGCTGAACCGCTCCCGCACCAGCCTCAAGCGGCGCTCGAAGACGGAGGCGGTGCAGAGCGTGCTCCCGCGTCCCTTGCCCGCCTCGAACATCCACATCGGTCCGAGCGATTACGTCGCCTGGCAGCGCGACAACAAGGTGTGCTTCCTCCGCATGGAAGGCCGCGGCTTCGGCAACGCCCCGATCGAACTCGAGCTGCGGCTCTCGGTGGAGGACAGTCCCAACTCCGCCGGCGTGGTGATCGATGCCATCCGCTGCTGCCGGATGGCGCGGGATCGGGGTATAGGTGGTCCCTTGTCGAGCGTCTCGGCCTACCTCATGAAGCACCCGGCGCAGCAGCTCGCCGACGATCTCGCGCGGGAGCAGGTCGAGCGCTTCCTGCGCGGGGAGATCGAGCGCTAGGAGTGTCGCCGGCCTGCCGGCCGGGAACGGCGGCCGCGGCGGCCGTCGTGGTGGCCGTCGCGGTTGGACTGGCGCTCCGCGGGTTGGCGCGGACCCCGGCGTCACCGGTCGTGGAGGGCGCCGATGCGCCACTCATCCCGCCGCGCGTCCGTGCCTGGTACCGCGGCGTGCTCACGCCCCTCGAGGAGCAGCTCGTCCTGGGACGCGTGCATCCCGATGCGCTCACCGCGGCCCAGCTCGTCGTGAGCGTGCTGGCGGGCGTGGCCTTCTGGAAGGGCTGGATCTTCCTCGCCGGCTGGCTCACCATCCTGGCCGGCACGCTCGACATCCTCGACGGCGGGGTGGCGCGCAGCGGCGGCCGGGCGAGTCCGCGCGGGGCGTTCCTCGATTCGGTCGCCGACCGCTGCGCCGAGTTCGCCACCTTCCTCGGCCTGGGGGCGTTCTTTCGCGGCAGCTGGGTCCAGCTTGCAGTGGCGATCGCGGCCTTCGCGTCGCTCATGGTGAGCTACACCCGCGCGCGCGCCGAGGGGCTCGGGTTCGCGCTGCAGGTCGGGCGGGCGCAGCGGCCGGAGCGCTACGTCGTCCTCGGTTTCGGGGGCTGGCTCTCCGGGCTGGTCGCGCACCTCGCGTGCCCGGTGATCGGGAGGCCGACGCACGTGGTGCTGGCGGCGGCGGTGGTCGTGCTCGCCGTGCTCTCCACCTGGACGGCGCTTCGCCGCGCGCAGGACGCCGCGCGCGCGCTCGCGGATCGATCGCGGCCGTGAACCACGATGCGGCGCATGCCCGCGGCGGCGTCTGGCGACCGGTCGGATTCCTGCTCCTCATGCTGGGCTTCGGTCTCCGGCTCGACACGCCCTGGCAGGCGCTCGGCGGGCTCCTGATCTTCGCCGGCGGCCTGATGGCCGGGGCCGGGCTCTGGCTGCTCGTGCGCCGACGCTCGATGGGCGACGCTTTCGCCCGGGCGACGGGCGGGGAATAATGATGGGTCGGCCCCCGCGGGCCGGGGAGGGTCTTCCTGCGCGCTACGGTCCGCTTGATTGCCGGCGTCAGCGTCTCGTTCGCGTGCCTGTACTTCGCGACGCGGGGCACCGACTGGGCACGCGTGGGGACCATCCTGATGGCGGCTCGCCCCGTCTGGGTGGCGGCGGTGATGCTCGCCAGCTTGCTCGCCGTGTACGTCCGCGCGCAACGTTGGCGAGTGCTCCTCCGCCCGCTCGGCGTCGTACCGCTCTATCCGGCGCTGTCCGCGACGGCGATCGGCTTCGGGGCGTCGGCGGTGTTGCCGTTTCGCATCGGCGAGCTGGTGCGTCCGGCGCTGCTCGGCCGGCGGATCGGGGTCGGGGTGAGCGCTGCGCTCTCGAGCGTGGTGCTCGAGCGCCTGTTCGACATGCTGCTCGTCATCGTCTGCTTCATCGTCGTGGCGCTCGTCTATCCGCTCCCGCCGGCACTCCGCGACAGTGCCGTCGTCCTCGGCATCCTCGCCCTCGTGGGCTTTACGGTGCTCTACGTCATCCAGCGTCGGCGCGCCGCCACCGAGACCTTCGTCGAGAGGCTACTCGCGCGGCTCCCGTCGTCCGTCGCGGCGCCGCTCGGGCCGCTCGTCCGTTCGTTCCTGGGCGGCCTCGGGGGGCTCGCGGATCGCTCGACCGTGGTGCTCGTGCTCGCTTACTCGGTGTATCTCTGGGTCCTGATCCAGCTCACCTTTCTCTTCGGCTTCCTCGCGCTCGACATGCACGTGCCGCTGGTGGCGGCATCCCTCGCCACCGTGGTGATCGTGGCGGCGTTCGTTTTCCTGCCGCAGGCGCCCGGCTTCATCGGGACCTGGCAGGCCGGATGCGTTGTGGCGCTGGGATTCTTCGGGGTGCCGCGTGACGAGGCGGTCGGCTACTCGCTGCTCACCTGGATCATCTCGATGGTGATGAACATCGGCGCCGCGGGTGTTTTCCTCGCGCGGGAGGATCTGTCGCCGGGTGACCTCCTCCGCATGAGAACACGCGAGACCCCGGCGGCGCGCGTGGAGGGGTAGATGCGGCTCGACGGACGCACCGTGGTGGTCGGCCTCTCGGGAGGCATCGCATGCTACAAGGCGTGCGAGGTCGTGCGTCTCCTCACCGGCGCGGGCGGGCGGGTGCCGGTCATCATGACGGCGGGGGCACGGCAGTTCGTGACCCCGCTCACCCTCCAGACGCTGTCGGGGCAGCCGGTGGCGACCGACACCTTCGACCTGACGCAGGAGTCGGAGATCGGCCACATCCGGCTGGCGGACGCCGCGGAGTGCCTGCTCATCGCCCCTGCGACGGCCAACGTGCTCGCCAAGCTGGCCACCGGGATGGCCGACGACCTGCTCACCACCGTCGCGCTCGCCACCCGGGCGCGGATCGTCCTGGCCCCGGCGATGAACGTCCACATGTGGGAGCATCCCACGGTGCAGGAGAACCTCGCGCGGCTGGTGACGCGCGGAGCGCGGGTGGTCGGCCCGGCGAGCGGAGCGCTGGCCTGTGGCTACGAAGGGGTGGGGCGCTTGGCCGAGGCGGTGGACATCTTCGAGGAGGTCTGCGCGGCTCTCGTCCCGCAGGATCTGGCGGGTGAACACGTGCTCGTGTCGGCAGGACCGACGCAGGAGCCGGTCGATCCGGTGCGCTACCTGTCGAACCGCTCGAGCGGGAAGATGGGCTACGCGCTGGCGCGGGTGGCGCGCCGCCGAGGTGCGGCGGTGACGCTGGTGAGCGGGCCGGTCGGATTGCCGGCGCCGACGGGTGTGCGGCTGGTGACGGTCGCGACCGCGGCCGAGATGGCGAGCGCCATCGATTCGGCCCTTGCCCCGGCCACGGTCGTCATCATGTGTGCGGCGGTGGCCGACTACCGGCCGCGCCGCCCGGCGGCCCGCAAGCTGAAGAAGACCGGGGAGAGCCTGACCCTCGAGCTCGAGGCGACGCGGGACATCCTGGCCGGGCTCGGGTCCCGCAAAGGCCAACGGCTGCTGGTCGGGTTCGCGGCGGAGACAGACCGGGTGGCGGAAGAGGCCCGCCGGAAGCTCCGCGCCAAGCATCTGGACCTGATCGTGGCGAACGACGTGTCCGCCCCGGGCGCGGGGTTCGGCGTCGACACCAACGTCGTCCGGTTGCTCGACGCCGGCGGCCTGGATGAGACGCTGCCCGTCCTGCCCAAGGACGAGGTGGCAGGCCACATCCTCGACTGGGTGGCGGCGCGCCGCTCGCGCAGCACCACCCGCAGCAGCAGCCGCCCGTCCCGCCTGCGGCGCGTGCGCTAGGAGGCGACGAGCGAGGTGCGCCGCCGTGCGACGGCGCGCGGCGCCAGGGCCTGCACCTCGGCCGCGATCGCCTCGGTCATCCGGCCGCGCCGCTTGAGGGAGCGGAGCTTCCGGCGCAGGGTCTCGGCCCGCGCCAGGGACTCGCGGCCGGTCGGATCCGCGTCCTGACAGGCGCTCCGTTGCCCGCGCGCGAGGAGATCGTGGATCGCGCCGAGGCAGAGGTTGTTGAAGCGGTCGACCTCGGTCGGGGGCAGGACGTAGCGAGAGCGGCTCGAGAGCCGGCGGACCATGCCCTGCCACTGCTCGAGCTGCTGCAGGCTCATGACGGAATTGAAGATGCGCTTGTTGGTGCGGAAGGAGAACAGCGTCCGCTCCACCACGCGCTCGACCAGCCGGTCGCAGTCGGGATAGCGATGGGTGAAGACCTGTCGGATCAGCTGCCACCGATCGCGATCCTGGGCCGCGTCGAAGCGGGCCTCCCAGTAGATGTGGCGCAGCGTGCGCGCCTGGTAGCTCACGATGAGCTGCACGGGGACGTAGTGATTGTGCGAGTAGACGTCCCCCGCGAGATGCGAGAGGTACCCGTAGGCGAAGGCCTGCTCGCGCTCGCTCTGCGCGGCCTCGGCGATCTGCCACCCCACGGGCCAGCAGTGGCAGTGCGTGTAGAGGCTGCGCGTGTACTTCTTGCCCACCACGATGTCGGCAGCCACGCAGCCGTAGAGGTACGCGAACCGGTTCTCGCGGAGAATTTCTTGAAGCGCCGGGCCGAGGATGCTAAGGGACGAGAGTACCTGCGTGCCGTGGACGAGGTGAGTGACCGGCCCCCAAGCGTGCGCGTCAGCCGGCCAGACGAGCACGATGAGTCCGACTAGTCCGGCGAGCAGCATCAGAAGCGTATCGTATAGTGACGTCCGCGCGGTCTCAAGGCCCGCTCGGTGAGCTCGTGAGCGCGCTCGGCGCCTACGTCGAGCATCAGCGCGAGCTCGGGGTCCTCGGCTTTCCGAGGAGCCCGCTGTCCGTCCCCGAGGTGGCCCGCGTGAGGCCGACGAGCGTGGAACCCACCGCGGGAAACCTGTTCGTCAGCCCCGGACTGGAGACGACGCGCAGTCTGGAGGAGCTCCGCAGCCACATCGGCGACTGTCGCCGGTGCAAGCTCGCGCCCCACCGCACGCACTTGGTCTTCGGCGTGGGCAATCCTCGTGCCCGTCTGGTGTTCGTGGGCGAGGCTCCGGGACGGGACGAGGACCTGAAGGGGGAGCCGTTCGTCGGCCGGGCGGGGCAGCTGCTCACCGAGATCATCACCAAGGGGATGAAGCTGCGGCGGGAGGACGTCTACATCGCCAACGTCATCAAGTGCCGGCCGCCCGAGAACCGGAATCCGGAGCCCGACGAGGTGGAGAGCTGCGAGCCCTTCCTCCTCCGACAGCTCGAGCTGATCGGCCCCGAGGTGATCGTGGCGCTCGGGAAGTTCGCGGTCCAGACGCTACTCCGGGTGAAGACCCCGATCACGCAGCTGCGCGGCCGGTGGTACGACTACCACGGCATCAAGCTGATGCCGACGTTCCATCCCGCCTATCTCCTGCGCAACCCAGGCGACAAGCGGCTCGTCTGGCAGGACATCCAGAAGGTCATGGCGGAGCTCGGCATCGGCACGGGCCGGCCATGAGGTGGCTCGCGGCGGCCGTCGGACTGGTGCTCGGCGTCCGCTCCGTCGCGCTCGTCGCCGAGCCGCCCGAGCCTGCGCTCAGCCGGATTGTCATCGACGGGACGATCAACCCGGCGGTGGCCGACTTCACCCGCGACGCGATCGCGCGCGCGCAGCGCGAGGGCGCGCCGGCGCTCGTCGTGGAGCTCGACACGCCTGGCGGCCTGCTCCCGTCCGCGCGAGCGATGGTGAAGGACATCCTGGCCGCGCCGCTGCCGGTGATCGTGTACGTGGCGCCGAGCGGGGCGGGAGCCGGCTCCGCGGGGGTCTTCATCACGCTGGCGGCGCACGTGGCCGCCATGGCGCCCGGAACGAACATCGGCGCAGCCCACCCGGTCGGCGGTGGCGGCGAGGACATCAAGGGGGTGATGGGCGAGAAGCTCGAGAACTTCACGACCTCGTTCAGCGAAGCCATCGCGCAGCGGCGCGGCCGGAACGTCGAGTGGGCGGCCCGTGCGGTGCGCGAGAGCGTGTCCATCACGTCCGAGGAGGCGGCCAGCACGGCGGTCGTCGACTTCGTGGCGCGCGATCTCGACGACCTCGTGGCGCAGGCGGACGGGCGCTGGGTGGAGATCGGCGACGAGTGGCGTGCGCTGGCCCTGGGCAAGCTCGTGCGGGGACCGGACGGCCACGTGCGGACGCGGACCTACACCATGCGACTCGGGCAGCGGCTCGTCAACGTGATCGCCGACCCCAACATCGCCTATCTCCTGATGATGGCCGGGGTGCTCGGTCTCTACATCGAGTTCACGCACCCGGGCGTCGTGTTTCCCGGGGTGGCGGGGATGATCTGCCTCCTCCTCGCCCTGACGGCGCTCCAGGTCCTGCCCTTCAACACCTCGGGGCTGGCGCTCGTCTTCCTCGGCGTGGCGCTGCTCGCGGCCGAGGCGTTCCTGCCGACCTTCGGGCTGGTCGGCGTGGGGGGGCTCGTCGCGTTCGTGCTCGGCTCGCTCTTCCTCTTCGACGCGAGGACGGGCGTCGCGGTCGCGCGGAGCCTCGTCTTCGGCGTTGGCGGGACGGTGGCGGCGATCATGCTCGTGGTCGCGACCCTGGTCCTGCGCTCGCAACGGAGTCGGGCCGCGCTCGGGCCCCAGGCGATGGTGGGCGCCGTCGGGGTGGCCCGGCAGCGGATTGCGCCCGAGGGCACGGTCCTGATCAAGGGCGAATACTGGACCGCAGAGAGCGACGAGGTGGTGGACGCCGGGGAGCACGTCGAGGTAACGGGGATCGAGGGCCTTCGGCTTCGCGTCCGCCGGGCGCGCCCGGCCCGATGAAGGGAGAAACGCATGCCAGGCGCTTGGGCGGGACTCGTGATCGTGGCGGCGTTCGTGCTGAGCGGGCTCAAGGTGCTGCGCGAGTACGAGCGGGCGGTCGTCTTTCGCCTCGGGCGCCTCGTCGGCGCGCGCGGGCCGGGGGTCATCTACGTGATCCCCGGCATCGAGAAGGCGCTCCGCATCGACCTCCGGACCATCACCATGGACATCCCCTCGCAGGACGTGATCACCAAGGACAACGTCTCGATCAAGGTGAACGCCGTCCTCTACTTCCGGGTCCTCGACCCCAACCGCGCGGTGGTGGAGGTGGAGAACTACCTCTTCGCGACCTCGCAGAACGCGCAGACCACGCTCCGCAGCGTGTGCGGTGAGGCCGAGCTCGACGAGCTCCTGGCCGAGCGCGACAAGATCAACACGCACCTGCAGTCGATCATCGACCAGCACACCGAGCCGTGGGGCATCAAGGTCGTGCAGGTCGCCGTCAAGCACATCGATCTCCCCGAGGAGATGCGCCGGGCGATGGCGCGGCAGGCGGAAGCCGAGCGCGAGCGGCGCGCCAAGGTGATCGCGGCCGAGGGGGAGTTCCAGGCCGCCCAGCGGCTCGCCGAGGCCTCGGCGATCATGGCGAAGGAGCCGATCGCGCTCCAGCTGCGCTACCTGCAGACCCTCGTCGAGATCGCTTCCGAGAACAACTCGACCACCATCTTCCCGGTGCCCATCGACATCCTGAAGCCGTTGCTCGGCAACCTCGGTGGCCGGACGACCTGAGTGCGCCTCGCCGACCTGGCCTACGCCCTGCCCGCCGAGCTGATCGCCCAGGAGCCCGCCCCCGAGCGGAGCGCGGCGCGGCTTCTCGTCCTCGACCGCGCCTCGGGCGAGCGCCGTCACCTGGGTGTGCGCGACCTGCCCATCTGCCTGCGCGCGGGCGATCTGGTGGTGGTGAACGACACCCGGGTGATCCCGGCGCGGGTGGCGGCGCGGCGGCCGAGCGGTGGGCGGCTCGAGGTGCTCTTCGTCCGGCCGCTCGCCGCCGAGGCGGAGTGGGAGGTCCTGGTCCGCGGCGCACCACGCGTCGGGGAGCGCCTCCACCTTCCCCAGGCAGAAGGGGAGTGGAGCGCGTGCCTGGGCGACGGACGGTGGCATCTCCGCCTACGGGTCGACGCGCCCGTGCTGGTCTGGCTCGATCGGGTGGGCGAGGTGCCGCTGCCGCCCTACATCCGGCGCCCCCAGGGCCCCGCGCCGACCGATCGCGAGCGCTATCAGACCGTGTATGCGCGGGCTGCCGGCGCGGTTGCGGCGCCCACGGCGGGTCTCCACCTGACCGAACCGCTGCTCGAGGAGCTTCGCGGCGCCGGCGTCGAGATCGCGAGCCTCACGCTTCACGTGGGACCTGGGAGCTTCCTTCCGCTGCGCGACGACGACCTCGAGACGGCCGTCGTTGCGTCCGAACGCTACGAGCTTCCTCCGCTCACGGTGGACCGGATCGGCGCGGCCCAGGCGCGAGGCAGCCGGATCATCGCGGTCGGTACCACCACTGTCCGCGCGCTCGAGTCGGCTGCGGTCGACGGGACGCTGCGCGCCGGGGCCGGGGAGGCCGAGCTCTTCATTCGCCCCGGCCACCGCTTCCGCGTCGTCGACGCGTTGCTCACCAACTTCCACCTGCCGCGCTCCTCGCTCCTCGCGCTGGTCGCGGCATTCGCCGGCTGGGATCGTACGCGGGCGGCCTATGCGGATGCGGTCCGACTCCGCTATCGGTTCTACAGCTTCGGCGACGCGATGCTGATCACGTGAGCGGCTTTCGCTTCGAGATCGTGCGCACCCACGCCTCCGGGGCGCGGCTCGGTCGCCTGACCACGGAACACGGGGCAATCGCCACGCCGGCCTTCATGCCGGTCGCGAGCCACGGCGCCGTCAAAGGGGTGGCCCCGCACGAGCTGCGCGAGCTGGGGGCCAGCGTGCTGCTCGCCAACGCCTATCATCTGGCGCAGCGCCCCGGGGTGGACACCGTCCGGGCCCTCGGCGGGCTCCATGCGATCATGGGCTGGGACGGCCCAATTCTGACCGACAGCGGGGGGTTCCAGGTGATGAGCCTGGCCGACCTCGTCCGGGTCGACGACCACGGCCTGTCCTACCGCTCGCATGTCGACGGCCATCCCGGCACACTATCCCCGGAGGAGGCGGTGGCGGTCCAAGAGGCACTGGGCGTGGATATTGCCATGGCGCTCGACGAGTGCGTGCCGGCCGCCGTGCCAGCAGCACAGGTCGCACGCGCGGTGAACCGCACGACCGCGTGGGCGGTGCGCTGCATGGCGGCTCGCCGGCGGGCGGAAACGGCCCTCTTCGGGATCGTGCAGGGTGGATGCGACATGGAGCTCCGGGCGGAGAGTGTCGCGGGGCTCACGCCGCTCGGCTTCGACGGCTACGCGGTCGGCGGGCTCTCGGTCGGAGAGCCGAGAGCGGAAACGGCCCGCGTCGCGGAGGAGACCGTCGCGCTCCTGCCCCGCGAGCGGCCCCGCTACCTGATGGGCGTCGGCACGCCTCGCGATTTGCTTCGCTTCGCCGCCATGGGATATGACCTTTTCGACTGCGTCCTCCCGACCCGCAACGCGCGCAACGGGACGCTCTTCACCCGCGAGGGCAAGCTGATGATTCGCAACGCCGCGCACGCGCGTGATCCGCGTCCGGTGGAGACGGGCTGCAGCTGCTACACCTGCCAGCGCTTCAGCCGGGGTGCGCTCCGCCATCTCATGCTGGCGGGTGAGATGCTCGGTGCCCGGCTCGCGACGCTGCACAATCTCCACTTCTACCTCCGGCTGATGAGCGAGGTGCGCGCGGCGCTCGCCGAGGGGAGCTTCCCCGGGCGTCCCGCCGTCGCGCTGGGAGCGTGGGCCTGACATGGGCTCGGCGTTCACGCAGACGGGTGAGGGTGGTGGTCCGCCGGCCGTGTACAACATCGGCCTGCTGGTGCTGCTGGTCGGCGTCTTCTACATCGTGCTTCTCCGTCCCGAGCAGAAGCGGCGTCGAGAGCACGATCAGATGATCGCGGGGCTCAAGCGCAACGATCAGATCGTGATGAGCTCGGGCATTCACGGACGCGTGACGGTGCTGGGCGACAAGGTCATTAAGGTGGAGGTCGCCCCGAAGGTCGAGTTGCAGATCGACCGGAGCGCCGTGCAGGCCGTGCAGAGGACCGCGCCGGTGGAGGCGCGCGAGAGGGAACGGGAGAAGTCGTGAGTCGATCCGTATCGTATCGGCTGCTGTTGTTTGCGGCGATCACCGTGGCCGCCGTCGTGTTTCTCCTGCCGACCTTCGTCCGTCCGGCTCCTTCCTGGTGGCCGTGGCATCAACCGGTTCGTCTCGGCCTCGACCTGCAGGGTGGCACGCACCTGCTCTACGGGGTGGACATCGATCAGGCGGTCGACACCACCCTCGACCGCCAGATGCAGGACCTCGAGCGGGAGCTCCGGGACGCGCAGATCGGCGCATCGACCCTCGAGCGGGATGGCCAGGTCATCCATCTCCGCCTGGCCAACGTCGACAAGCGGTCGCAGGTGCTCGATGTCCTGAAGGATCGCTTTCCAGGACTGGTCATGGTGGCGACCCCGGATGCCGCGCCGGGCGAGATGTCGCTGACCCTCGAGCCGCGTGAGATCCAGCGGGTGCGCGACAACGTCCAGGAGCAGGCGCTGAAGATCATCCGGAACCGGATCGACCAGTTCGGGGTCGCGGAGCCGACGGTGCAGGCCCAGGGATCGGACGAGATCGTGGTCCAGCTACCCGGCATCCAGGACCCGGAGCGCGCCAAGGAGCTGATCGGACGGACGGCGCTGCTCGAGTTCAAGCTGCTCGGCGAGGGGCCCCAGGCGGGGACGGTCGAGCATCCGGGGCAGGGGGTGCAGGTGCTCTACGGGCGGAGCGAGACCGGCCGCCGCCAGGCCTATCTCGTCGAGCGGCGAACTCTCATGACCGGTGACGTGTTGACGGACGCCAGCGTGAGCCCGGGGTCGGCGACCGAAGGCATGGCGGTCGAGTTCGTGCTCGATGCACGCGGCGCCAAGCAGTTCGGGCAGGTCACCACTGCCAGCGTCGGGCGACGGCTCGCGATCGTGCTGGATGGCATGGTCGAGTCGGCGCCGACCATCCGCGAGCCGATCACGGGCGGACGGGGGCAGATCACGGGTCGCTTCGACTTCAAGGAGGCGCAGGATCTCGCCAACGTGCTGCGCAACGGCGCCCTGCCGGCGCCGTTGAAGCTGCTGGAAGAGCGAACCGTCGGCCCCTCCCTCGGCAAGGACTCCATCCGCAAGGGGATGCTGTCGTTCGCGGTCGGGACGGTGCTCGTGATCGCCTTCATGCTCGTCTACTACCGGGGCGGGGGCGCGATCGCGGACGGAGCCCTCGTCCTGAACGTGCTCATCCTGGCGGGGGCGTTCGCCGCCTTCGGCTTCACGCTCTCGCTCCCGGGCATTGCGGGCATCGTGCTCACGGTCGGTATGGCAGTGGACGCCAACGTCCTCATCCTCGAACGCATTCGCGAGGAGCTGCGCCTGGGCAAGACACCGCGCGCGGCCATCGAGGCCGGCTACGAGCGTGCCTGGTACGCCATCCGCGACTCGAACGTGACCACCTTCTGCTCCGGGCTGATCCTCTTTCAGTTCGGAACGGGGCCGGTGCGAGGCTTCGCGGTGACCCTCTGCATGGGGATTCTCACCAGCCTCATCACGGGGGTCTTCGGGACGCGAGTGGTCTACGACGCCGTCGTGTCGCGGCGGCGCCTCAGCACGGTCAGCGTATGAAGGGGGAGGGGACCATGGCGATGCGTTCGACTGGCCAGCCGGAGAAGGCCGCCCCCGTCCAGCACCACTTCTTCGAGATCATCCCCCCCGGGACGAACATCGATTTCGTCGGCATGCGCTTCCGGATGCTGATCGTGTCCTGGACGCTCATCGCCATCGGCCTGGTGTCCATCTACCTCCACGGTGGCCTCAACTACGGCATCGACTTCGCCGGCGGCACCATGGTGCACGTCAAGTTCGCTCAGTCGACGCCGGTCGCCGACATCCGGGGCGCGCTTTCGGGCGGAGAGCTGCGCGAGGTGGTCGTGCAGAACGTCGGACAGGGCGAAACGGAGTTTCAGATCCGCGTGGTCGGGAGCCCGCAGAGCGGTAGCGCCGCCGTGGCGGACAGTATCAAGGCGGGCCTGAAGGCCCGCTTCGGGGAAGGCACCTACGAGGTATTGCGGGTCGAGACGGTCGGGCCGAAGGTGGGCAAGAACCTCTGGCGTGACGCCACCCTCGCGGTGCTCGCCGCGACGCTCGTCATGGGAGCCTACATCGCGCTCCGTTTCGAGCTCCGCTTCGGCATCGGTGCGGCCGTCGCGCTCGTCCACGACGTCCTCATCACGCTCGGCGCGCTGTCCATCGCCAACATGGAGTTCGATCTGACCACCGTGGCGGGGCTGCTCACGGTGGTCGGCTACTCGGTCCACGACACGGTGATCGTGTCCGACCGTATCCGCGAGAACATGCGGAAGATGCGGCGCGAGACGCTCGCGACGGTCATGAACCTGTCGATCAACGAAACGCTCTCCCGGACGCTCATCACGAGTGGCACGGCCGTCCTCGTGACGGCGGCGCTCTTTCTCCTGGGAGGGCCGGTAATCCACAGCTTCGCATTCACGCTCCTGGTCGGGTTCATCGTCGGTACGTACTCGTCGATCTATGTCGCGAGCCCGATCGTGCTGTATCTGGAGAAGCGTCAGGTGAAGCGGCGCTAGCCCTGCCGGGCGCCGCGATCAATCTTCGGGCATAGCTCGCGAACTCCCGCAACCCTTGGAAAACCCTCGAGAATCGGGCCTCGCCTTGACGGGGGTAAGGCACCCTGCTAACCGAAACGGCTTCCCGGATCCTGCGTTCGGGGGCAAACTGCCTGATGGTCGAGAAGGTCGACATCTTGCTGAACAGCAAAGAGGTTGCGGAGATCCTCGATTGCAGCCCGGATACGGTGAACGAACTCGCCCGCAAGAGCGTCCTGCCTGCATTCAAGAAGGGTCGGCAGTGGCGCTTCCGCAAGCGAGACATCGCCTTCTTCAAGCGGCAGCTTCGAGGCACCACGGCCGCATGACGGCATCCGCCATCGGCGGCGGGCTTTCGCGGTAGAGGCCCACTTCCCGGTATTGTCGCCGGGGCCTGGACAGACCACGAGAGAGGACTATGGCCCTAGCCAGCGCACAGCCGCACGAGAGCCGACTCTACTACGAGTTCTCGTACTTCTACGACCTCCTCTTCCGGCGCGTCTTCTACCCTCGGATCGCGACCGTGATCCGCTCGCTCGACATCGAGCCGGGCGCACGGGTCCTCGAGCTCGGGGTGGGAACGGGTCTCTCGCTCGATGCCTATCCGTCCCACTGCCACGTGACCGGGATCGATCTGGCGCCGGACATGCTCGAGCGGGCGCAGGACAAGGTGAACCGGAACGGGTGGCGGCACGTGGCGCTCGAGCAGGGCGATGCGCTCAACCTCAAGTTTCCCGACGATAGCTTCGACTACGTGATGGCGTTTCACGTGGTGAGCGTGGTGCCGGATCCGAAGCGGATGATCGAGGAAGCGTGCCGGGTCTGCCGCCCCGGGGGTCTGCTGACGGTCATCAACCATTTCCGCAGCCCGAAGCCGGTCGTCGCGCGCATGATGCGAACGATCGACCCGATCACGCGCTGGCTCGGCTGGACGACGCTCCACCCCTCCGACGTGCTCGACGATCAGACGCTGCACCTCGAACGCAGCTGGAAGACGTCGCCGCGCTCCCTGTTCACGATCGTGGTGGCGCGCAATGCGAAAGCCGTTCCGGCGGCCCCGCTACTGCGCCGGCGCGTCGGGCTCCAGGCCGCACCCGCGGCGCGCTAGGCGTCGTCCGGCGAAGGCGCGCTAGTGGCGCTGGTGGCTGGGCGGGGCGAAGGGGATGATCCCTCGCCGCACGAGCAGGTCGGCCTCGCGGCGCCCGCGCGTGTGGAGCCAGCGCTTGTACAGGCGAAGGGTATCCTGCTCACGACGGAAGAGCTCCTGAGCGCTGATCTCGGTCAGCACCCGCACGAACTCCGGGAAGCGGCCTGCCAGCTCGCCAAAGAGACTCTGGAGCGCTGCGCGCGGCGGCTGGTTCGATAGGCGCGCATAGGCGTTGCGCCCGAGCGCCGTGTAGTACTCGGGGCCGACGAGGCTCCGCTCCAGGCTGTCGACGAACACCCCGGTGATGAACAGCGCCGTATCCGCGACGCGCTTCAGCTTCTCGTAGCGCTGGGGGGCGGGCAGGTGAGAGGCCTCGAGGTAGTCGAGCGCGAGCGGCGGGTCGAGAAGGTCCGGCGTGGCGGGCCGGGCGAAGCCGGCGAGCAGCTGGACGAGGTAGAACTCGGTCGTCTCCGAGGATTGCACCTGCTGGGCCGCCATGGCGGCTCGTACGAGATCGTGGAAAAGCGCGGTCAGGGTACTGGTGGAGAGCATGAAGGCCTTTCTCGTGTCCCCGGATGGAGCAAGAACCAATCCACACCGGCATTGTGGAGGCAAATCGGGCGATTATCAAACAAAATCGTCGCAATCTTCGCGTTGAAGGTAGTGAGGGGCTTTGCTACAAGTCACCGCTTCACCCCGAAAATGCCGCGGTCCGCCACGATCGCCGCCGTCAAGGGCTTCCGGGACGTTCTCCCCGAAGAGAGCCGCCGCTGGCAGGCGCTCGAGGACGCCGCCCGGGAGCTGTTCCTCGCCTATGGATTCGGCGAGATCCGGTTGCCCATTCTCGAGCGCACCGAGCTCTTCGCGCGCTCGGTGGGCGAGACGTCCGATATCGTCGAGAAGGAGATGTACGGCTTCACCGATCGCGACGGGACGTCGCTGACGCTGCGACCCGAGGCGACCGCGTCGGTCGCGCGCGCCTACATCGAGGACAACCTCGGGCACGCGGATGCGCAGGCCCGGCTCTTCTACATCGGGCCGATGTTCCGGCGCGAGCGTCCGCAGAAGGGTCGGTATCGGCAGTTCTACCAGATCGGGGCCGAGCTGCTGGGGCGCGCGGATCCGCTCGCCGACGCCGAGCTGCTGCTGCTCCTCGCTCGCTACCTGGAGCGCGTCGGCGCGCGCGAAGCACGTCTCGAGCTGAACTCTCTCGGCGATGAGACCTGCCGCCCGGTCTACCGCGAGCGCCTGCGAAAGTTCGGCGAGCGTCACCTCGACGTGCTCTGTCCCGACTGCCATCGCCGGCTCGAGCGGAATCCGCTCCGCCTGCTCGATTGCAAGGTCGAGGCGTGCCGCCAGGTCATGGCGGATGCCCCGGTCATGCGGGACAGCCTGTGTGCCGACTGTGCCGCGCACCTCGGGCAGCTGCGCGCGCTCCTCGATCAGGAAAGGGTTCCCTACGTCATGAATTTCCGGATCGTGCGCGGGCTCGACTACTACCGCCGCACGGCCTTCGAGGTCGTTGCCGAGGGACTGGGCGCGCAGAACGCGGTCGGGGCGGGAGGGCGCTACGACGGACTGGTGGCGGCGCTCGGGGGGCCGGACGTGCCGGGCGTCGGCTTCGCGCTCGGTCTCGACCGTCTGGGTGTCGTTGCCTCGGCGGGTGCTCTCGCGTCCGGTCCCGCAGCCGTGATCCTGCCGCTCGAGGAGCGCGCCGTCGGACCGGCCTTTGCCCTGGCGACGCGACTCCGTCAGCAAGGCCTCTCGGTGGGGCTGGAGCCCGCAGGACGAAGCCTCAAGGCCCTTCTCCGCTCCGCCGATCGGCGCGGGGCGCGGCTGGCGGTCATCCTCGGCGAGGAGGAGCTGCAGGTGGGACGGGCGACGGTGCGCGATCTGGTGCGCGGGCAGGACCGCCGGCAGGTGCTCACCCTGGACGCCCCGGGGCCGGAGCTCGCGAGTGCCGTCCAGGCGCTGGTCGGAGCGGACGGGTGACGGTCCCGATCGAGCCATTGGCCGAATGGCGCCGGAGCGACCTCGGTGGCGACCTCCGTCCGCACGACGTCGGTCGGACGGTCACGCTGTGTGGCTGGGTGCATGCGCTGCGTGACCACGGAGGCCTGCTCTTCATCGACCTGCGCGATCAGGCGGGGGTGGTGCAGGTGGTCTGCAACCCGAGCGAGAACGCGGCCACGCATGCCCGCGCAGGCGAGCTGCGCCACGAGTACGTCGTCGCGGTCCAGGGGGTCGTCCAGGCGCGTCCTCCCGAGACCGTCAACGCGGAGCTGCCGACCGGCGCCGTCGAGGTGATCGCCAGCGCGCTCCGCGTCCTCAACGTGGCGCGCCCGGTCCCCTTTCCGATCGACGAAGCGGCCGAGCTGAACGAGGCGAGCCGCCTGCGCTATCGCTACCTGGACATCCGTCGGCCCGGCATGCAGCGCCGCCTTCGTCTCCGCCACGAGGTCACCCGCATGGTGCGGAGCCGGCTCGAAGCGGCCGGCTTCATCGAGGTGGAGACTCCGGTGCTGACGCGCTCCACGCCCGAGGGTGCGCGTGACTACCTGGTGCCGAGCCGGGTGCAGCGGGGCACGTTCTACGCGCTCCCCCAGTCGCCACAGCTCTTCAAGCAGATCCTCATGGTGGGCGGGATCGATCGGTACTACCAGATCGTGCGCTGCTTCCGCGACGAGGATCTGCGCGCCGATCGGCAGCCCGAGTTCACGCAGATCGACCTCGAGATGTCGTTCGTGAGCCCGGCCGACGTGATGGGCGTGGTCGAGCCGATCATCGCGGACATCTTCGCGAGCGTGCGCGGGCGTCCGACGCCGCGCCCGATGCCGGTGCTGTCGTACCAGGAAGCCATGCTGCGCTATGGGACCGACCGGCCGGACCTCCGCGTGGCGCTCGAGCTCGGCGACTTCTCGGCCTGCTTCGCGGGTACGACCTTTCGCGTCTTCGCGGAGGCACTCGCGGCGGGCAGCCGGGTGCGCGGACTCGCGGTACCGGGAGCGGGCGGTGCGCTCTCCCGCCGCGAGCTGGACGAGCTGGTGGGGTTCGCCACCACCGAGGGCGCCCGGGGGCTCACCTGGATCCGAGTGGCTGCCGACGGCTGGCAGTCACCGGTGGCCAAGTTCCTGACCGACGCCGAGCGCGAGCGGCTCACGACGGCCGCCGGATTGCAGGAAGGTCACCTCCTCATCCTGCTGGCGGAGCCCGAGGCCCTGGCCGCGAGCATCCTCTCGCGGCTCCGGCTGCAGCTCGGTGCGCGGCTCGAACGGGTCGCCCAGGGGGAGGATCGCTTCACCTGGGTCGTCGACTTCCCGCTCCTCGAGCGGGACGCGGAGACCGGCCGGTACAACGCCGTCCACCATCCCTTCACCGCTCCGCGGGACGAGGACCTCGACCGTCTCGAGCGCGAGCCCCTCGCCATCCGATCCCAGGCGTACGATCTGATGGTGAACGGGGTCGAGCTGGGCGGCGAGAGCATCCGAATCCACCGTCCCGATCTCCAGATGCGCGTGCTCTCCCTGCTCGGCATGTCGGAGCAGGAGGCGCACGAGCGCTTCGGCTTCCTGCTCGAGGCGCTCAGCTTCGGGGCGCCGCCGCACGGCGGAATCGCCTTCGGACTCGACCGCCTGGTGATGCTGCTGGCCGGTGCCGACTCGATCC
>DATILR010000542.1:0-12372 GCA_035476275.1 Binatus sp. (SeqCode) | reverse complement strand
CGCGAGGTCGGCGCGACGCTCAGCATCAGCGAGCGCACCGTGAAGACCCACCTGACAAACATCTTCCAGAAGCTCGGTGTCCGCGATCGCGTCGGCCTGGTGATGTACGCGCTGCGCCACGGCCTGGCGGGCGCAGCCTAGAGTTCCGGGCAGGCACACGTCGGGCGCATCGCGTGCACGCGGAGTCGGCTGCCGTCGAACTCGACGGTGATCGCGCCGCACCGATCCGTCCGGAGGAGGCAGATCCCTCCCGCGCGGTAGCGTGCTTCGACCTCGGGCGCCGGCAGGTGGTAGCGGTTGTCCGCGCCGACCGACATGACGGCGACGGCAGGGGCGACGGCGGCGACGAATGCCGGATGGCTTGACGTCCGGCTTCCGTGATGCGGCACCTTGAGGACCGCGCTTCGTAGACGTTCGGGCGCCTCGACGAGACGGCCTTCCGCCCGCGCTTCGATGTCGCCCGTGAGCAAGACGCCGCCGCCCCGGGGGCCGATGTGAAGCGTCAACGAGGAATCGTTCAACGTCCGGGGAGCACCGTCCGCCGGGGGGTGGAGCACCGTCGCCAGGCCGGCAAGGCCGGGAAGAGCCGCGCCGTCGGCGAGCACTCGCACGGCCGTGCGGCTCTCGGCGAGAGCGGCCTGCAGGCGGTGCCACGCCACGCCCTCGCCGGGGACCCCCGTCCACCAGAACTCGCGCGGTCGCAGATGCGCGAGCAGATACGGAAGGCCCCCCGAGTGATCGGGATGCGCATGCGTCATCGCGAGCGCGTCTGGATGGAGGATCTTCCGCGACCAGAGGAAGGGCCCGACCACGGCGGCCCCCGTATCGAAGTCGCCGCCCGGGAAACCCCCGGCATCGACGACGATCACGCGCCCGCCCGGTAGCTCGACGACCGCGGCGTCCCCCTGTCCGACGTCGAGGAAAGTGATGCGCAGGCTCCTCGCGGCGTAGCGTTCGTGCGCCCACCAGCCCGCGTCCGCCCCGAGCCCCACCAGCGCGACGGCGAGCACGAGGCCTCCAGCCCGCCGGCGAAGGACGAGGAGGCCTCCGAGCGCGGCATAGATGAGCCCCAGCTCGAAGAGGTTCGGGATGGGCACGTCGACCGCTGCCCACGCCGGCCGGGCGAGCGCGCGCACCAGCACGAGGCCGGGGTGCAGCAGCATGCCGGCAAGGCGCAGAAGTACCCTTGCAAGCTGCGGCGCGATGGGCTCGACGAGGGCTGCCGTCAGACCCGGGACCACGACCAGCGATCCGAAGATCGGGACGACGAGCGGATTCGCCACCACGCCGATCAGCGACACCTGATGGAAGTGAAAGGCGGTGAGGGGTGCGGTGCCGAGGAGCGCGCAAGGCGAGACGAGCGCGAAGGTGGCAGCGCGCGTCCAGCGGTCGCGCCGGCGCCCGAGCCACCCGGTACCGCACACGATCGCCAGCACCGAGGCGAACGAGAGCTGGAAGGCGATCTCGAGCGGAGCCCCCGGCTGCACGAGGGCCAGCACGAGCGCCGCTAGGCCGAGGGTGCGGAGGACGTCTGTGCGGCGTCCGAGAAGCGCCGCCAGCACGGCGGCCGTCACCATGAGCGCCGAGCGGAGGGTCGCGACACCGGACCCGGCGAGCGCGGCATAGAGCGCGACGGGCACGAGGCTCGCCAGGCCGGCCAGCCGGTCGACATCGGTCGCCAGCAGCAGCGCGACGCTCCGCGCGAGGAGCCCGCGCGCAACGGTGAAGGCCATCGCCGCCACGATTCCGATGTGGAGACCCGAGACGGAGAGGACGTGGACCACCCCGGCGCGCGTGAACGCCGTTCTGAGGTCATCCGCGATTCCCGCCTCGTCGCCGATGACGAGGGCCCGCAGGACGGGGCCCTCGGGCGGCGGCACGGTCGCCGCGATCTCCCTGCCGAGCCGCGCCCGCCACCACTCCAGGTGCAGGCGCAGGCCTCCGAGCCGCCCCGGCAGCCGCCGGATCATGTCCGGGTCCCACACGAAGCCGGTCACGAAGATGTCGCGCCGCGCGAGGTGCCCGACGTAGTCGAAGCGTCCGGGATTCTCGAAGTTCCGCGGTCTCCGCAGCGTGGCCTCGAATTCCACGTGGTCGCCGTACCGCCATCGGGAACTCGCCTCGCGGACGCCGAGACGGATCCGGCCGCTGGCGGGACGACGTTCGCGACCCCGGCCCACGGCCTCGACGTCGACGAGCAGCACCGTCCGACCCTCGCGGTGGTCGGGTGCCTCGACGATCCAGCCGCGGGCAGCGGTGCGGACCGGAAGGGACAGGCGCGCCACGTGGGTTTCTGGCTGGATCGGCGCCACGACGGCCTGCATGCGGAGCGCTCCCACGAGGGCGGCGCCGAGCGCCAGGGCCGTCCAGGCACAGGCCGCGCGCTGCCGACCCCTGGGAACGGCGAGGAGCGCGGGAACGAGTGGCGCGCCCACGAGCATGCGCGCGGGGACCGTCGCACCCGCGGCCAGCATCTCCCCTGCGAGGACGGCCAGCGTGACGACCGCAAGACCCGCGCGCACCTCTCCCCCTCCTGCCTTCGTCTGGGGGCGGGCTGTCGGTCGAGGCTACGTTCTCGGGAGCTGCTCCTTGATCTGCGTCGCGAGGCTGAGCGTGATGCCGGGCACCGTGGCGAGCTCCTCGGCGCTCGCCGCGGCCACGCGCCGGAGACTCCCGAAGCGTCGGAGCAGAGCGCGCCGCCGGCGAGGCCCGATGCCCGGGATCTCGTCGAGCGGCGAGGCGAACCGGGCCCGCGCGCGCAGCTTCTGATGATACGTGTTGGCGAAGCGGTGCGCCTCGTCCCGCACGCGCTGGAGGAGGAAGAGGGCCGTCGAGTTCGGCTTCAGGACGACGGGATTCTTCCGTCCCGGCAGGAACACCCGCTCCGGGCGTCGCTGGATCTCGCGGGCCGTCGGGTCGCGCTCGACGCGCTCTTTGGCGAGCCCCACCACCTCGAGATCGGCGAGGCCAAGCTCCTCGAGCACGCTGCGAGCAGCGCCCAGCTGGCCGAGGCCGCCGTCGATCACGAGGAGATCCGGCACGCCGCCGCGCTCGCGCGCGTCGCGGAAGCGCCGGCGGATCACCTCGCTCACCGCCGCGAAATCGTCGGTGCCCTCGACCGTGCGGATACGGTAGTGCCGGTAGCCCGCCTTGGCCGGCTCCCCTTCGTCGAAGGCGACGACCGAGCCGACGGTCTCGCGACCCTGGAAGGTCGCGATGTCGAGGCATTCGATCCGCTTGGGAGCGTCGCGGAGGTGGAGGCGCGCCTGGAGCTCGATCGCCATGCGGGCCGCCTGCGCGCCGGCATCACGCCGGGCGACGAAGCTCTGCTGGGCGTTCTCGTGCGCCATCTCCACCAGCCGGACCTTGTCGCCGCGCTGGGGTACCAGCACCGCCACCTTCCTCCCCCGCCGCTCGCTCAGGTACTCCGCCCGCACGTCCGTGTCGGAGATGCCCACGGGCAGCAGGATCTCGTCGGGGACGTCGTGCTGGGTCGCCTGGTAGAACTGGGTGAGGACTGCCTCCATCACCTCGTCGTCGGAGAACTCCCAATCGTCGAAGCTGTAGCTCTGGTTGGAGACGAGCTTGCCCTGACGGACGAAGAGCACCTGGACCTCGATCGCCCCGCCCTCCCGGTAGAGGCCGAAGACGTCCTGGTTGGTCCCCCAGTGCTCGACCACCTGCTGGCGCTCCTGGGTGGCCTCGATCGCCTGGAGCTGATCGCGCAGGCGGGCCGCCGCCTCGAAGCGCTCCTCGCTCGCCGCCGTCTCCATGCGCCGGCGGAGCTGGCGGGCCACCTCGCTGTTCCGGCCCTCGAGGAGCAGCATCGCTTCGCGGAGGTGCTCCTCGTACACCGTGCGGTCCACGGGGAGCACGCAAGGCGCGAGGCAGCGCTTGATGTCGTACTCGATGCAGGGGCGGCTACGGTTGCGAAAGACGGGGTCGCTGCAGGTCCGGAGCGGGAAGACCTTGCGGATCGTGTCGAGCGTTTCCCGCACCGCCGACGCGCTGGCGAAGGGGCCGAAGTAGCGTCCTCCGTCCTTCACGATCCGGCGCGTGACGAGCACGCGCGGCCACGGATCCTTCACGGTGACCTTGACGCTCACGTAGCTCTTGTCGTCCTTCAGACGGATGTTGTAGCGCGGGCGATACTGCTTGATCAGGTTGTTCTCGAGGATGAGGGCTTCCTTGTCGTTGGCGGTGACCAGCGTCTCGACGTCGACCAGGCGCTCGACCAGGAAGCGAACCTGACTCCGCTCGTCGCCGCCACGCAGGTAGGAGCGCACGCGCGCGCGCAGATTCGCCGCCTTGCCGACGTAGATGACCTTGGCGTGCTTGTCCTTGAGGAGGTAGACGCCGGGGCGCGCCGGAATCGCCGCCAGCTGCTCTTCCGGCGACCGTGCAGCGCCGCGAACGGTCACGACCGGCGCCGGCGGAGAGGTGTTCTCCTCGGAGCTCACGTGCGTATCACGTTCCGGCGCAGGGGCGCCGACGGCATCACCCCTTGATGGTGGCACGGCGGTTTCGAGGCAGCAAGGTGAACGTGCGTGAAGCGAGACGCATGCCATCCCTCCCCCGCGGGGACCGCGGTGCGCGACGTTGCGCCGTAGCAGGACGTTGCACCATCGGGCGGCGGCGGAACCATGAACCCGCCCCGGTGCGGGCCTATGCGCCGGGCGAGGACTCGACGCCGAGGGCCCGCGTCTCGAGCGCCCGGATGCGATCGCGAATCTCGGCCGCCCGCTCGAACTCCAGACGCTTGGCCGCCTCCCGCATCTCCCTGCGCAAGGCTGCCACCCGCTCGGCGACGGCCGCGGGCTCGAGCGCCTCCTCCTCCCCCGGGCTCTCCCGGACGAGCGGCACGGTCGAGTAGTCGGCTTCGCAGACGGCCGCGAGGGGCTCCGCGATCGCCTTCTGGATGGTCTGCGGGGTGATGCCGTGGCGGCGATTGTACTCCTGCTGCACGGTGCGCCGGCGGTTCGTCTCGTCGATCGCCTTGCGCATCGAGCCGGTGACCACGTCGGCGTACATGAGCACGGCGCCGTTCACGTTGCGCGCCGCCCGGCCGATCGTCTGGATGAGGGAGCGCTCGGAGCGGAGGTACCCCTCCTTGTCGGCGTCGAGGATGCCGACCAGCGAGACCTCGGGAAGGTCGAGACCCTCCCGCAGGAGGTTGATCCCGACCAGCACGTCGAACTCGCCGCGGCGGAGGTCGCGGATGATGTCCACCCGCTCGAGGGTCTCCACGTCCGAGTGGATGTAGCGCACCCTGATGCCGACCTCCTGGAGGTAGTCGGTCAGGTCTTCCGCCATCTTCTTGGTGAGGGTCGTCACCAGCACCCGCTCGTGCACGGCGATCCGGCGACGGATCTCCTCCAGGAGATCGTCCACCTGATGGCGCGCGGGGCGCACGATCACTTCGGGGTCGGTGAGCCCGGTCGGCCGGATGAGCTGTTCGACCACCCGGTCCCCCGCCTGCCGCAGCTCCCACTCACCGGGCGTGGCGGACACGTACAGCGTCTGCCGGACATGCCCGGTGAACTCGTCGAAGTTGAGCGGCCGGTTGTCGAGCGCCGAGGGCAGCCGGAAGCCGAACTCGACGAGCGTCTGCTTGCGCGAGCGGTCCCCGCGGTACATCCCACCGATCTGCGGCACGGTCACGTGGCTCTCGTCGATCACCAGGAGGTACTGCTCGGGGAAGTAGTCGAGCAGCGTGTACGGCGGCTGTCCTGGCTCGCGCCCGTCCAGGTGGCGCGAATAGTTCTCGATGCCCGGACAGAAGCCCATCTCGGCGAGCAGTTCCAGATCGTACCGCGTCCGCTGCTCGAGACGCTGCGCCTCGAGCAGCTTGTGCTCCCGGCGCAGCACCGCCAGCCGCTCCTCGAGCTCGGACCGCACGGTCTCGACCGCGCGCTTCATGACCTCCTCGTTGGCCACGTAGTGGCTGGCGGGGTAGATCGCTACCCGTTCGAGCTTGCGGAGGACCTTGCCACGCAGCGGGTCGATCTCGCACAGGTTCTCGACCGTGTCGCCGAAGAGCTCGACGCGGATCGCCTTCGCCTCCTCGTAGGCAGGGAAGATCTCGACCACGTCCCCGCGTACGCGGAAGGTGCCGCGGTGGAAGTCGTAGTCGCTGCGCTGGTACGCCATGTCGACGAGCTTGCGCAGCATCGCATCCCGATCGGCAGTTGCTCCCCGGTCGAGGAAGACCAGCATCTCGAAGTAGCTGGCGGGCGAACCGAGCCCATAGATGCACGACACGCTCGCGACCACGATCACGTCGTTCCGCTCGAGCAGCGCCTTGGTGGCGGCGTGACGCATCTTGTCGATCTCGTCGTTGATGGAGGCGTCCTTCTCGATGTACGTGTCGGTGGAGGGAACGTACGCCTCGGGCTGGTAGTAGTCGTAGTAGCTCACGAAGTAGCGGACGGCATTGTCGGGGAAGAGCGTCCGGAACTCGTTGTAGAGCTGTGCGGCGAGCGTCTTGTTGGGGGCGATCACGAGCGTCGGCAGGTTGAGGTTCGCCACCACGTGCGCGACGGTGAACGTCTTGCCGCTGCCGGTCACGCCGAGCAGGACCTGGTGCGCGAGGCCCCCCTTCACGCCCTCGCTGAGCGTCGCGATGGCCTGCGGTTGGTCGCCTTCGGGAGCGAAGTCCGCCTGCAGACGAAAGGTCCCTTCGCGACGCATCGGCAAGCGATCATACCAGCGAGGCGAGCTGGCTCAACGTTGCACTCGCGCGGCGGGTGTGCTTGGGAAGGGACCTCCCACCCCGTTCAAGGAGGATCGCATGCGTCGCCTGGTGACCCTGTTGCCCGTGGCTCTCACGCTGATCGCCGCCTCGCGCGCCCCCATTGCTGCCGCCGAAAGCGGTGCGATGACGGTCACCATCGTCAACGTGGAGTACGAGGGGTCGAAGATGTGGCTCCCGGGCACGATTGCGGTGCCGAAGGGCACGAAGGTCACCGTCAAGCTCGTGAACAACGTTCCTTCCGAGCCGGCGCAGCACGGGTTCGCGATTCCCGCCTACAACATCCAGGAGGTGGTGAATCGCGGGGAGCCGAAGACGATCGAGTTCACGGCGGACAAGCCAGGGGTCTTCCCGTTCAACTGCCAGCTCCACCCTGCCCACGTGGGAGGACAGCTGATCGTTCTCCCGTAGCTCACCGGGTCGACCCACGGCTCGGGCGACCGCCGTCTCAGTGGCGGTCGGACTTCCAGCGACGGTACTTCTCGGTGAACTCGTGGCGGGCTCCCGGGTCGAGCCCGCGGTACGTCTCGTAGTTCTGCCGCAGGCGCTGTTGCTCCTGGGGCGGCATCGTCTGGAACTGCTGGTAGCGCCGCTCGATCATGCGCTGTCGCTGCTGCGGGAGCTGCTGGTAGCGCTGGTAGTTGTCCCAGGCGCGGCGCTGCTCCTCCGGAGAGAGCTGGTCCCACCCGCGCCAGCCCTGGGCGCCGACCGGCGACGCCAGCAAGGGAACGAGCAGGAGGACGACGGCAACCAGCTCCCTCATCCGCTGGAACGCTCCTGCTGGCCGGCGGATGGATCCGGCGCCTCGTCGACAGTGGTCGTCCGGATGGCGTCGAAATGCTCGAGCTTCTCCATGTGCCGCAGGATCGGCAGATCCATGAACAGGTCAGGGGCACTCGCCAGCTCCGCCGGCGGATATTTCGGAGGCTCGCTTGCGCGGCGCGGCTCTTGGCGCGCGACGCGTGTGCGGGCGGCTTCGGAAGCGACCTGATGCTGCGACGCTGCCTGGTGGCCCGACTTGGCAGCCAGGCGCCCAGGGATGTCAACCGATCGCGTCGACACGACGTCGAACTGTCGTAGGCCAACCGCGAGCGCAAGTACCGCCACCGCGGCGACCGTCAGGGCCGGCAACGACAGGCTTCGCCACCAGGGCGCCGGCCGACGCTCGCTCCGCTCCGCCCGGGCCGCGTCCCGCATGCGGTGGAGCGTCACCTCCTCGAGTCGAGGAGGAAGCGACATCTCGGCCGGGAGGCGGGCGACCACCTCGAGCAGCGTGCGAGTGGCAGCGAGCTCCTGGCGGCACGCCGCACACGCCGTCAGGTGCTGATCGAGAGCGTGCTGTTGCCGCGGCTCCAGCTCGTTGTCCACCGTCGGCGTCATCAACCGTTGCGCTTGTCTGCACCGCATGATCGATCCCCTCGTCACACGTAGTCTCGCAGGCTCCGCTTGAGCGCCTGGGTGGCGCGGAAGAGGAGCGCCTTCACCGCTCCCTCGCTGCAGCCGATCGCCTCGCCGACATCGCGGTAGGCGAGGCCGTCGACGCGCGAGAGGAGGAGCGCGGCGCGTTGCTTTGGTGGCAGCGCCGCGACGGCGGCTTCGAGCTGCTGGGCAAGCTCACGGGTCGCCGCACCCTCCTCCGCCGTGACCGCCGCCGGGTCCGGGAGGGGGGGGTCTTCCGGGCGGTCCTCGCCGTCGCGACGGTCCCACAGGTCCACCCGCAGCTGCCGCTCCGGGCGACGGAGCTCGTTCAGGCACAGGTTGGTGGCGATGGTGAAGACCCAGGTCACAAGCCGGCTCTGCGGCTTGTACCGATGCCGGAACCGGAAGATCTGGACGAAGACGTCCTGCGTCAGCTCCTCGGCCTGGGCCTGGCTGCCGACAAAGCGCCGGGCCAGCTGCAATACGCGGGGAGCATACTTCCGGAAGAGGTCCTGAAAGGCCGACTCGTCACCCGCTTGCAGGCGCAGCATCAGGGCGACGTCGGGGTCCGCAGCCGCGCGGGCAGTCGCCTCGGCGGGGACCGGGGCCGCGAGCGCAGGATCCCCCGGCTCCGTCCGCATATGGCTCACCTTCCCATGTACGCCCGCAGGCGCCATGCGTGGTCCGATTGTAAAGGAACGGACCGGCACTTCCCAGCTGAGGGCGGACGCCGGCATGTGCCCTGCAACACGCGACCGGGACGCAGGTTGCGCGCCGGATCGCGCTTCCATGGGGTAGGCGAAGCTGCTAAGCGCCGGGCGTGAGTCCGCTCGACGACGCACCGCCGGGTGCGACCCTGACGCCCCACCTCGAGCGCATCACGGGCTATATGCGCGGGGCGGGCCTCGCGCAATGTTCCTCCGATCATCGTCCGCTCCGGCAGGCGCTGGCGGCATTCATGAACGCCGCCACCCCGGCCATCCTCGACCGCTGGCTGGGGGAGATCGGTCCGGCCCTCGGTATCCCCGCCAGCGACTGGGCACGCATCAAGACCGACCAGACGGCCGCGGTGGCCCGCTGGGCGCAGCACGTGGCCGATCCGCACGACGTGGAGACCTATCGCTACCTGAGCGCACACACGCGCCGCGGGTTCATCGCGCGCTTCCCGGCTTCACGCTTCCTCGCCGTGCAGATGCGTTTCACGCAGCTCCTCGCCGAGGCCCTCGAGCGCGAGTACGCACACGACGGCGAGCGCGCGGCGGCGCTCCTGCGCTTGCTGGCCCAGGAGTTCCAGGAACGGATCCTCCACATCACCGACTTCTTCGTGCAGGGTCGCGAGGAGGAACTCCTCGAGCAGGAGGCGAGCTACCGCCGCGCCATCGACCGCGCCCCGGCCTGCATCCTCTGGGTGGATGCGAGCGGCGGCGCCGTGCTCGACGGGAACCACGTAGCGGAGCGGCTCCTCGGCTACTCGCGCGCCGAGCTCGCCGGCCTCCCGCTGCGCGAGCTCCATCCCGAGCGCGAGCGGCCGCGGGCCGAAGCGCTCTGGCGGACGGCGATCGAGCGCGGCCACGCCAGCCGTGACGACCTCCACCTCCTCACCCGCCGCGGGGAGGCCGTGCCGGTATTCGCCAACGCCGGGTACATCGAGTACGGGCAACGCCGCTGGGTCCAGCTCATCTGCGTCGACATCTCGGACCGGAAGCGCCTCGAGAGCCAGCTCATCCAGTCCGAGAAGATGGCGGCCATCGGTCAGCTCGCCGCCGGCATCGCCCACGAGCTGCGCAACCCGCTGGCGATCGTCATGAACGCGCTTTACGACCTGGGGCAGATCATCGACACGACGAACCCCGAGGTCGTGGAGGACCTTCGCATCGCCGAGGAGGAGATCGGCCGCGCGCAGGCGATCATCAAGAACCTGCTCGAGTTCTCCCGCGAGTCCGGCGCGGAGCTCGAATCGGTCGACGTGAACGAGTTCGTTACGCGCACCCTCCAGCTGATGCAGAAGTACCTCCAGGACAACGGGGTGCGAGTGCGGACGTCGCTCGGCGACATCGCTCCCTGTCTCGCGAACGCCAATGCCATGCGCCAGATTCTGCTGAACCTCATCACCAACGCCGTGCAGGCCATGCCCCAGGGGGGAGAGCTCGAGCTGCGCACGGGCGTCGCCCCCGACGGCCGCATCCGCCTCGAGATCCGGGACACTGGCGTCGGCATCCCGCCCGAGCATCTGCAGGACATCTTCGATCCCTTCTACACCACCAAGGCGCCGGGCCAGGGGACCGGCCTCGGTCTCTCGGTGGTGCACTCCATCCTCCGCCGCTACCGCGGCGAGATCCGGGTTGCGAGCGAGGTGGGCGTGGGCACCACGTTCACCATCGATCTCCCCTGCCCCTGCCACACCGACGTAGTGGTCGAGACCTGACGGACGATGGGTGCGCGCATCCTCCTTGTGGAGGACGAAGCCAACATGGCGCGCACGCTCACCAAGAACCTCGAGCGCGCGGGCCACACCGTAGAGCATGCACCGCATGGTCAGGCGGCCATCACGCGGCTCGAGCAGCGTCCGTTCGACATGGTCGTCACCGACCTGAAGATGCCGGTGATGGATGGCATGCAGCTCCTGCATGCCCTGCACGAGCGCGATCTGCCCCCTGCAGTGGTCGTCCTCACCGGCTACGGCACCATCGAGAGTGCGGTCGAGGCGATGAAGCTGGGCGCGGCCGACTACCTCATCAAGGACGCCCGGCCGCAGGAGATACTGCTCACCGTCGAGCGGGTCCTGAAGGTCGATGCGCTCCGGCGCGAGAACGCGCGCCTGCGCGAGGAGGTGGGGCGCCTGCGCGGCGTGGGCGAGCTGATCGGCGAGAGCCGGAGCCTGCAGGCCGTTTACCGCGTCATCGAGGCGGTCAAGGAGAACAAGAGCACGGTACTGGTGAGTGGCGAGAGCGGCACCGGCAAGGAGCTCGTTGCCCGCACCATCCACCAGCGCGGCCCGCTCGCCGAGCGTCCCTTCATCGCCATCAACTGCGCCGGTCTGTCGGAGACCCTGCTCGACAGCCAGCTCTTCGGCCATCGCCGAGGCGCGTTCACCGGGGCCGTGGCGGACCACGACGGCGTCTTCCGGGCGGCGCACGGCGGCACGCTCTTCCTGGACGAGGTGTCGGAGATCCCGCTTTCCCTCCAGCCGAAGTTCCTGCGCGCCGTGCAGGAGCGCGAGGTGACGCCGCTCGGGGCGAGCGTGCCAGTGCCGGTCGACGTCCGGCTGATCGCCGCCACTAACCGCGATCTGGAGGCGGAGGTGCGCAGCGGCACCTTCCGGGCCGACCTCTTCTATCGGCTGAACGTCGTCCACATCGAAATGCCCCCGCTGCGCGCGCACCCCGAGGACATCCCGCTCCTCGTCGAGCACTTCCTGCAGAGCTTCAGCCGGCAGTACCGCGTGTCCCCGAAGCGCGTGACGGCGGAGGCCCTCGAGCGGCTCACCGCGTACGCCTGGCCGGGTAACATCCGCGAGCTCCAGAACCTCATCGAGCGGGCCTTCGCCCTGTCGACGGCCGAGACGATCACGCTCGAGGACCTGCCACCGGCTGTCGCGGGCTGGGTGGCGCCCGAGGTTGGCAACGAGGACGACCGCGAGCTGCCTACGCTGGGAGATACCGAACGACGGCTGATCGCGGCGGCGCTGCGGAGGAGCGGGGGCAACAAGAAGGAGGCGGCACGCCTGCTCGGAATCGATCGGCAACGATTGTACCGGAAGATCGAGAAGTACGGGTTGTAGACGGCGGCGGCGGGGCGGGGGGTGCCGTCTCCTCGCGGGTCCTTAGGCCCGGCGCTGGGCTTGCGTGGGTAACCGGGACGGGCGTTCGCCGGGCCCCCGCTCGTCGACGGCGCCCCCCGCCCCGCCGCCGCGGTCTCCTATTAGCGCGATCGCTTCGCTCCCTCGTGGTGCGGAGCGATCTCGAGCAGGCTGATCGTGAGGGGGAGGCCTTCCTCGCGCACGAGGTGGTCGGTCGCGTGCCAGGAGAGGCCGGCGGAATCGAGCGCCTGGTAAAAGTCGTGCGTGTCGATCCGGTGAGCGTCGGCCAGGAGCGCCCGACCTCCTGGCGCGAGCAGCCGCGATACCGCGCGTGCGATGCCCTCGAAGGCGTGCCGGTCGTAGAGGAGCTCGGCGGCGAGCACGAGGTCGAAGCGACCCGCCA
>DATILR010000541.1:0-2395 GCA_035476275.1 Binatus sp. (SeqCode) | reverse complement strand
GGAGATCGCCGCGCGGCTCCACGTCGAGCAGCAGACGGTCAAGAACCACATGCACAACATCCTGGAGCGGCTGAGTCTCCGCCGGCGCCAACAGGCCGTGCAATACGCCTGGGAGGCCGGCATGCTGCACAAGACCTGAGCAGATCCGGATCCCGGCACCCCGCCGGGTGACACCGCCCGCCGTCAGCGGGTCTCGACCACCTCGATCTCGCCCTCCTTCCGGAGGATCTCCACCGAGCCGCCATACTTCCCGCGCACGACGTTCAGGTCGACGCGCGCCTCCCCCACGTGGAGGTTGCGGATCTCGAGCCACGGCAGCCACGCGGGCAGCTGCGGCTGGTTGAGGACGATGCGCCGCCGGAGCGCATCGGGTTCCAGGCCGAGGGCCGCTTCGATGAGCAGGAAGACGCTGCCTGCCGCCCAGGCCTGGGGCCGACACGCCACCGGATAGGGGACCGGCGCGGTGTCCCGACGCCGGCCGAACCCGCAGAAGAGCTCCGGGAGCCGCCGGTCCTCGAAGTGGAGTGCCGCCTCGGCCAGCGCGGTGAGGATATCGAGGGCCCCGTCCACCCGGCCGGCAACCCGCAACCCCGCCGCGATCAAGGAGTTGTCGTGCGGCCAGATCGACCCGTTGTGGTAGCTCATCGGGTTGTAACGCGGCTGGCCGCTCGCCAGGGTCCGGATCCCCCACCCCGCGAAGAGATCCGCGCGCAGGAGGCGAGCGGCCAGGCGCTGCGCGCGCGGGGGGTCGGGAACCCGGCAGAAGAGCAGCTGCCCCGGGTTCGACGCGACCACCGCGCAGGGCTGCTTGTTCCGGTCGAGGGCGAGCGCGTAGGTGTCCTCGCTCTCGAGCCAGAAATCCCGGTTGATGCGCTCGCGCAGCGCCTGCGCGTCGGCGAGCCAGCGGCCCCCCCCTTCGACGCCGATCAGGTCGGCCAACTCGGCCATCGCCACCAGTGCCGCATAGCGATAGCCCTGCACCTCGACGAGCGCGATGGGCGGCTCCGCGAGGCTGCCGTCGCGATGGAAGATCGCATCGCCCGAGTCCTTCCAGCCCTGGTTGACGAGCCCGTGCTCGCTCACCCGCTCGTACTCGACATAGCCGTCGCCATCGCGGTCACCGTAGTGCGCCATCCACTCGAGCGCTGCACAGGCGTTGGGCCAGAGCTCCCGCACCAAGGCGAGATCGCCCGTGACACGCGCGTAGGCCCCGAGCAGCATGCAGAAGAGCGGGGTCGCATCGACGCTGCCGTAGTAGCGACCGAACGGGATTTCCCCGGTACTCGCCATCTCCCCGTAGCGCGCCTCGTGGATGATCTTCCCCGGCTCCTCGTCGCGCGCCGGGTTCACGGTCGTCCCCTGCAGGGCGGCGAGGACCCTGAGCACGCCCCGCGCCAGACCCGGCGCGAAGAGCAGCATCTGGCGGGCGGCGATCAGGGCGTCGCGCCCGAAGATGGTGGCGAACCAGGGAATGCCCGCATAGAGAAAGCGATCCACCCCATGCAGTGTGCCCGCCTCCGGCGGCACGGTGAGGAGGAACACGTCGGCCATCGCCTGCCCGAGCACGGCGCTGAAGCCCTCGTCCGCCGCCTGCACCGCCGTATGTTCCACCTGCCAGAGCCGGTGCTCCCGCTCACGAGCCGCCTCCGCGCCGGCGAATCCGCGCTGCGGGGCGGGGGCAATGCTCTCGTTCCGACAGTCGATCGCGATGTCGACGACGCGCTCCTCCTGGGGTGCGAAGACGAGCTCGAGCACCGCTCGTGGCCCCCGCCACTGCACCTCTGCCCCCGAGACCGCACAGCGGGTCGACCGTCGCACCAGATCGAGGCCGTGGTAGGCGAGCACGAGCGCGTCGCCGTCCACGCACGGCGGCTCCAGGCTGCCGCGCCGGGCGCGGCGCAGGCCGCGCAGCTCGAAGACGTCCCGGAAGTCGGCGGCGAACACGAGTTCGAGGCGCACCGGGAGCGCCTCGAGGTAGAAGCTGTGCAGCACGAGCCGGACGTGCAGCTGCGGCCCGCAGAGGAGCGCCGTCCGCCGGATGGACAGCGTGGAGCGGGGCGTGAAGAGCCCGCCATCGCCCTGCGTGTCGTTGTTGGTCAGATTCGCGACCGCGCGCAGGTTGTCGCGCCCGACGGCCCCGGACAGGAAGAAGGGTGGACGCCCGTTCGCCAGCAGCTCGAACTGCGACAGGTGGCGCGTCCCCCGGAAGACGAGGCCGAGCTCCTCGTCGATCGCGAAGGGGAGGTCCCCCGTCTGGTCGAGCACGGCGAAGGTATCGCCGTGAGCCAGGATGTGCTTGCGGCGCCGGCTGGCGAGCGACGAGGCGAGTACGTAGTACGCGTCACCCACGCGCAGGTGTTCGTCGGGAGCGGAGAGCGGCGCCGTCATGCCACGG
>DATILR010000540.1:0-9349 GCA_035476275.1 Binatus sp. (SeqCode) | reverse complement strand
CGATCGCCGACGACGACGCTGCGCAGATCCGCGCCGGCCGTGCGAATGTCCGCGCCCGGATCCACGAGGCGATGGACACTTTCGAGGTGGACGTCTGGCTGTGTCCGGCCGCGGCCGGCCCCGCACCCGAGGGATGGGAATCGACCGGGGCCCCGTGGATGCAGCTGCCGTGGACGCACGCCGGGCTACCGGTCGTGACACTGCCCTGGGGCACCGCGGCGAACGGTCTTCCGCTCGGGCTCCAGCTGGTCGCGCGCTTCATGGACGACGAGCGCCTGCTCGCCTGGGCTGCGGAGCTGGAGGATTCTATGCCGCAGCAATGCCACGCCCATGAAGCTCACCGCTGACGTGACTCCGGGGGGGGACGTCATGACGACGAAGATCGTGTTCGTGGCGATGGCGATCGCCGCGGGCGTTGCGGCGGCCATACAGGCCGCCGCCAACGCCGGCCTCTCGAAATCGGCCGGACGGGGCCCTGCGCTCGTCCTCAACACCGTGATCGTCCTGATCCCGGCGATCGCGCTGTGGGCGGCGATGGGCGCGAACACCACCTTCTTCCCCGCGGGCGCATCCTGGACACTCTATCTCGGCGGGCTCTTCGGTTTCGTGATCATCGCGAGCCTCGCGTTCGTCTTCCCGAAGATCGGGGCGGCGTACGCCATCGCCCTCATGGTTGGCGGCCAATCCGTTGCCGCACTCATGGTCGATCACTTCGGGCTCATGGGAATGCCGCGCGACCCGTTGACGATTCAGCGCGTGATCGGCGTCGCCCTGGTGGCCGCCGGCGCCGTCGTGGCGAGAGTCTAGGGCAAGGAGAAGGAAACATGTCGAGCGACCGCACGCCGTCCGGGCTGCCACCCCAGGCCGTTCTCTACCAGCTCGCCATCGGGCACTACTTCTCCCACGCGCTTCATCTTGCCGCGACGCTGGGGGTCGCCGAACTCCTCAAGGATGGTCCTCGGCACTTCACGGAGATCGCCGACGCCACCGCGACGCACGCGCCGTCGCTCAACCGTGTCATGCGGCTGCTGGCGAGCGTGGGAGTCTTCGAGGAACGAGAGAACGGCTCCTTCGCGCTCACGTCCCTCGGCGAATGCCTGCGCGCGGGCGTTCCTGGCAGCGCGCGAGCAATGGTCATGCTCTTCACGGGTCATCGTGTCCAGGAGGCCTGGCGAGACCTCGAGTACTGCGTGCGAACGGGGAATCCGGTGTTCCGCAAGCGCGGGCTCGACGATCCCTTCACCGACCCGGCCCGGACTCCCGAGGAGAACGCGAACTTCGATGCAGCGATGGCCGATTTCACCACCCTCGCTGCCATGGCGGTCGCAGCCGTCTACGATTTTGGGTCCCTTCGCACCCTCGTGGACGTCGGGGGCGGTAACGGGGCGCTGCTGATCGGCATCCTGAAGGCGCACTCCCATCTGCGCGGGACCGTCTTCGACCAGCCGCCCGCGGCGGAGCGCGCACGGAAACAGATCGCCGAGCGCGGCCTATCCGACCGATGCGAGGCGGTCGGCGGCGACTTCTTCCAGCAGGTGCCGCGAGGCGCCGACGCGTACATCCTCAAGCACGTCATCCACGACTGGAACGACGAGCGCGCGGTCACGATCCTCGAGAACTGTCGCCGGGCAATGTCCGAGAACGGCAGGGTGCTGATCGTCGAGGGCGTCTATCCCCCACGGATCGACCAGTCGCTCGCGAGTCGTGGCGCCGCGGCGAACGACGTCAACATGCTCGTCAACACCGGCGGTCGCCAGCGCTCGGAGACCGAATTCCGGTCACTGTACGATGCGGCGGGCTTCCGGTTGACGAGGATCGTCCCGACACCGGCCCCGGTGAGCGTGATCGAGGGCGTGCGCAAGTAGCGTCACGCGATGACGCTGCGGATCACCTCGCCGGCCTCCATCGCGCGGAAGGCATCGTTCACGCCGTCGAGCTTGATGGTCTTCGACACCATCGCCGAGGTGTCCAGACGGCCGGTCTCGATCAGGTCGACGAAGCGCGGGAAGTCGCGCCGCACCTGTGCGGAGCCGTACTTGCAGCCCCGGATGGTCTTCTCCTCGAAGAAGATGCCGAACGCCGGCAGCGTGAACTGCGCCTCGAAGCGGGCCATGCCGACGATGATGACCTCGCCGCCGCGGCGTGCGAGGTTGTAGGTGGTGAGGATCGTCTCCGGGAGCCCGATCACCTCGAAGGCGTAGTCCGCGCCGCGTCCCCCGGTGAGGGCCTTCACCTGGTCGACCGGGTCGCCCTTCGAGGGATCGATGACGTCGGTGGCCCCGAGTTTGGTCGCGGTCTTCCGCTTCAGCTCCTGCGGGTCGATCGCGATGATGCGACCCGCGCCCGCGATACGCGCGCCCTGGATCACCGCCTGTCCGACACCGCCGCAGCCGAGGACGGCGACGCTCGAGCCCGGCCGCACCTTCGCCGTGTTGAGCGCAGCTCCGACCCCGGTGGTGACGCCGCACCCGATGAGGGCGAGCTGCGCGTCCGGCAGGTCGGTGTCCACCTTCACTACCGACGACTCGTCAACCGTCATGGTCTCGGCGAAGGTGCCGAGGCCGGTCATGCAGAAGTACGGGCTGCCGTCCGGCCGGCTCCCCCGCAGCGCCATCGAGATGTCGGCCTCGCGCTCGCACAGCTCGGTCTGCTCGCGGAGGCAGTACCAGCACGCGCCGCAGGCGGGCACGAACGACGCGATCACCCGGTCGCCCTTCTGGACGCGCGACACCTCGCCGCCCACCTCCACCACGCGGCCGGCCCCCTCGTGGCCGAGCACCATGCCGGGTGGGACGGGGACGTAGCCCCGCATGATGGACAGGTCCGAGTGGCAGACGCCGCTTGCGCCCACCTCGACGATGACGTCGCGCGAGCCGGGGGGGTTGGGCTTCAGCTGCTCGAGGGAAAGGCTCTTGGCATCTCCGACATAGACCGCGCCCTTCATGGGACCTCCGACGTCGTCGAGAAAGTTGGCGCTGATGTACCCCGAGTCGCCGTCGGAAGGGAATAGGTGGCCTCGCCGCGGGCGGGCGGGAAGCTTGCCGCGCTCCGAGGCCCGTGCAACAGTCCGCGGGTGAAGATCGGCCTCTTCGGCATCAACTTCGGGCTGGCAGCGAACGTCGAGACGATGCTCGGCCTCGCTCGCGCCGCCGAGCAGGCCGGCCTCGATTCCGTCTGGACGGGTGAGCACGTCGTCCTGCCGTCGCCGCGCGTCCCGCCCTCGCCGGCCGAGCCCGAGACGCCCATGCTCGACCCCGCGGTCGCCCTCGCGTACGTCGCCGCGGAGACCACGCGCATCCGCCTCGGGACGGGCGTCATCATCCTGCCCCAGCGAAACCCCATCGTGCTCGCCAAGGAGCTTGCCTCGGTCGACGTCGTCTCGCGCGGCCGGCTCATCTTCGGCCTCGGCTCCGGCTACCTCGAGCCCGAGTTCCGGGCCATCGGGGCGCCGTTCTCGCAACGCGGCGCGGTGACCGACGAGGCGATCCGCGTCCTGAAGGCCCTCTGGACGATGGAGCGGCCGGCCTTCGAGGGCCGGTTCTTCCGCTTCGCCGGCATCGACGCGTACCCCCGTCCGGTGCAGCGTCCGCACCCTCCCATCGTGGTGGGCGGCATGAGCGAGTTCGGCGCGCGGCGCGCGGCGCGCTTCGGGAACGGGTGGTACGGCTTCTTGACCGACCTCGAGGCCACCCGGCGCTCGCTCGGCTGGATCCGCGGCTTCATCGCCGAGGGTCTGCGGCCGCCCGATCTGGGTGAGGTCGAGATCTCGGTGACGCCCCCGCCTCCCGTCACCGCCGACAGCGTCAAGCAGTACGAGGACCTCGGCGTTCACCGTCTGATCCCGGTGCTGCGCGCTCGGACGCTCGACGACGGGCTCCGGCAGGTCGAGCAGCTCGGGAAGCTCGTCGCCGGCTGAGACGCGCACGCGTGGGGTGATCGCCCGCACCCGATGAGCCTCACCCGCCTCCTGGTCGCGAATCGAGGCGAGATCGCGATCCGCATCACGCGCGCGGCGGCCGAGCTCGGCATCGAGACCGTCGGGGTCTTCTCCGAGGACGACGACACCTGCCTCCACGTCCGCCATGTCGACGTGGCGCGGGCGCTCCGGGGCCGCGGCCCGCGCGCCTACCTCGACGTCGACCAGCTGCTCGCCATCGCCCGCGAGACCGGGTGCGACGCGGTGCACCCGGGCTACGGGTTCCTGAGCGAGCAGGCGGAGTTCGCGCGCCGCGCCGACGCGGCAGGGCACATCTTCGTGGGGCCCGCCCCCGCGACGCTCGAGCTGCTCGGCGACAAGGTGGCCGCGCGGGCGCTGGCGGAGCGCTCGGGGGTGCCCGTCCTGCGAGGCACGCCTGCGACCAGCGTCGAGAACGCCCGCGCCTTCCTCACCACGCTGGGCGATGGGGGAGCCGTCGTGGTGAAGGCGGTCGCCGGGGGCGGAGGGCGCGGCATGCGCGTCGTGCAGCGTCCCGACGAGCTCGACGACGCGTGGGCGCGCTGCAGCTCGGAGGCGCGAGCGGCGTTCGGCAACGGCGACCTCTACGTCGAGGAGTTTCTTCCCCACGCGCGACACGTGGAGGTGCAGGTCGTCGGCGACGGGAGCGGAACGGTCGTGCACTTGGGCGAGCGCGACTGCACGCTGCAGCGCCGCCACCAGAAACTGGTCGAGGTCACGCCCGCGCCCGGTCTGGGCAATGACCTCCGGGCGCGGGTGGCCGTCGCGGCCGTACGGATGGCGTCGGCGATCCACCTGACGAGCCTCGCGACCTTCGAGTTCCTGGTCGACGTCGACGCCCCCGGACGCTTCGTCTTCATCGAGGCCAACCCGCGGCTCCAGGTCGAGCACACCGTCACCGAGGAGGTGACGGGCGTCGACCTGGTGAGGACGCAGCTGCTCCTCGCCGCCGGTCGCTCGCTCGACGAGCTCGGCCTGCGCCAGGACGCGATCCCCGCGGCGCAGGGTTTCGCTCTCCAGGTCCGCGTCAACATGGAGACGCTCACGCCCGACGGGACCGTACGACCGTCGGCGGGCGTGCTCGAGGCCTTCGAGGTCCCGACGGGTCCGGGAATTCGCACCGACACCTGCGGCTATGCGGGCTACCGCCCGAGCCCGGGCTTCGACTCGCTCCTCGCGAAGATCGTGGTGAAGACGCCCGCGGGGGACTTTCCCGCCGTACTCGCCAAGGCCTATCGCGCCCTCGGCGAGCTCCGCACACAGGGCGTCTCGACCAATGTCCCGTTCCTCCAGAACCTCCTCCGGCACCCCGCGCTCACCGCGTATCGCGTGACGACCCGCTTCGTCGACGAGCATCTGCCCGCGCTCCTCGCCGCACCGGACGTCGCCCATCGACAGGTCCACGCCGAGATGGCGCCCCGGCGCGCCGGTGCGAAGGTCGATCCGCGCGACCCGCTCGCCGTGCTCGCGCACGGCAAGACGGCCGCCGGCGACGCACCGCGCGCGATCGGCGAGATCGCGGCGGCAGACGGGACCATCGTGGTGCGGGCACCGATGCAGGGCACGATCGTCGCGATCGACGTGTCGCCGGGCGACGCGGTCCCCGCCGGCGCACAGCTCCTCGTGATGGAAGCCATGAAGATGGAGCACGTCGTGACAGCGCCGGTCGGGGGGATCGTGCGCACGCTCGGCGTCGGTCCCGGCGACACGGTATACGAGGACCATCCGCTGGTCGTGCTGGAGGCGAGCGCCGTCGAGGGGACGGCCGCGGTCGATTCGGGACCGGTCGACCTCGATCGCGTCCGTCCCGACCTGGCGGAGGTACACCAGCGCCACGAGCAGACACAGGATACGGCGCGGCCCGACGCGGTCGCGCGTCGACGCGAGATGCGGCAGCGGACGGCCCGCGAGAACGTCGAGGACCTCTGCGATCCCGGGACGTTCGTCGAGTACGGCCCACTCGTGATCGCCGCCCAGCGGCGGCGGCGACCGGTCGAGGACCTGATCGCCCGCACCCCCGCGGACGGGCTCGTCGCCGGCATCGGACGGGTGAACGGCCATCTCTTCGACGAGCCGCGCTCCCGCTGCGTCGTGATGGCGTACGACTACATGGTCCTCGCCGGCACGCAGGGGCTGCAGAACCACCGGAAGAAGGACCGCATGTTCGAGCTGGCCGCGCACTGGCGGCTGCCCGTCGTCTTCTTCACCGAGGGCGGTGGCGGCCGCCCCGGCGACACCGACGGGACGGGCGTGACCGGCCTCGACTGCTGGGCCTTCAACTATTGGGGACGCCTCTCCGGTCTCGTGCCGCTGGTCGGCGTCAACTCCGGCCGCTGCTTCGCGGGCAACGCCGCGCTCCTCGGCTGCTGCGACGTGGTCATCGCGACCGCGAACTCCTCCATCGGGATGGGCGGACCCGCCATGATCGAGGGCGGCGGTCTCGGCGTCTTCCATCCCGACGAGGTCGGCCCCATGCACGTCCAGGTGCCGAACGGGGTCGTCGACCTGCCGGTGGCCGACGAGGCGGAGGCGGTGCGGGTGGCGAAGCAGTACCTCGGCTACTTCCAGGGGCCGGTCGCCACGTGGGAGTGCGCCGACCAGCGCGCGCTGCGCGGCATCGTCCCGGAGAACCGGCTCCGCATCTACGACGTGCGTTCCGTCATCCGGACACTCGCCGACACCGGCTCGATGCTCGAGATCCGGCGCCACTTCGGCCTCGGCATGGTGACGGCCCTCGTCCGCATCGAGGGCCGGCCCCTGGGCGTCATCGCCAACGACCCGAGCCACCTGGCCGGCGCCATCGACCGGGACGGCGCGGACAAGGCGGCCCGCTTCATGCAGCTCTGCGACGCGTTCGACGTGCCGCTGCTGCTTCTCTGCGACACCCCCGGCATGATGGTCGGGCCCGAGGCCGAGACGACCGCCCTCGTGCGCCACGTGAGCCGCCTCTTCGTCGTCGGCGCCAGCCTGACCGTGCCCTTCTTCACCATCGTGCTGCGCAAGGGATATGGCCTGGGCGCGCAGGCGATGGCGGGCGGGAGCTTCAAGGCGCCCCTCTTCACGGTCGCCTGGCCGACGGGCGAGTTCGGCGGGATGGGCCTCGAGGGCGCCGTGAAGCTCGGCTACCGCAAGGAGCTGGCGGCTGTCGAGGATCCGGCTGCCCGCACGGCGCTCTTCGAGGAGATGGTGGCGCGCATGTACGAGCACGGGAAGGCGGTCAACTACGCCACCTACTTCGAGCTCGACGACGTCATCGATCCCGCCGAGTCGCGCACGTGGATCATGACGGCCCTCCGCTCGGTGCCCCCGCCCGCGCCGCGGACGGGGAAGAAGCGGCCCTGCATCGACACGTGGTGACGGCGCCTCCGTCGTCGGATGAGGCGTTTTTTTCTTGACGACGCTCTCGGCGCCGGCCTAACGGTTGAGCCCGAACCGCTTCCAACCACGAGGAGGAGAGTGATGCTCGATCCGCGGCGGTGGACCCCCATCATCCTGGCACTCCTAGTCGCTGGCTGGTCCGGCCGCGTCGGGGCCCAGACCATCACCCTCGATCCGTCCTCGCCCTCCCTGGCGACGATTCCGGCGACGGCGGGGGACCTCCTCGCCCCCTCCCCGCCTCCACCCGGCGCCGCGGCGCCGCCAGCCGTGGGGCTCACGGCGGCGCAGCTGCTCCTCCTTCCTGGCGACGTCATCGACGGGATCAGCTACGGGTTCGACGGCAACCCGACTAGCGGCGGCGCGCTCTACTTCTCCGTGTCGCGCTCGTCGGTCGCCATGGCCGGGCCGCTCCCCCCCGACGTCTTCTCGGAAGCCACCGGCGTGCCCGCGGGAACGCAGCCGGAGGCGGCCAGCGACATGTTCGTCACCTTCGACTTCTCCTGCCCGGCAACGCACCCCCCAGGCCCGTTCCCGCCCGCCATGGGAGCACACACCCAGGTTCTCGACGGTGACGGAACGCCGCTCAGCCCGCCAAGCTGTTACGGCGGCGCCGGCATGGGACTCGTCGAGGGTCTCGCCACCCCCGGCCCACCCTTCAACGACAACCTGAAGGACTTCGATCTTGGGATGCCGGGCATGGCCAACATTTACTGCGCCGCGATCTCACTCGCCCCTGGGTCCCCGACGCTGATGGGATCGAACCCGCTCCTGCCTGGCGGGGCGGGTCCCTACGACATCCTGGTGACCTGCCCGGGCGCATCGCCCCCCCTGCTGAACATCGGGAACGGCGTCATCACGGTCGCTACCATGGGACTCATCGCCGGTCCGCCCGGTTGCGCCCCACCCGCTTGCGATGACGTCGACGCACTCGCGCTCAGCGGTGGCCTGGTGATGTTCTCGCTCGCCCCTGGCTCGCCGACGCTCACGACGTACGGGCTCAGCGCGGCCGACGTCCTCACCCAGCCCTTTCCGGCAATGCCGCCACCGGCCGTGATGTTTTCGGCGGCGTCGCTCGGCCTCGCCACCACCGATGACATCGACGGCCTCGCCGTCGCGAAAAAGGCCTGCTTCGCCCTGGCACCCGGCCCCGGAAACGACGACCCCGACTATGACGGCATCCCAACTGGCGGCTGCGGCGACAACTGCCCCACGGTCTTCAACCCTGGCCAGGAGGACAGCGACGTCGACGGCATCGGCGATGCCTGCGACCCGTGCGTCGATCCGGACGGCGACGGCTTCGGCATTCCGGGCTTCCCGGCGCAGACCTGTCCGCCCGACAACTGTCCCCTCGCCAACAACCCCGACCAGACCGACACCGACGCCGACGGCAGGGGCGACGCCTGCGACAACTGCCCCGCGATCGCCAACCCGCTCCAGGAGGACGCCGACTTCGACGGCATCGGCGACGCCTGCGACGAGTGCCCGAACGTCACCGGAACGGCGATCCCCATGACCGCGTCCAAGGCGATGCTCAAGTACAGCAGCACCGGCCCGGGCAGCAACGACGACGCCCCGCTCCTCGTGAAGGCAGAATTCACCACCGGCGCGACCTTCAACCCGGCGACCACGCACGACGTCCGCCTGCGGCTCAGCCGGACGGTCAGCGGAACGACCTTGTTCAGCACCACCCTCGCCGCGGGCGGCTTCTGGAGCCAGCCGAACCCGACCAAGAACAAGTGGAAGTACCACGACCCGAACGTGACACCCGCCAGCGGCATCAAGAAGGCCATCCTCGGCGAGGTCGACCCGAGCGGCATCTACCGCCTCAAGGTGATCGGCAAGAACACCTCGATCGCGGGTCCCCTCGGCGCGGGCGAGGGCATCCGCGCGCTGGTGGAGATCTCGCAGACACCCTCCGGCGTGTGCGCGGCCGCGAACCTGACGACGTGCACCAGCTCGTCGACGCAGGACCGGTGCGGGCCGTAGCGGATCCCGGGGCAGCCGACCGCGACCAGG
>DATILR010000539.1:0-5313 GCA_035476275.1 Binatus sp. (SeqCode) | reverse complement strand
CATACTCGACGGCGACGAGGACTTCGACCATGACGGCATCCCCAACAAGGACGAGCCGATCATCTTCTCCCTCGAGGCGTTCGACGACCCCTTCGCGGAGCCACCGCGGGACTTCGCGCTGGTGATTGAGGGCACGAACCTCTTCGGCCTGCGGCGGCAGCTCCGGGTCCAGTTCCCCGACATGCGCCGCTCCTTTCGCGTGCGACACCTCGGAAAGCTCAACCGAGACGTTCGCCTGTACCTCCGCCTCCCCCGTGAGGATGCCAAGCTGCTCGCGGGAAAGCTCTTCAATGTTCGCGTACGCCGGAACTCGACGGTTCCCGCCCGTAAGAATACGAACCTGGTCTTCTTCATGCGCATGCACTGCCCCGCCACCTCACCCATGCTGATGAAATCGGCGTTCGTTCACGTGAAGACGCGCTTGAAGGGTGTCCGCTACGATCTCGACTACGTCGCGATCGGCGGTTGCAACCTGCTCGATCGGAAGGGCGGCCGGGCAACCACGCGGCTGCGGTTCGCCGACCATGATCGGGTGATCAAGGCCCCCTACGGAGGTATCGCGACCCTGCCGAGCCGCATCATCGTACCCGCCGTCCATTGCGACCAGCCAGGTACCCCGCGTCCATTCGCCGAGGTCCTCTGCCCCGGCGACCGGGTTCGCATCGTCACCGAGGCGGGCGAGAGCAACTCGGTCGCGATCGATCCCGAGATCGCCAACCTGCGCATTCCGACCGGTGATCTCGATGAGGACCACGACCAGGACGGTCTCACCAGCGGCGAGGAGATCGAGCGCGGCACCGACCCTCTCGTCTTCGACACGGACCACGACGGGTCGTCCGACGGCCGAGAGGTCGCGCTCGGAACCGACCCACTCGACCCGCACAGCAACCGCCGCAGCCTCCCGGCACGAACCCGGTAGACGCCGATGCGATCCCGCTCCCCCGCGGGCGAAGCGTCGTTCATCGCAGCTCCCGACCGACGATTCGCACCGCACACCGCGACCTCCGAGGATATGGAGGTTTTCCGCCCTTCGAGCTGGCATGGAAGCTGCGATGAGCCGGGCAACATGATCGTTGGAGCGACGAGATACCCGTCAGGAGCCCGCACGGCGCTCGATCACCGGAGCGGGCGAGAAAGGAGACGTTTCATGGAGCGCATCGTGGCTTGGCGTCATGGGGCCTGCAGCGCGGTGGTGGTGAGTGCCTTGGCTGCGTTCCTCGCCCTGGGCGGCACTGCCCGCGCCGCCGACACTGACGGCGACGGGATCGCGGACGACGTCGACAACTGCCCCACAGTGGCGAACGCGTCGCAACGGGATACGGACGGCGACGGCATCGGCGATCGGTGTGACAACTGCCGGCTGATCGCGAACCCGCTGCAGGAAGATACCGATGGCGACGGCGTCGGGGACGCGTGCGACCAGTGTGCGAGCACGACGGCCGACGTCCCGCAGTCGGATGGCTCGTTCCGCATCGCCGTCAGCGGCGACGGCTGCAGCGTGAGCCAGCGCTGCCCCTGCGACGGACCGCCCGACGTCGACGTCAACTGGCGGAATCACGGCCAGTACCTCAAGTGCGTCGGCAAGCACGCGCTCCGCTTCTCGGTACGGCAGCTCATCACCAATACCGAGCGCAGCGCCCTCATCCGGACGGCCGCCCAGTCGACCTGCGGCAAGCGGACGCCGGTACCCGGCTTCGACGATGACGGTGACGGCATCCCGAATAACGTCGACAACTGCCCGAACGTGCCGAATCCCCGGCAGCTCGATACCGACGGGGACGGGATCGGGAACGCCTGTGACTCGGACAAGGACGGCGATCTCGTGACCAACAAGGACGACAACTGCCCGCTCGTCCCGAACGCGGACCAGCTCGACACCACGGACGAGCAGCCCGACGGGGTGGGCGACGCCTGCGACAAGTGCCCCGGGACGGCGGCCCTGGCCCTCGTCGACAACAAGGGATGCAGCCTCGATCAGGTCTGCCCGTGTGACGGTCCCCAGGAGGGCAAGAGCTGGAAGAATCACCGCGACTACGTCGGATGTGTCCTGCTCGAGCTGTTCGATCTGGTGGCGGAGGGGAATGCCACCCGGCAGCAGGCGGCCGACCTGCGTGATCGGGCGCGAATCTCGGACTGCGGCAAGCAGCCCCAACCCTGAGCGCAGCGTTCGGCGCTGAACCCAAGAGGGGGCCGGCGGTGCCGGCCCCTTTTTTTTTGCGGCGCCCCTTTCCCTGCGTGCGCTGACACGGCATTGACTCAGCTGGGGCGGCCGGCGCATGGAGAGACTTCGATCAGCACGGAGACGTCGGAGAGCCGGCCTCGTGCTCTCGGCGACGCTCCTCGCGGGCTGCGGCCCATTGCATCTCGAGGATGCGCACACGACGTCCACGCCGAGACCGCAGTCCTTCGACGTCGCCCTGGCGCGTGAACCCGTGGCGGTCCTGAGCGTCGTCGCACCGGCGGGTCTTCAGGGGTTCGGCCCGTTCCTCGCACACTCCCTCGACACGGCGCTGTCGACGGCGTCTCCGCCCATCCGGGAAATTCCCGCCTACGAGACGCTGAACGTGCTCAACGATCACGGGCTGGCCGCGGACTACGCCGACCTGCTATCCGGGTTCGCGCGCAGCGGCATCCTGGAGCGCAAACGGCTCCGCCGGATCGGAACCGCGCTGGGCTGCCGCTACCTGTTCCTGCCGGGGCTCGCGCAGCTCGATCAGATCCTGGCAGACAAGTTCGAGGCGACGGGTCTGAAGATCGTGAGGAACCGCGTCGTCACGCTTCGGCTGTGGCTCCAGCTCTGGGACACGGAGGCCGGACGGGTCCTGTGGGAGTCGTCGGGGGAGGTTACCGTGGCGAGCGTGGTCGTATCCGCCACGCGAACCGTTCCCCTGGACGCGATCGCGCAGAGATTGTGGCTGAGAATGATTCAGGACGGCCTGCTGCCCGCGGCGTGAGCTTCTCGGCACCTTCGGAGGTTCAGAATGAACGTTCGCCCTGAGGACTACCTGGTCCATTTCTCGAATATCCTGCTGCTCGTGGCGTATTCGGTCCGGGACATGCTGTGGCTGCGCTGGTTTGCCGTCGCCGCTGCCCTCACGAACATCCCCTACTACCTCATGCAACGGGAAATCCTGTGGCCACCGGTCGCATGGGGGCTCGTGTTCACCGCCATCAATCTGTACCAGATCGCACGCCTATATCTGGAACGACGCCCGGTCGTCCTGTCGGACGACGAGCAGAAGCTCTACGACATGGGGTTTCGGTCCCTCCGGCCTCGCGACTTCCTCTCCCTGGTACTCGCAGGCGAGTGGAAGAATGCTGCAACGGGCGAGAAGGTGTTGACGGAGGGGCAGCCGGCAGCGTCGATCTGCATCGCGATCTCCGGGACGCTGGAGGTCCGCAGGCACGGGAAGCATGTCAGCGCACTCAGGCCCGGTGACCTGGTCGGCACGGCCCTGGCGCTCACCGGCAATCCATCGCCCGTGGAGGCGGCGTTCACCGAGCCCGCACGATACCTGTGCTGGCCTCTCCTCAACCTCCGCACCTTCATGGACAGGAAGCCGGAGCTCCGCGCCACGCTGCAGCGTCTCGTGAACCAGGACCTTGCGGGAAAGGTGGAGCGGACCGTCGTCGGAGACGAGATGACGAGCGGGTGACGATCGGGGCGTTCCCTCAACTCGCGGCGGCGGTCACCTGCCGATCTCGCGCAGACTCGCATCCTCCGGGTAGTCGCGGACGAGCCGGTCGACCTCCGCCCGAGCCTCCGCGTCCCGGCCAAGCTCGTGCGCCACGACCACCAGCGGCCGGAGGAGCGAGGCGTAGTCGGCGGGGAGCCTCTGCTGGTCGGGACCGCGGTATGCGGTCGCGAGACCGGCACGCAGCTCGGCGAGCGCGCGGATGCGCTCCCCGTGCTCGTACTCGTACTCGGCGGCCATGAAGAACTCCGCCGCCCGGTAACGGTGGCGCGCCTCGACGCCTGCCAGCGTACTCGTCGAGAGCAGGACCAGGGCAACGATGGCGGCACCCGGCGCCACCGTGTCCGTCCAGCGCCGTCGTGCGATCGAGGCGACCGCGCCGCCGGCGTAGACCAACAGCACCGCCGCCGGAACCAGCCGGAAGCGCCCGATGACGGTCGCGTACATCAGACCCGCCAGGACGGCGAGCAGGAAGTACGCGAGGATGCGATCATCGCCTCGCTTCTCCGACGCCCAGATGCCCACGAGGCCGAACGCCAGCACGAGCTCCCAGCGAAGCGACCAGGCGAGGATCGGCGAGCGGTCCGCGAAGTAGTACCAGTTGACATTGTCCGTGGCCTCGTAGCGGGAGACGACGGCGCCCAGCTTGACCACCTCGTGAGCGAGGAGCCGTCCCCAATGGCCGTCGTAAGTCGCGAGCGTGAGCCGGATGGCGGGCCCGAGACGGCCGTCGGATGCTTCGAGGATCGAGCGGAAGGCGGGTGGAAGAGTGTAGCCGAACGGCGAGCCGCCCGCCGCGTGCCCGGCGATGAACGCCTCCACGCCGCGCGTGGAGAGCGCCCAGGGCGCGACGCCGACGACGAGGTTGCGCACGACGAGCGGGAGAAAGACGACGAGCGCGCCGGCCGCGAACGAGAGCATGACCCTCGCGCCCACCGCCGGGCGCCGCACGAACCGCTGCACGACCCAGAGGCCGACGAAGGGCGCGAAGAGTAGGGTCGTCTCGCGTGCCAGCACGGCCACGGCGAAGAGCGCGCCGGCAGCGAGCCAGTGCGCCGGCCGCGCCTCGTCCGCGCGGGCGAGCGCCCAGAGGAGGAGGAGCGCCGTCGTGACCGCGAGCGTGTCACGCAGAAGGAAGGTCTCGTGCAGGATGAAAGGGCCGTAGAGTGCAGCGCCGAGCCCCGCCACCAGTGCGGCGACCGTCCCGAACATCCGATCCGCGAGGAGCGTGATCAGACCCACGTTCACCAGGCCGAGCCCCAGCTGGCAGAGACCGATCGCCCAGATGCCGTCACCCGCCACCCACCGCATGGCGGCGAGCGCGTAGGCATACAACGGCGCCTGGTGAAACACCCCCCGTCCGCCCCACCAGCGCTCCCACGTCTCGAGCGGCGCGATCTCCTTCATCCACGACGTGTACTGGTGCGGCGCATCGCGCCCGAGAAGATCCCCCGCCACGATCCGCCCCGACCACTCCCACGCCGTCGCCATGTCCCCCTCACCCCACGTCCGCTGATATTCGGCGACGGGCAACCGCAACATCACCGAGAGGTTCGCCAGCCGCACCCCCGCCGCGAAGATGAGGACGAGAAGCAGGGCGCGACGCCGTGTCATGGCG
>DATILR010000538.1:0-9441 GCA_035476275.1 Binatus sp. (SeqCode) | reverse complement strand
CACATGGTCGAGACGATGAACAAGCTGCTGCGCGTCTCGCGGTTCCTCGTCCAGGACCTCGGCCGCGAGCCGACGGCGGAGGAGATCGGCGAGCGCATGGAGCTGTCGCCGGAGAAGGTACGGCGCATCCTGCGCATCAGCCGCGAACCGATCTCGCTCGAGACGCCCGTCGGCGAGGACGACGACAGCCACCTCGGCGACTTCATCGAGGACGAGAACACGCCGCCGCCCGTCGAAGCGGTGATCGCGGTGAACCTCTGCGATCAGACGCGACGGGTCCTGTCGTCGCTCACGCCGCGCGAGGAGCAGGTGCTGCGGCTGCGCTTCGGGATCGGCGAGCGCTCAGACCACACGCTCGAGGAGGTCGGGGCGCGCTTCAACGTCACGCGTGAGCGCATCCGGCAGATCGAATCGAAGGCGCTCCGCAAGCTCCGTCACTTGAGCCGCTCCCGCCACCTGCGCAGCTTCTACGACGGCTGATCCGTCGCGCCGGTCGCCCTTGCAGCACGCCCGATTCGGTGGTTGACTTCGGCTCGGACCAGCGGGGCCCATAGCTCAGGTGGTGAGAGCTGCCGGCTCATAACCGGTCGGTCGTGTGTTCGAGTCACACTGGGCCCACCGCGCACTCACCCCAACGGGAGATCGGAATTGACCCAGATCGAGCTACTCGCGGACCTGCAGATCCTCGACCAGCGCTTGCGCGCGAAGACGCTCGAGGTGACCGAAGGCGAAGCGCGCGCCGCCGCCGTGGAAGAGGCCATTCGCGCCCAGGACAACGCGGCCACCGCGGCCCGTGGAGAGGTGGCGGCCCTGACCGCGAAGCAACGCGACCTCGAGGCCCGGCTGACGGCGGCCGAGGCGAAGATGAAGGACCGTCGCATGCGGATCACCCGCATCCGCAACGACAAGGAACTCGGGCTCGCGAAGCGGGAGGTCGACTTGCTCAAGGAGGAGACGAGCACGATCGAGACCGAGCTCGTCTCGGTCATGGAGGAAGCGGAGACGGCCAGCGCCAAGCTGGCCGGACTGGAGACCGAGCTGGCGCGCCTGACGAGCACGCGGGACGGCGAGGTTGCGGGCCAGCGGGAGAAGTTCGGCCGCCTGGCGGCCGAGATCGAACGCGAGCGCGCCAAACGGAGCGAGATCGTGCAAACGATCGACAACGACCTTCGTCGCCGGTACGAGCTGATCTTCTCGCGGCGGGGTGGCGTTGCGGTGGTGGAGATTCGCGGCGGCATCTGTCAGGGCTGCCGGATGCGCGTACCGCCGCAGCTCTTCAACGAGATACAGCGTAACCAGAGCGTGATCCTTTGCCCGAGCTGCCAGCGGATTCTCTTCTGGCGGTCCGACGGCGAAGAGGCGAGCAGATAGCGAGAACGTGTCCGCCGGAGGAGGTCGAGCAACCGCCCGCCACGGCGTGGCGGGAGGAAAGTCCGGACTCCGCAGGGCAGGGTGGCCGCTAACGACGGCTCCGAGCGATCGGGGGAAAGTGCCACAGAAAGGAGTCCGCCCCGGACCTCCGGGTCCGGAGCAAGGGTGAAACGGCGAGGTAAGAGCTCGCCAGGCCCGCTCGTGAGGGCGGGCGCTCGGTAAACCCCACCCGGAGCAAGACCGCGTAGGAGGGAGGCCCGGCTTCGGCCGGGCGCGGACGGCCCGTCCGTTCCCTCGGGTCGGTCGCTCGATCCCCCGGGCAACCGGGGGGCCAGATGAATGGTTGCTGCTCCCGCCTTCTGGGCGGGAGAACAGAATCCGGCTTACAGACCTCCTCCGGCGGCCGGTTTCTGCAGGGCGTTGGAGCTCCATTGGCTCCAGTTCTTGACAGCTCCGGGCGGGTTCGTTACAAGCGCGCGCGGTGGGGCAGAGTGGGGTTGGATGGAGGAGAGATGTGGTTGGGTGGGGCTCTAGGGCGGAGGGTGTTGGCGCCCCACGGTGGACGGGATGTTCCGCGGGCACTTCGAGCACACGGTGGACGACAAGGGGCGGGTGGCCATCCCGGCCCGCTTCCGCGAGGCGCTCTCCGGGCTCCAGGAAGAGCGCCTCGTCGTCACCAAGTATGCGATCCGAGGCGTGCGGTGTCTCGACGTCTATCCGCTCTCGGCCTGGCGACAGCTCGAGGTGCGTCTCCAGTCGCAGAAGCGGTTCGATCCGCGCCTCGTCAGCTTTCGCAACTACTACGTCTCGGGTGCGCACGAGTATCAGCTCGACGGGCAGGGACGGATCCTCATCCCGCAGCACCTCCGGGAGTACGCCGGCCTCAAGCGGGACGTGGTCTTCACGGGCGATATCGAGAAGTTCCGCATCTGGGAGAAGGACGCTTGGCAGCAGGTCTTCGCCACCGATGAGCGGGCGTTCCTCGAGTATCCCGAGCGCTGGGGCGACCTCGACCTGTGAGCCGTAGTGATGTGAAGAGGGCCTGAAAGCCGGCCGCCGGGAGGGCGGAGGATAGAATGAACGTGGGGGCGGCGATCGCGGCCAGCCAGCGCACGACAACCGGGGCGCCGCCAATGACGAGGGAGACGGACATCGGGCCGGTGGGCGCTGCCCACGTGCCGGTGATGGTTGGGGAGGTGGTGGAGTGGCTGCGCCCCCGGCCGGGTGCCCGTCTCGTCGACGCGACGGTCGGTCTTGGCGGACACGCTGCCGCGCTGGTGGCCGGGGCCCCCGGCTCGCGCCTGCTCGGGGTCGATCGTGACCCGCGCGCGCTGGCCCGCGCGCGCGAGCGGCTGCTCGCCGCGGCCGATCGCATCATCCTGCGGCACGGGGACTTCGCCCGCCTGCGCGCGATTCTTCTCGACGTGGGCTGGGGCGACGGAGCGGATGCCGTGCTGCTCGATCTCGGTGTGAGCTCCCTTCAGCTCGACGATCCGTCGCGCGGCTTCAGCTTCCGGGCGGAGGGGCCGCTCGACATGCGCATGGATCCGGGGGAGGGGCGGGACGCGGCCGAGATCGTCAACACCTGGCCGGCGCAGGACCTCGCCCGGGCCATCGCTCGCTACGGCGAGGAGCCGCGCGCCCGAGCCGTGGCCAGCGCGATCGTGCGCGCTCGTCCCCTGCGCACGACCGAGGAACTCGCCCGGGCGGTGGCCAAGGTGCTCGGACCCGGGAAGCCCCGCCGCGGGTCCGGTCCTCCCGGCTACCGCACGAACGCGACGCGGACGTTCCAGGCCATCCGGATCGCGGTGAACGAGGAGCTCGATCGCCTGGAGCGCTTCCTCAACGACGGCTGGATGGTGCTCCGCCCGGGCGGCCGTCTCGCGGTGCTCGCCTATCACTCGCTCGAGGACCGGCTGGTCAAGGAGGCCTTCCGTCGCTGGGGAGCGAGCTGCCTCTGTCCGCCCGGCATCGTCGTGTGCGTGTGCGGATGGAAGGCGAAGGTGCGCGTTCTCACGCGGCGGCCGCTTCGACCCACTTCCACGGAGACCACGCGGAACCCGCGCGCACGTAGCGCGCGCCTGCGCCTCGTGGAACGCCTCCGCGACGCATGAGCGTGGCCAGCGGAGACGCCCGCCGGCTCACCGTCCGGCGCTCCCTGGTCCGCTCCGGGGCGGAGGGGACGCTCCTCCGTGCGATGCGGGTCTGGCTGGTGCGGCGCGTTCTCTTCCTCGGTGCCGTGCTGGTCGTCCTCAGCTTGGTCCAGGTCTGGATCGGCCTCCAGATCGATCACCTCGGCTACGACCTGTCGCTGGCGCGCCAGATGGAGCTCCGCCTCGAGCACGAGCAGCGCGAGCTCGAGGTCGAGCTCGCCACCCTGCGCGACCCGCACCGGATCGCCGAAGTCGCCCGCCGTCAGCTTGGCCTGGCCGAGGCCAAGAAGGGCCAGATCGTCTACCTCCCATGACGGCGCTCGCGCGCACGAAGGCGTGGCTCGCACACCCGCGGGCCCGGACGCTCGTCGTGGCCGGGTTCCTCGCCGGCCTCCTCCTCCTCGTCCTCGCGCGGGCCATCGACCTCGCGGTATTGCGGGGGCCGGCGCTCGCTCGCATGGCCGAGCTGCAGCATCGGCAGCGGATCGCGCTCGTCCCGCCGCGCGGCACCATGGTCGACCGGAACGGCGAGGTGCTGGCACTCTCGCTCGAGGTGCCCTCGATCTACGTCCGTCCGCACGAGTTCGCCGGTCAGGAGGCACGGCTGCCGGCGCTGGCTGGTGCGCTCCACGTGCCGACGCGGGATCTTCGGAAGCGGCTCACGGGCGGACAGCCGTTCGTCTGGCTGCATCGACAGACCCTGCCGCGCGAAGCGGCGGCGGTCGAGCGGCTCGGTCTGCGCGGGGTCTACACCGTGGCCGAAGGTCGGCGCTTCTATCCGCACAACGCGCTCGCGGCGCACGTCCTCGGCTTCGTCGGCGTCGACTCCCAGGGGCTCGAGGGTCTGGAGCGTCACCTCGACGACTTCGTGCGGGGAGCGCCGCAGTACCTCGACGTCGACCGCGATGCGCGGGGACGGGAGATTCTGCGGCGTGGAGTGGCGCCCACCCCGGCGGAAGGGAGCCGGGTGGTCCTGACGCTCGACGCCGGCATCCAGGACGCAACCGAGCGCGAGCTGGCGGCGGGCGTGGCCGCTGCGCAAGCGGCCGGCGGCTCCGCCATCGTGCTCGATCCGACAACCGGGGAGGTGCTGGCCCTCGCCAATCTTCCCGCCTACAACCCGAACCAGCCGGACGCCGTGCGCGAGGGCCGGTGGCGGGAGCGCGTCCGGAACCGCGCCATCACCGATCCCTACGAGCCCGGGTCCACCTTCAAGGCCGTCCTGGCCGCGGCCGCCATCGAGGAGAAGGCGGTCCGCCCGTCCGAGATGTTCTTCTGCGAGCACGGGCGGGCGCACATCGGCAGGTGGATGATCCACGACACGCATCCGCACGGCTGGCTCAGCTTCGCGGAGGTGATCCAGTACTCGAGCAACATCGGGGCGACCAAGGTGGCAGAGCGTCTCGGACGCGAACGCTTCTACCGCTACCTCCTCGCGTTCGGCTTCGGGACGCGGACGGGGATCGATCTGCCGGGCGAGACGCCCGGGATCATGCGCCCGCTCGAGACCTGGTCGCGCATCGACCTCGCCACCCACAGCTTCGGACAGGGCATCTCGGTGACCACCCTGCAGATGGCGACGGCCTTCGCGGCGATCGCCAACGGCGGCGTGCTCATGCGGCCCTTCGTCGTGCGGCGGATCGTGATGCCGGGTGGCGAGGTGGCGCTCGAAACCGGCCCCGTGGTCGTGCGCCGTGTCGTCAGCGCGCGCACGGCGGAGACCGTGACGGCGCTCCTCCGACGTGTGGTCGAGGAGCGCGGCGGAACGGGCACGAAGGCGAAACTCGACGACTTCCCCGTGGCAGGGAAAACGGGTACGGCTCAGAAGGTGAATCTGCTCACCGGCGGGTACTCCTCGAAGCGGATCGGCTCGTTCGTGGGGTTCGTGCCGGCCGATGCTCCGCGCGCCGTCATCCTGGTGCTGATCGACGAGCCGCGGACCGCGAGCTACGGCGGGGTCGTGGCGGCGCCCGTGTTCCGGGCGATCGCGAGCGCCGTCCTGAAGCGGCTCGCGGTCGAGCCGACGACGTCTGCCGCGCAGGAGGCCGCGGCGACGCCCGCTCCGCGCCCGGCGCCGGTGGCGGCGGACGTCGCTGTGGCGTCCTCGCCGTCCGCGACGCCGAGCTTTCTCGGTCTCTCGCTGCGCGAGGCCGTGACGCTGGCGGAGGCCGCGGGCTGGGAGGTGGAGGTGACGGGAACCGGCTACGTGGCGGCCCAGCAGCCGATGCCGGGCGCACCCCTGGCGGCCGACCGCCGACTGGCACTGCGGCTCGCGGTCGGCGAAACCCTCGGCACGCCGTAGGCAACCGGGGATGGCGTACACGTCGGCTGGAGGGAACGGTCAGAGGGTGAACTGGATGACCGCCATTGGGCCGGACGACGCGTGAGATGCGTCTCCGCGAATTGCTCGGAAACGCCGGGGCACTGGTGGAGGGGGATGACTTGGAGGTGACGGGAATCGCGATCGACTCGCGGCGGGTGCGGGCGGGCGACGTGTTCTTCGCGCTCGCCGCACAGGCAGGCGAGGGCGCCCGGCACGTGGCGGAGGCGGTCGCCCGCGGGGCGAGGGCGGTGGTGGCCGCGAACGACATTGCCGTCCCCGGCACTCCCGTGGTGCGCATCGATCGGCCCCGTCAGGTGCTGGGTGAGGCCGCGGCGCGCCTGGCCGGCGACCCGAGCGCGCGCTTCACCCTCGTCGGCGTCACCGGGACGAACGGGAAGACGACGACCACCTACATCCTCGAGGCCATCTGGCGCGCCGCCGGCTTCCGCCCCGGCGTGGTCGGCACGATCGCCTACCGCTTCGGCGCCACCAGCCGGTCGGCGAGTCTCACCACCCCCGACGCGCCGGCGCTCCAGGGACTCTTCGCCGCCATGGCTGCCGCGGGGACGACCCATGTCGCCATGGAGGTGTCGTCGCATGCCCTCGCACAGGAGCGGGTGGCCGGCGCACGGTTCGACGCGGCTGTGTTCACCAACCTGACGCGCGATCACCTGGATTTTCACGGCGATCTCGAGCGCTACTACGCCGCCAAGGCGCGCCTCTTCCTCGAGTGTCTTCCCGGGAGCGGGAAGCCCGATCCGGTCGCCATCGTGAACGTCGACGACCCGCTCGGCGCTCGGCTGCTGGCGAGCCTCGTGACGCGGGGGATCGCGGTCGGGACGGGGAAGCAGTGCGATGTGCGCCCGCTCGAGGTCGAGATCTCGCTCGCCGGCACGCGGGGTGTCCTCGACGTGGGCGGAACGCGGCTCCCCTTCACGAGCCGACTCGTCGGTGCGCCCCACGTGGAGAACATGCTGGTGGCAGCGGCCACGGCGTGGGCCCTGGGCGTCGACCGGGAGGTGATCGCCGCGGGACTCGCCGCCGTCGAGCCGCCGCCCGGTCGGCTCGAGCAGATCACGGGGCCGGGATTCACGGTGATGGTCGACTACGCGCACACCCCCGACGCGCTCGCCCGGGCGCTCGACGTCTTGCGTCCGCTCACCGCCGGCCGTTTGATCGTGGTCTTCGGGTGCGGCGGCGACCGCGACCGGGGAAAGCGGCCGCTCATGGGCGATGCCGCCGCCCGGCGCGCGGATCTGGTGGTGCTCACCTCCGACAACCCGCGCACCGAAGACCCGCTCGCCATCCTGGTCGAGATCGAAGCGGGGATCCGCGCGGCGGCTCTGCCGCGAGTCGCCGCGGGAGCGAGCAATGGGCGCGGCTACGTCGTCGAGCCCGATCGGCGTGCCGCCATCGCGCTGGGCCTCGGGATGGCGCGACCTGGCGACCTCGTGCTGATCGCAGGAAAGGGGCACGAGGACTACCAGATCGTGGGCACCGAGAAGCGTCCGTTCGACGACCGCCAGGAAGTGCGCCGCGCCATCGGAGACCTCTCGTGAGCGGCACCGTGGGGGCGACCTCCGCGGCGTTCGAAGTGGCCGACGTCCTCGCCGCCACGGGCGGGGAGCTCCTGTCGCTCGGCCGCTACACGCGCTTTCCCGGGGTTACGACCGACAGCCGCAGCCTCGGTGCCGGCGAGGTGTTCGTCGCCATCCGGGGCGAGCAGCACGACGGGCACGAGTTCGTTGCGGAGGCCGCACGCCAGGGGGCGGGAGCGGTCGTCGTCGAGCGCGGGCGGCTCCCCGCGACCGTCCCCTGTGGCGTGGTCGTGGTGCGCGACACGCTCGCCGCCCTCGGGGACCTCGCCGCCTTCCATCGCCGACGCTACCGACCGCGTGTGGTCGCCATCACCGGCAGCAACGGGAAGACCACCACCAAGGAGATGTTGACCGCCGTGCTCGAGCAGGCGCTCGGCGCCGGCCGCGTGCTGCGCACCGCCGGCACACAGAACAACCTGGTCGGCTTGCCGCTCACCCTTCTCCGGCTGGGCGAGAGCGAGGAGGCGGTGATACTGGAGATGGGCATGAACGGGCCCGGCGAGATCTGGCGCCTCGCCGAGATCGCGGAGCCCGACGTCGGCATCGTGACCTGCGTGGCCCCGGCACATCTCGAAGGGCTGCGCTCGCTTCGTGGTGTGGCCCAGGCGAAGGCGGAGCTGTACCGGCGCCTCCGTCCCTCCGCGACCGCGGTGGTCAATGCGGATGACCCCCTGGTCGCATCGGGGGCGGAGGCGTTCCCCGGGCGCCGGATCACCTTCGGGGCCACCGCCCCTGCCGACGTCGCGGCGACGGCGATCGTCGACCACGGCCTCGACGGAGTGGAGTTCCGGCTCGTCGTCCGCGGCGACGACGTCCCCGTGCGGCTCGCCGTGCCCGGTCGTCACAACGTCACCAATGCGCTCGCGGCGGCGGCCGCCGCCCATGCGCTCGACGTCGGCCTGGATCGGGTGCGTGCCGGCCTCGAGTCGTTCCAGCCGCCGGGCATGCGAATGGAGGTCACGCAGCTGCCGAACGGAGTCACCGTGCTGAACGACGCCTACAACGCCAATCCCGCGTCGATGGCCGCGGCGCTGCACACGCTCCGCGCCAGCTCCGGGCGGCGCCGGCTCGCCGTCCTGGGCGAGATGCGGGAGCTCGGGAGCGAAGCCGAGCACGCTCACCGCGAGCTGGGCGTCGCGGCCGCCGCGGCGGGCCTGGACGGGCTCTTTCTCCTCGGCCCGCATGCCGCGTCGGTGCGAGCCGGCGCGGAGGCAGCCGGTCTCGATGGTGGCCGGATCGTGGTTGCGCTGACCCACGCGGAGCTGGCCGCGCAGCTGCGGGCCTACTGCCGCCCCGGCGATCTCTTGCTGCTCAAGGGATCGCGGGGCGCGGCGATGGAGGATGTGCTGCGCCATCTCGCGGGCGACGCACAGGTGGAGACGACGCCGTGATGCTCTATCTGCTCCTCTACCCCCTGCGCGTCGCCTATCCGCCGCTCAACGTCTTCCGCTACATCACCTTCCGGACGCTGCTGGCGGGACTCACCGCCCTGACGGTGTCCCTCCTGCTCGGACCGAGGCTCATTCGCCGCCTGGCCGCGCTTCAGATCGGCCAGTCGATCCGTGACGACGGACCCGCGGCCCATGCGAGCAAGGCGGGCACGCCCACCATGGGCGGCACGCTGATTCTCTTCTCGTTCGGCCTGGCGACCCTTCTCCTCGCCGATCTGAATGACTGGTACGTGTGGATCGCATTGCTGGTGACGTTCGGCCATGGCGGGATCGGCTTCCTCGACGACTACGCGAAGGTGCGCCGCCGCAACTCGAAGGGACTCCCGGGATGGCTCCGCCTCGCGGGCGAGTTCGCCCTCGCCGGGACCGCGGCCATGACGCTCTACGTCTGCTCGGAGCACGGCGGGCAGCTCACCATGCCGTTCCTGAAGGACGTCCACCCCGACCTGGGGCTGTGGTACGTTCCCTTCGGGGCCCTGGTGGTCGTCGGCGCTGCCAACGCCGTCAACCTGACCGACGGGCTCGACGGCCTCGCCATCGGACCC
>DATILR010000537.1:0-5036 GCA_035476275.1 Binatus sp. (SeqCode) | reverse complement strand
CCCGAGGAGCCCCATCTCCGAGCCGGTGCACACCGGGATGGTGGTCAGCGTGGTCGCGACCCCGGCGTCGACGCGGAGCAGGTCGCCGCCCTTCAGCGTGACGAGCATCCGCCCGTCCGGCAGGAACGCCGCGGCCGTGGGCTGCGACAGCCCGGAGATGACCGGGTCGTCCGTGAAGCCGGACACCGGGGTGCCCGCGTGCACCGCGGGGACGACGAGCGCGACGAGGGCCAGGACGACCGTGCGCATCCTCGATTCCTAGCCCGAAGGCCGCGGCGACGTAAAGAACGTTTTCAAAGGACGGAGCGGCCACGGAGCCGATCGAGCCTCCAGGTGTGGGAGGCGGAGGCGGAGATACGATGGAACGGGCTCGCCCCACCGTATATCTTCCTCGCATGGCGAGCGCGGCGAACACCTTCGGGACACGGACGACCCTCGACGTGGCGGGCGCGCGGTTCGCGATCCACCGTCTCGACGTCCTCGGCGAGCGAGCGACCCGGCTGCCGATCTCGCTCAAGGTCCTCCTCGAGAACCTGCTCCGACTGGAGGATGGCCGCCGCGTGACGCGCCAGCACGTCGAGGCGCTGCTCGCCTGGGATCCGAAGCGCCTTCCCGACCGCGAGATCCCGTTCATGCCGGCGCGTGTCCTCCTGCAGGATTTCACCGGAGTGCCGGCGGTGGTCGATCTCGCGGCCATGCGCGACGCCGTCCGGCGCATGGGCGGTGACCCGAAGCGGATCAATCCGCTCCAGCCCGCCGACCTCGTGATCGACCACTCCGTGCAGGTCGACGCCTTCGGAAGTCCGGCCGCGTTTCGCACCAACGTCGAGCTCGAGTTCGAGCGGAACCGCGAACGCTACGCCTTCCTCCGCTGGGGTCAGCGGGCGTTTCGCAACTTCCGCGTCGTCCCGCCCGATACCGGGATCGTGCACCAGGTGAATCTCGAATATCTGGCTCCGGTCGTCTTCCGTCAGGGGAGCAACGGGGAGCAGCTCGCCTACCCCGACACCGTACTGGGCACCGATTCCCACACCACGATGGTGAACGGACTCGGCGTGGTCGGCTGGGGAGTGGGTGGCATCGAGGCGGAGGCCGCGATGCTCGGGCAGCCGACCGTCATGCTGATCCCGCAGGTGGTGGGCTTCCGGCTGCACGGCGCGCTCGCTCCGGGGGCCACCGCCACCGACGTCGTGCTGACCGTCACCGAGATGCTGCGCAAGAAGGGCGTGGTCGGCAAGTTCGTCGAGTTCTACGGGCCGGGGCTGGCGAGCCTCGCGCTGGCGGATCGCGCCACCATCGCCAACATGGCGCCCGAGTACGGCGCCACGATCGGGTTCTTCCCGATCGACGACGAGACCCTCGCCTATCTCCGTCTCACCGGCCGCGATCCGGCCGTCGTCGAGCTGGTCGAAGCGTATGCCCGGGCGCAGGGGATATTCCGCACGGCGAGCACGCCCGATCCCATCTACAGCGACCGGGTCGAGCTCGACCTCGGGCGCGTCGAGCCGAGTCTCGCCGGCCCGCGCCGTCCGCAGGACCGGGTACCGCTGCGCGACATGCGGAGCGCCTGGCGGCGATCGCTGGTGGAGTTCGTCAAGGACGGCACGCTCGATACTCGCACCGTGGAGCGCTGGGTCGCGGAGGGCGGCACGCCCGGACCGACCGCCGCGACGACCTTCCGTCCCCCCGACCTCGGGGAGCTCTGCAAGACCGTGCCGGTCGAGGTGAATGGGCAGCAGGGCGAGCTCGGCCACGGTGCGGTGGTGATCGCGGCGATCACGAGCTGCACCAACACCTCGAACCCGTCGGTCATGCTCGGCGCGGGCATCCTCGCCCGCAAGGCAGTGGCGCGCGGGCTCCGCGTGCGGCCCTGGGTGAAGACGAGCCTCGCTCCGGGATCCAAGGTCGTGACGCGCTATCTGCAGGAGGCCGGGCTCCTGGCGGACCTCGAGCGCCTCGGCTTCCACGTGGTCGGCTACGGCTGCACGACCTGCATCGGCAACAGCGGTCCGCTTCCCGAGCCGGTGGCGGCGGCGGTGAAGAAGGGCGAGCTGGTGGCGGCAGCCGTGCTCTCCGGCAATCGCAACTTCGAGGGGCGGATCAACGCCCTGGTACGCGCCAACTACCTCGCCTCGCCCCCGCTGGTGGTCGCCTTCGCGCTCGCCGGTACGATGCACTTCGACCCCGAGCACGATCCGCTCGGCACCGACCCGCAGGGTCGTCCGGTCTTCCTGCGCGACGTGTGGCCGAGCCCGGAGGAGACCCGTGCCGCCATGCAGGTGGTCGGGGCGCGCCTCTTCCGTGAAGAGTACAGCCGGGTCACGGAAGGCGACGAGCACTGGCGCTCGCTGCCCGTGCCCGAAGGCGAGCTCTACGCCTGGGACTCGACCTCGACCTACATCAAGTCGCCGCCCTTCTTCGAGGGGATGAGCGCACGGCCGAAGCCGCTCACCGACATCCGCGGCGCCCAAGTGCTGGCACTGCTCGGTGACAGCATCACGACCGATCACATCTCGCCGGCCGGCTCGATCCAGCCCGACAGTCCCGCGGGGCGCTACCTGATCGCCCAGGGAGTGGCCGCGAAGGACTTCAACTCCTACGGCGCCCGGCGGGGCAACCACGAGGTGATGCTGCGCGGGACCTTCGCGAACATCCGGCTCCGGAACCGTCTCGTCCCCGGCGTTGAGGGCGGATGGACGGTACACCAGCCTTCCGGCGAGCGGCTCGCGATCTACGATGCGGCGATGCGCTACCGCGACGAGGGCGTGTCGCTGGTCGTGATCGCCGGCAAGGAGTACGGCACCGGCTCCTCGCGCGACTGGGCGGCGAAGGGGACGCTCCTCCTCGGCGTGCGCGCTGTCATCGCCGAGAGCTACGAGCGCTTCCACCGCTCGAACCTGGTCGGCATGGGCGTGATGCCGCTCGAGTTCGAGGCGGGACAGTCCGCCGTCTCGCTCGGTCTCACCGGCACCGAGATCTACGACATCGAGGGCCTGGCGGAGAACCTCGCGCCGCAGAAGCGGCTCATGGTCCGCGCGCGCGATCAGAGCGGGCGTGAGAAGACGTTCACGGCGATCGCGCGTGTCGACACCCCCGACGACGTGGCGTACTACAGCCATGGTGGGCTGCTCCCCTACGTGCTCCGAGGGATGATTGCCTGAGCCGGCCCTCCGGGACCTGCTGGAGGTCGCGGTCGAGGCGGCGCTGGCCGGCGGGCGCCGGACCCTCGCCTACTTCAACAGCGGCGAGCCGGTCGAGTGGAAGGCCGATGGCAGCCCGGTCACCGCGGCCGACCGGGAGGCCGAGGCCCTCATGCGCCGGATCATCGAGGGCGCGTATCCCGGGCACGCGATCCTCGCGGAGGAGAGCGGCGAGAAGCCCGGACGCCAGCCCTTCCGCTGGATCGTCGATCCGCTCGACGGCACCCGGACGTTCGTCCGGGGCGTGCCGCTCTTCGGCACGCTGGTGGGCGTCGAGGCGTACGGCGAGCCGCTCGTCGGCGTCGTCTACCTTCCCGCCCTGGACGAGCTGATCACCGCCGCCCGCGGAGAGGGCTGCCGCTGGAACGGGCGAACGTGTCACGTGTCGACCGTCAGCCGGCTCGAGGACGCGTTGCTCGTGGTGACCGACGAGCGCTCGGCCCGCGCGCGCTCTGGCGCCTACGAGCGGCTGTCCTCCCGCACGCAGCTCCAGCGCACCTGGGCCGATTGCTACGGCTACATGCTGGTCGCGACCGGACGCGCGGAGATCGCGCTCGATCCCGTGATGGCGGTTTGGGACTGCGCGGCGCTCGTGCCGATCGTCGAGGAGGCGGGAGGACACTTCACCGACTGGCGCGGCCGGCGCACGATCCACAGCGGCGAAGCCGTCGCGACCAATGGCGCACTGCAGCGCGAGGTGCTGGGACTGCTCGCGGAGTAGGGGACCCCTTCCGATCTCGCCGCCTCGCTCGACCCCCGCAAAGTTGTTATTGGGCAGCCTCCCCACATGACGATCGGCCCCACCCCGGCGAAGGCGACGCTGCGCTCACTCCTGTCCCTACACGCCGGCCGCCTCGGTCTCACGGCGTCCGCGATCGAGGCGCTCGTCTCCCAGTCGCAGGTGACGCACTGGAGGGCCGGACAGCAGATCTTCGCGGCCGAGGACACGCACGACCTGGCGAACTTCCTGGTCGCGGGCGCGGTGAAGGTGATCTGCCCCGGGCAACGTCGCTTTCCGGTGCTGGTGCAGATGGTCCGCCCGGGGCAGTTCTTCGGTCTGGCCTCGCTCTTCGATCGGTCGCGGGTGCGGCAGTTCGGCGCGGTCGCGCACGTACCCGCCCTGGTCGCGATGATGAGCCAGGAGGTGATCACCAACGTCTTCGCCGGTCTTCCGCCGGGCAACGCGCTCCAGCTGATGGCCTACAGCTGGCGTGCGCTCTCGCGGCTGCTCTACGAGAAGTGCCTCCTCCTCACCATGCCGCTCCGGGAGCGGCTGCTGCACGAGCTCGAGATGCTGGCGCACGACTTCGGTGAACCCCGCGCGGCGGGAACGCTCATCGACCTCCCGCTCACGCACGCCGACCTGGCACAGCTGGTGGTGGGGTCGCGCGCGAAGGTGAGCCGCTGCGTGGCCGAGCTGCGACGCAGCGGGGAGATCGAGCTGGTAGAGAACCGGCGGCTCCTCCTCAGACGGGAGCCCGGGACGGCGTCGGGGCGCGGCGTCCCCGTTGTGCCGTTGGGCACCTGATCTCGTCACTTCCTGCACCCTTCGGCACCGCGACCGGGTTCCCCCCGCAGGGCATCGTCTATAGGAAAGCCCGCCATGGACGAACTCACCCTGGAGCTACGCAGCATGATCGCGAGCAAGTTCAAGGTTGCGCCCGAGCGCATCCGCGCCGACACCGACCTGGCCGTCGAGCTGGGGGCAGATTCGCTCGACGTGGTGGAGCTGGTGATGGCGTTCGAGGAGCGACTGGGCGTGTCGATCGATGACGCGGAAGCCGAGGGCGTGCACACCTTCGGCGACCTGATCGCCCTCGTGCGCTCGAAGCGAGC
>DATILR010000536.1:0-2639 GCA_035476275.1 Binatus sp. (SeqCode) | reverse complement strand
TCGCCCGCAACGAGCTGCGGCTCCGTCTGAAACGCGCCTGTGACACGATGCTCTTCCGTCCGATGCCGGATCACCGGCTGGCCGTGAAGCCCGTACCACCGCCGGGAGGGCAGACGACGTTTCGCGCCCCGCGCGGCCGCGGGCGTCGCTAGCGAGCCCTAGCGCTTGGAACGCGCGACGGCGCGTGCCGGCGCCACCGGGGTCGACGCGGCCAGGGCGGCCGTCGCCTTCGCCCGGAGGTAGTCCTCGTAGTTACCCACGTAGCGCACCGCGTCGCGGTGCCCGACCTCGATCACGTGCGTCGGCAGCCGGTCGAGGAGATAGCGATCGTGCGCCACCAGGACGAGCGTCCCCGCGTAGCGGAGGAGCGCGTCCAGCAGCACCTCCTTGGCCGTCAGGTCGAGGTGGTTGGTGGGCTCGTCGAGCAGGAGGCAGTTGGTCGGCTCGACGAGGAGCTTGGCGAGCGCGAGCCGGCTGCGCTCGCCGCCGGAGAGCACGCCCACGCGTTTCTCGACGGCGTCACCGGAGAAGAGGAACGCACCGAGCAGCGTGCGGACGTGGGGCACGGTGTCGACCGAGGCGGCGCTCGTGACCTCTTCGAGCACGGTGCGTTCGGGATCGAGGATCTCGGCGTGGTCCTGGGCGAAGTAGCCGAGCGCGACCCGGTGGCCGACGCGCCGTTCGCCCCCGTCGAGCGGCAGCACGCCCGCGAGGAGCTTCAGCAGGGTGGTCTTGCCGGCCCCGTTCGGGCCGACGATCGCGATCCGCTGGCCGCGTTCGACCAGCACGTGCGCGTCCTCGTAGACCTGCACGTTCGCGTAGGCCTTGCCGGCTCCCACCAGCTCGAGCACGGCCCGCCCGCTCCGCGGTGACTCGGGCAGCTTGATCTTGAGGATCCGTTCGTGGCCGTCGGGCGGCGGCAGCCGCTCGATCTTCTCGAGCTGCTTCACCCGGCTCTGGACGAGCGCCGCCTTCGACGCTTGATAGCGGAAGCGGTGGACGAATGCCTCGATGCGCTCGATCTCCGTCTTCTGCTGCTCGTACGCGGCGCGCGCCAGCTCGAGGCGCTGCTCGCGCTCGTCGAGGTAACGGCTGTAGGCCATCGGGTAGTCGGTCACGCGCCCGTGCAGAACCTCGGCGATGTGGTTCACGGTGACGTCGAGGAAGTAGCGGTCGTGCGCCACCATGATCAGCGTCCCGGGATAGGCTGCGAGAAATTCCTCGAGCCACGTCCGGGCCTCGAGGTCGAGGTAGTTGGTGGGCTCGTCGAGCAGGAGCAGATCGGGACGGCGCAGCAGCAGCTGCGCGAGCGCGACCCGCATCTGCCAGCCGCCCGAGAGCTCGCCGCAGTCACGCTCGAGGTCGTCCGCGTCGAACCCGAGGCCGCGCAGCACCGCCTCCGCCTCGGCGTCGGTGTCGTAGCGCCCGCGGTGATCCCACTCCTCGCAGACGGCGGTGTACCGCTCGAGGAGCGCCGCGTACTCGGGCTTCTCGGGTGCGACCGTGGCGAGCGCATGCTCCAGCTCGCTGCGCCGCTCGGCCAGCGCGTGGAGATCGGCGAAGGCGGTGAGCGCCTGCGCGAGCACCGTCACGCCGCGCGTGCCGAGCACGTGCTGCGGGAGGTAGCCGACGCGCATGCCGCGGGGCATGGCGACGGTCCCCCGATCCGGCTCGAGCTCTCCCGCGATGATGCGGAGGATGGTCGACTTGCCGGCGCCGTTCGGCCCCGTGAGTCCCACGCGGGCGCCGTCGGGCACGGTCCACGTCACGTCGTCGAGGACGAGCTGGGAGCCGTACCGCTTGGCGATGCCGGCGAGCTGCAGCATTGAACCTGTCAGGATGCCGTGCAGGAGCAGGGACGGCAAGCGACAGGCGCGATCGACAGCTTCGTTGCGACGACGGGTTGCTCGGATGCGTCACCGGGCCGACCATGCAATGAAACGCGGGTCTGTGCCGTGCCGGTGGCCCACCGTGAAACGGCAGGGGCCCGACGACCTTGGGTCGTCGGGCCCCTGTGCGCCTCGCTGGAATCTTAGAGACTTGCTACTGGACGTTCCCGGTCTCGGAGGCGTTGGCGGTCAAGGTGAAGGTGCAGCTCGGGGTCTTGTTGCCCGCGCTGCTGCACACCCCCGACCAGATGACGGACCGGCCGTTGGTGTCGCGGAGGGTGATGCGGGACCCGCCAGGGAAGCTGGCGGAGCCGGTGGTCCCGACGCGGACGCTCAGCCCGGCCGGGGTGGAGGAGATAGTCTCGCCGGCGCGGCCGCTGGCGGTCAGGGTCAGGGTCGCCGGCGGGAGGGGTACGGCGCAGACGTTCGCGACGCCAGCCCCGCCGCAGGTTTGCGGCGCGGTGCAGACGCCGCAGGTGAGCGTGCCCCCGCAACCGTCGGGAATCGTGCCGCAGTTCTTCCCCTGCGCGGCGCAGGTCGTGGGCGTGCAGATTTTGCAGCCCCCAATGAGGGTGTGCACGCAGCCGGTCGCCGGAGCGCAGGTGTCGATCGTGCACGGGTTACCGTCGTTGCAGTTGACCGCCGCCCCGCCGACGCAAGCGCCGGCCGTGCACACGTCCGGCGCGGTGCAGGCGTTGCCGTCGTTGCAGGACGCCAGGTTCGGCGTGCCCAGGCACACGCCGGCGCCGT
>DATILR010000535.1:0-7007 GCA_035476275.1 Binatus sp. (SeqCode) | reverse complement strand
CGTCCTCGCAGGCCCGCCGGCACTCCTTCATGGACGCCGTGGCGATGCGCGGCGGCAGGACCGCGAATGCACTCAGGGCCAGTGCGATGCCGAGGCAGTTTAACTTGGGAAGCTTCATGCGGTGCATCTCCAGCACCCGAGCGTCCGATCAGCCGTTTGGGTTAGCCTTGGGTCCGATAGCGCATGGCTTCACGAGCCGTCAAGAAGGAGGGTGATCAGCGGGTGGGAAAATAGAGAAAAGGCGGTGTAGATCTTCCGGGTGATTCACACCCAGCCGGGCAAGCCGGCAGGAAAGAGGACACCACCAGGGGAGCACCAGCCGAAAGTGAGAGCGTAGCTCCGATCAGGGCACCATTGGGGCCAAAAGCCCGATCACGACGTCAGGGACGCCCCGCCGCCCTGGCCCCAGCTCCCGGCCTCGCGCCCTGCAGCCCTGGGAACTACTGCACCCGGGGCGCAGCCGCGAGTAAACTGACGCGGATACCGCCGCGTTCTTCCTCTACCGGAGCCTGCCCGTTGAGAGGCTCAACCCGACCCGCCGCGTCATTCCCACGGATTCGTGGGGCGTAGTCGCGACAATTCTGCGCAGTTGACGGAACGTCCGAACCGGACCTTCCCCGAGCCCCCCGGCGCGGCGCGGGGCAGATAACTCCCGACCCGGCGCGTCGAGGCGGAGGGCAGGTAGTCGTAGAGGCGCATCATCGGAGTCGTCCTCGCATCCTCCCAGCGCGCTTTCGAGCGCGGCTATCACACGGGTGTCAACGGTAGAAGTGGTCCGCCAGCAAGCGGGCGTTGAACAGCATCGCCTCGTAGGTGGTGTAGACGCCGTGCCCGAAGAGCGTCCCGAGGCAGTTCGGAAGCACGCTCGCGGCACGGTCGCCGTAGTCGACGAGCCAGGTGAAGCCGTGATGCGGCACGCGCGCCCCGTGACGCAGGTGCTCCCGCCACGCCCTCGGGTCGCAGCCCGCGCCGAGGATCGCGTCGAGGCGCGCGGTGAGCTCGCGCTCCTTCGCGCTGCCTGGCGGCACGTCCGAGCCCGCGATGCCCAACTGCTGCACGTAGTCGCCGCCCTCGGTGTAGAGCGCGCCGCCGAGCGCGCCAGCGCGCGGCTCGGCGCCGCGGTGGTTGATCACGTGGACCACGCGACAGCGTCGGCTCGGGGCCCAGCTGTAGCGCGGCGGCCCACCGAAGGTGGCGATGTCGATCCGCGCCCGCGCGGCCGCCCGCGCCGCCGCCGCCAGCCGGTCCACCGGCTCGCCCGCCTCGCGCAGCACCGCCCAGAGCCTCGGGGCGGTGCGCGCCGGATAGACGAGCTGGGTGAAGAGCGCGAACAGCTGGGCCGCGTGGCTGTGCCCGATGAGCAGGAGACGCGCCCGCCCCCCGTCGGCGAGGAGGCCGAGTAGGCGGGCGGCGCCGCGCAGACGCGCGAAGTGGTGGTTCGCCGAGCACCAGACGTAGCGCTCGGCGGCCACGCCCGTCGCCGCCTCGAAGAGTGCGACGTACTCGGGCGTGTAGTTGCCGAGATCGCCGAGCACGCGATCGCTCGGCGCCTTGGTGAGCTGCTTCAGCCCGAGCACGAGCGGCGGACTGAGTGCGGCGAGGAGCCCCTCGAGCGCCCCGAAGACGGTGGTCGGATCGTGCCCGACGAACGTACCGTGCACGAAGATCACACGGCGCACGCCGGCACGGCGCAGCCGCCCGCCGATCTCGCCCATCGCCGCCCGCCACTCCGCCGACTGCGCCTCGATCGTGGGCGGGTCGCACACCACGGGCGGCAGCGGATCGATCGCCCGTGCCGCGAAGGTGCCCGGCCGCGGCGGACGCTCGTACGCGTGCGGCAGACAAGGCGCGGGCGCCTGCCCGAGCCGTGCCACCAGCACCGCCGCGATCGCGACGATCAGCAGCGCGACCAGCGCGAACCACATGGGCAAGGCGAGGGATGAACGGGGCTCCCGCCCGGGCCCGCGCGAGACCCCATGCGCAGGATCGGAAGCCGGGCCGGATGCTCGCCGGATCGCGGCCCGGCTCCCTTGTCAGCGATCATTCCAGCATCATCTTGCCGGCATCATCTAGGCGAGCCAACCCCGGGTCACGATACCCGCTCTAGAACGAGAAGCTGTTGACGAAGCGAGCCGCTTCCACCGTGAGCGAACCGAGCCCGAACATCACATTCGACACGGAAACGCCCCCGCTGAGTTGAAGCTGTGCGCACTGGCCCCGGCGGGCCAGCTTTCAGCTTCGGCGCTGAGGGCTGGCCCGCCGGCTGGTGCCTACTGCGGGTGCAAGCTCAGAATGAGAGCAGGCTGCCGCTGTTGTTGAAGACCTTGTACTGGGTGACCGTGAGGATGCCCGGACCCACGCAAGACGCCACGTGCGCGCCTGTCGTAGCACCGGTCCCTATGACCGACCACTTTGCTTCGACCCGGTGAGGCTTTCCCTTCCCCACGGGAACGACGAAGTCGAAGCTGTGCGCCGACAACGTGCTCAGGACCAGGTCGAAGTCACAGAGCGGGTTGGGTCCCACGCAGACGCCGGTTGTCCCACCCGCGGCGATGCTGCAGGTAAAGCCCGTTCCGAGGGTGGAGCAGTCCGCGTCCGTGGTGCAGGCAGTGGTTGTGGGCGCCATGGTGCATGCGGTGAGCTGTGAGAAGAGGTTACTGCTGATCTGCTGAAAGCGCTCATCGTACACCACACAGCTGCTGGGAAGTATTCCGTCGCTCTTACCATCGACCGTCACGCAGACCTCGATTCCGACGTCGGCCGTCGCGCTGGGAACGGTCGTTGAGATCTTCGTGTCGGTGAATAGGCCGGTCACCAGCGAGGGCCGGATATCCAGCGTGACGCCGCTCCCGTTGGACGTCGAGATGTCGGAGCTGAACACCTTCACCTGAGTGCCGCCGTTGAAATTGCCGCCTGTCCCGATCGCGCAGGACGCTGCGGTGCCGGTGGCGCTGAAATTGCCGCTGGATTGCGCGAGGGCAAGTCTCGAGCCAAGTACCGTGAAAAGGCCTGCTACTGCCAACAAGGATGCTAACGTTCTCATTCTCCTTCTCCTTTCGTTCGCCGGTGCCGCGCCGAGGCGACAAGGCTTCGTTTCGACCATCGAACCTGGTGCTCCCGAGCTTCCGTTCACGGAGGTCGAGGTGCCGGGTGACGTGCCCTTCCTGGCGCGCTCGGCGGCGGATGACGAGCTCGCCTCGGAATCGACGGTGGGCAGCGTCGCGGCCGCTCCGGGCAGCGCCGTGGTCCGGGATTGCCCGAATGGTGTCCAGCCGGATGCAAAAGGGGCCGGGGGATCGCTCCCCCGGCCCCTCGAGGCACGGTATGCATTGATCCCGCTCCTTGAACGCCGGCGAAGTTAGCTGACGGGTTCGGGCCCAAGAGCGTTTGGCCCGTCCGGGTCTGCGCGGCAGCCCGGATTCACCCCAGATGACTGGGTCCTCCGCCCCCCTCGCGGGGATTAGGCGCTATGTCATGCTATCTCGACTCTATGTCCGACGGCCCGCCCGTGCTCGAGTAGCTCGACGCACGCGGGCGGCTCTCCTCCTTTTTTTCCGCTCTGCACCCGCTGGGGAGGGAACCAAGAAGCGTTCCAGAGCCGGGCGCCTGCGAGAGCGGGAAGAATTCGCGAGCAGGCGGAAGACGGAGAACAAAGGACGAGCAACCATGAACGGGCGCCGTTGGCAAAATGGCGCGCGAGGCGCCAGGCTCCATGAGCAGCAGGATTGCCCTCAGCTCCAACGACGCGACGCAGGTGATCGGGCGGGTGCGCCAGCGGCGACGAGAGGCGCATCGCTCGCGCCAGCGAGCGCTACCCCAGCGCGCACGCGATCCGCGCGAACGTGGCCGAGAGGTCGGCGCGCGCGAACTCGAGCCCGAGGAGGAGCCCGAGCCTTCGCACGGCGACGAGCCCGCCGCGCCCGACGAGGGCATCGAGCGCGGCGCGCAGCCGCTCACCGAGGACCGCCCCGCGCGCGGGGAGGTCGTCGCGCAGGAGAACCTCCAGGGCGGCGAGCCCGGCGGCGCAGGCGAGCGGGTGTCCCCCGAAGGTGGTGACGTGCGCGAGCGGCGGGTCGCGCGAGAGCGTCTCCATCACCTCTCGCCGTCCGACGAAGGCACCGAGCGGCACTCGTCGAGCACGAGGAGCGCGCCCGTCTCGGCACAGCGCCCAGGCTGCTCGACTGTCTTGCCCGGGCACAGTGAGGGCCGTGTTCTTCGCGGTCGGGCGGAAGCCGGGCGCCCCTCACCTCAGCGCAAGTTACTAGAGTACCCGGAACGAATGACTCTTGATCGCGAGCCGCACCGCCTGCCCGGTCACCAAGCCCAACGAGGCGACCGCCGACGGCGTGATTCGGACGAGCCACGGCCGGCCTCCGGCGACTCGGGCACACCGCAGGAGTGCGTCGTGCCCGACCCGGTCGATCGCCGCGATGCGCACCTCGATGACGTTTCGGGCGGACAGGCCGTGAACCGGCTCGGTCGCCACCACGATGTCCTCGGCACGGATCGCCAGGCTGACGGCGTCCCCTGGACGCCGCGCTGAGAGGAACGGAACCGAGAGTACCGTCCCGTCGTCGAGAGCGACGCGGGTTGTTCCGCCCTCCTCGTCGTGGGCGACGACTCTTCCGGTGAGAAGGTTCTCGATGCCGGCCTCGGCGGCTCGCGAGATCGCGGGACGGGAAAGGAGCTCCAGCGCGGGACCATGAGCCTCCACCGTGCCCTCGCGCAGGAGCAGCACGGACTCCGCGAGGGTGAGCGCCTCGCCCACGCCGTGCGTGACGTACAGGACCGGCACCCGCCACTCGTCGTGGATACGGAGGAGGTAGGGGACGATGCGCTCGCGCAGTCCGACGTCGAGCGCCGCGAGCGGCTCGTCGAGCAGCAGGAGCCGCGGATCGCTCGCCAGCGACCGGGCGAGCGCGACGCGCTGTTTCTCGCCGCCCGAGAGGGTTGCCGGATGCCGGGAGAGGAGCGGTGTCAGCTCGAGCGTCTCGATGGCCGCGCGCACGCGATCGGTCGCCCCGCGCGCCCCGAAGCGGACGTTGTCCAGCGCCGTGAGATGCGGAAAGAGCCCGGCGTCCTGCGGCACGTAGCCTACCCGGCGGCGTTCTGGCCGGATCCGGACGCCGGCGGTCGTGTCGAGGAGCGTGGTCCCGTTCACCACGATCCGCCCCCGCGTCCTCGGACGGAGACCCGCGATGGCTTCCAGGAGCGACGTCTTCCCCGACCCGGAAGGGCCCATGATGGCCGTGATGCCGCCCCCGAGCTGCGCATCGACACGCAGGGAGAAGCGGGCGAGCGGCAGCTCGAGCCCGAGCTCGATCACGTCGCCGTACGCCGGGCCCGCCGCCGGGTGAAGACCTCGGCGGTCCAGAGCGTGACGAACGCGAGCAGGACCGTCACTCCCGCCAGGACCTGCGCGCGGTCGTCGTGGCCCACCTGACTCGCCTGGAAGATCGCGAGCGCGAGGGTCTGCGTCCGCCCGGGGATGTTGCCGGCGATCATGATCGTCGCGCCGAACTCGCCGAGCGCACGCGCGAAGGCGAGCACGGTGCCGGCGAGGATGCCCCGCCACGCGAGAGGCAGCGTCACCCGGAAGAACGCTGCCACCGGCCCACAGCCAAGCGTGCGCGCCAGGCCGATCAGGCGGGGATCGACCTCCTCGAACCCGGTGCGCGCCGAGCGGACGAGGAGCGGGAACGCCATCACCATGGTCGCCAGCAGCACCGCCTTCCAGGTGAAGACGATCTCGATGCCGGCGGCATCCAGCCAGCGGCCGACGCGACCTCGTCGCGCGAGGAGCGAGAGCAGCACCATGCCGACCGCCGTCGGCGGCAGCACGAGCGGCAGCGCGAGGATCGTCTCGAGGATGCTCTTCCCGGGCCCCCGGTAGCGTGCAAGCGCGAGCGCGACGAGGATGCCGGGAACGAGGATGAGAGCCGTCCCCAGCGCCGCGATGCGGAGCGTGAATCCGACGATAGCCAGCTCCGCCCCGGTCAACACGGCTATTCGGCGGGGAGGACGATGAAGCCGTACCGCGTGTAGGTGGGCGCCGCCTCTTGGGAGGCGAGATAGCGCGCGAGAGCCCGCGTCGCGGACTTGGTCGATCGTTTGAGGGGCGCCAGCGTATAGATGATGGGCGGACCCTGCTCCCGCGGGACCCGCACGGCGACCCGGACCTTCTTCGAGATCGCAGCGTCAGTGGCGTAGACGATGCCGGCGTCGGCGTGACCGCCCTCCACGGCGGCGAGCGCGGCCCGCACGTCGAGCGTGGGGACCACCTTGGCTTCGAGCGCGTCCCAGAGGCCGAGCGACTTGAGATAGGACTTGGCGTAGATGCCCGCGGGCACCGAGTCGGGGTTCGCGAGGGCGATGCGGCCGACGCCCTTCAGATCGGCGGGCTGGGAGAGCGCGGTCTTCGCATCGGCCGGCGTGACGATCACCAGGGTGTTCGAGAGGACGTTCCGCCGCTCCGACCGGTCCACCAGGCCGGCCTTCTCGAGCTCCTCCATGCGGGCGACGTCGGCCGAGAAGAAGATATCGGCGGGAGCGCCGGCCAGGATCTGACGCGCCAGGTCGCTCGAGGCTCCGAAGTTGAACGTGACGTGCTCATGGGACGCGCGCTCGTAGGCCGTCCCGAGCTCCTGGAGCGCGTCGGTGAGGCTCGCGGCGGCGAAGACGAGGACCTCGTCGGCCGCGGCCGGGCGAGGCGGAAGTAGCAGAAGCGCGGCCAGGAGGCCCCATACGAGACGTCTCACGATGCGACGTCCCTTAGCGTGGACGTCGGCTCGACGCCACGGGACAGGTGACAACGACGGGCGACGTGCGCTAAGCAAGCGACTAGCCGCCCGCACCGGGCGCCCCCGGGAGGAGAAAGAAGCATGAAGGACTGCCGCGAGTTCTACATCGACGGGAAATGGGTGAAGCCGACCGAGCCGAAGGATTTCCCGGTCTTCAACCCGGCCACCGAGGAGAAGATCGCCACCATCTCGCTCGGCAACCGCGCC
>DATILR010000534.1:0-5982 GCA_035476275.1 Binatus sp. (SeqCode) | reverse complement strand
ACGTCGATCCCGGCGATCTGGCGAAGCCCGGTGAGGCAGAACTCCGCCCGCGCGGTCGCGTCCGTGAGCGGCTCGACGCTCGCGGCGGCCGTACCGCCTGTCTCCACTGCGACTAGGTAGCGCTCGGGCGACCGCTCGTTGACCGAGCGTACGCCCGGGGTGGGGTGCTGGGAGAACGAGTGCGCGCCGGCGCCGAGACCGAGGTAGTCGCTCCCGTCCCAGTAGCTCAGGTTGTGACGCGCGGCGAAGCCGGGGCGGGCGTAGCTCGAGATCTCGTAACGCTCGTACCCGGCGGCGCCGAGCCGTTCGCACGCGAGATCGGTCATCCTGGCCTCCAGGTCCTCGTCGACGGGGTGGAGGCGGCCCTGCGCACGCCAGGTGTGGAAGGGCGTGCCGGGCTCGAAGGTGAGCGCGTAGGTCGAGACGTGCGCGGGGGCGAGCGCGAGCGCGTGCGCGAGGTCCGCGTCCCAGTCGGCCAGCGTCGCGCCGGGAACGCCGAAGATCAGGTCGAGGCTCAGGTTCGCGAAGCCCGCGGCGCGCGCGGCCTCGACCGCGGCGGCGACGTCGTCCCGGCCGTGATCGCGCCCGAGAGTCCGCAGGAGATGCGGATGGAAGGACTGCGCACCCAGCGACACACGGTTCACGCCCGCGGCGCGGTAGCCGGCGAGCGTGGTGTGGGACACGGTGCCGGGATTCGCCTCGAGCGTGATCTCGGCTCCGCCCACCACCTCGAAGCATCGCGCGACGGCGGTGAGGATCTCGCCGATCGCCGCCGGTGAGAAGAGCGACGGCGTGCCGCCACCCAGAAAGACCGTCTTCACCCGTCGCCCGCGCCATGGCTCCCGCGCCGCGCCGGCGGCGAGCTCGGTCGCGAGCGCGGCGGCGTAGCGTGCCTCGGGCGGGTGGGCGGCCGCCTGCACATTGAAGTCGCAGTACGGGCAGACGTGCCGGCAGTACGGGACGTGGAGGTAGAGCGCGAAGGGCTCGGCCATACGCCGGCTATCGATACCGCCGGAGGAGGGCGACGACGACGCCGCGGATCTCCACGTCCCTCGCGCGGGCCACGATCGGGGCGAGTCGCTCGTTGGCCGGCTCGAGGCGCACGCGGCCACCAACCAGGCGGCGGAACCTCTTGACCGTCGCTTCACCCTTCACGAGGGCGACCACGGTGGCGCCGTTGTCGGCGTGGCTGCGCGCCGCCACCACGACGAGGTCCCCGTCGAGGATGCCCTCGCCCACCATGGAGTCGCCCTGGACGCGGAGCGCGAAGGTCTCGCCGCGCGGCAGGAAGTCCTCGGGGAGCGTGAGCATCTCGGGCGTCTCCACCGGCTCGATCGGCGTCCCCGCCGCCACGCGCCCGAGGAGCGGAATGCTCACCGCTCGCACGCGGTCCTCGGGTGTCACCTCGAGCGCGCGGCTCCGGTGGCGCAGGCGCCGGATGAAACCCTTCCGCTCGAGGTTCCCCAGATGCTTGTGCACCGTGGCGAGCGAGGCCAGTGAGAAGTGCTGCCCGATCTCCTCCAGGGTGGGCGCATAGCCGTGCTCGGCAATGAACGACTGCAGGTAGTCGAGCATCTGCTTCTGCCGCTTGGTGACCATCGGGTGCCTTCTCGACGGGGAAGGCGCCAGCGTAAGCGAAGGAAAGGCGAAACGCAATGTTCGCGGGAAGTGCTCCGGCCACAGGCATTGTGCGGGCTGCCCCCGACCGACAGAGGGAAGCAGAGCACAGCCTTTTCCGGAGGTTGGACGATGCGATGCACGACGACGCTCCTGCTTCTCGCCTCCCTGACGGTGGTGCCCGCGGGTGCCCCCGCGGCGTCACGGACGACACGCTGCTGCCTCGAGCTCGCGATCCCCGACGTCCCGCCGGGGCCCATCTGCGTCGAGCTGCGGGCGCGGCGACGGCTGGGGAGCCGTCGCGCGTGCCGGCTCCTCGGGGGCCGGCCGATCGGGCGGGGCGATTGCAGCCTCGCCGCCTGTCGACCGGCTTGACGGCCGCGGCGGCCGCCTCTTTCCTGGGGCGGCGTGACGAGCTTTCGAGAGGTCGCCCTGCTCTGCGATGCGCTCGGCCAGATCCGGAGCCGCCGCGCCCTGGCGCAGCGGCTGGCGGACTTCCTCGGCGGCCTTGCTGAGGAGGACGTACGGCCGGCCGTGCGGCTGCTGCTGGGGCAGGCGGGCCGCGGCGAGATCGCGGTGAGCGGCGCGACCCTCTGGCCGGTGCTCGTCCGCTTGGTGGGTGCGGAGCATGTGGCGCCGGGGCTCTGGGACGACGCGGTCGATTTCGGCCAGGCGGTGGAGCGTCTGCTGCGCGAGCGGCCGTCGAGCCCCGAGCCTTCCATGCTCTCCGTGCGCGAGGTGGAGGATCGCCTTCGCGCGCTCGGCCGCGAGCGGGGACCGGGCTCCCGTGCCCGGAAGGAGCGGCTGCTGGGGGACCTCTTCGGGCTCCTCACCCCCGTCGAAGGCAAATACGTGGCGAAGAACCTGATCCGCGAGATGCGGACGGGTGTAGCGGAAGGTGTGGTGCTCGATGCGCTGGCACTCCTCGCCGGGGGTGATCGCCGCGCGGTCGAGCGGACGCACCAGAGTCTCGGCGATGTGGCGGAGGTGGCGGCCCGGGTCCTGGCCCACCGCGGGCAAGCGCTGCCGCCCAGCCCGCTCGCCTACTTCCGGCCGTTCCGTCCGATGCTCGCGCAGAGCGCGGAGTCGGCCAGCGAGGCGATCGCCCTCTTCGCGGGCGGAGCCGGCATCGAGGAGAAGCTCGACGGCGCGCGCGTGCAGCTCCACCGCGAGGGAGCGGTCTGCCGGCTCTACTCCCGGCGTCTGCAGGAGCTGACGCCGAGCTTGCCCGACGTGGTCGCCTCGGTCATGCAGCACCTCGCCGCTCCGGCCGCGATTCTCGAGGGCGAGGTCGTTCCCGTCGATGGCGCGGGACGCCCGCTGCCCTTCCAGGAGCTGATGCGCCGCTTTCGTCGGGTGAAGGACGTCGCGCGCCTGGTGACCGAGGTGCCAGTGCGGCTCGAGCTGTTCGAGGCGCTCCGGGTGGGCGAGACCTCGCTCCTCGACCGCCCGTACGCCGAGCGGTGGACGATCCTCGAGCAGGTGCGGGGCGGCCTCCCGACCGTGCGCCGGCTGGTCCCCGAGGATGCGGCGGCGGCCGAAGCGTTCTACGGCCGTGCGATCGCGGATGGCCTCGAGGGCGTGATGGTGAAGGGCCTCACGGCGCCCTACACGCCCGGGGTCCGGGGTAGAGGCTGGATAAAAGTGAAGCGGGCGACGAGCGTGGACCTCGTGGTCGTGGCGGCGGATCGGGGGTACGGGCGGCGCCACGGATGGCTCAGCAACTACCATCTGGCCGCCCGGGACGCGGAGACGGGACGGTTCGAGCCCGTCGGCAAGACCTTCAAGGGACTGACCGACGGGGAGTTCCGCGCCATGACCGAGCGCCTGTCCGCGCTCGCCGTCGGCGAGGAAGGTGCGACGGTGTTCGTCGAGCCGCGCGTGGTGGTGGAGGTCTTGTTCAGCGACCTGCAGCGGAGCCCGAGCTACCGGGGGGGACTGGCGCTCCGCTTCGCACGCATCACCCGGATCCGGGACGACAAGACGCCGGCCGAGGCGGACACCCTGCAGCATCTTCGCACGCTCTTCGCGCGCCAGCGTGCGGGTGGGGGGGAGGGATGAAATGTGGCGGTTGCGGGTGAGGACGCGCGCGGCTAGCCTTCGTCGCATGCGGTTTCCGGGGGCGATCTGCTGGATCGTCGGCGGCGGGCTCGCCCTGGCGGCCCTGGTAGCGGGCCGGAACGTGGCGGCGGACGAGGCGCCAGATCGCGTCGTCCAGTATCAGAAGGACGCCCTCACCGTGCGCGTCACGCGGGTCCCGGTGGACGAGGTGCTGACCCAGCTCGGCCAGCAGACAGGAGCCGAGATCCGCGGTGAGGTGCGGGACCGCCGCGAGATCACCGCCGAGTTCGAGGACGTGCCCCTTCCCGAGGCGCTCCACCGTCTGCTCGGCGAGCAGAACTTCGCCCTCATCTACGGCGACGGCGGCCGCCTGAAGGCCGTCCGCCTGATGGGCGGCCCGCTCGCCGCACCCCCCCCGGGCGCGACCCCGCCGCCGACCGCGCCCCCGGCGGGCACTCCTCCCGCATCGCTCCCCGCCCTCGCCGGGCTCTTCGAAATGCACCCACCGGTTCCCATACAGGGCCGACTCTCGGAGGTGCTCGGCTCCCCGTTGGCGACCTTCCCGCAGCTGGGTGACGTCGCCCTCCATTCCGACGACGTCCTGCTGCGCACCGAGGCGGTCCGGGTCGGTTTGCAGGCGATCGAGGCGGAGCCGGAGTTCAAGGCGGCCGTCATCTCGGGGCTCACCTCGATGAGCAACGCCGACCTTGCCTCGCTCGTCCGCGGGCTCGCGGGCGGACACTCGGACGAGCTGGTCCTCCGCGTCATCACGCTCGCGCGCGCGACCGAGCTCCGCGCCAAGGCCTCATCGGTGCTGCAGGAGCTCCGCACGCAACCGAGCGCCGCACCCCCGGCTGTCCCCCCGCAGCCCGGCGCGTGACGAGCGCCGGCCCGGCGCGCATCAGTGGCGGTCGTGGCGCTGAAAGTGTGCGACGGCGGTCGAGTGTGCCGCGAGCGTGCGGGAGAACTGGTGCGTGCCGTCGCCCCGGGCGACGAAGTAGAGGTAGTCGACGGGCGCGGGGTCGACGGCGGCCTCGAGCGCCGCCCGTCCCGGATTGCCGATGGGCGTCGGCGGTAGCCCGGGGATGGTGTAGGTGTTGAAGGGCGTGGGGCGGTGGAGATCGGCGCGGGTGATGGTGCGGTCGTGGTCCTCGCGGCCGTAGAGGACCGTCGGGTCCGATTGAAGCGGCATCCCGATGTGGAGGCGGTTGAGGAACACGGCCGCGACTAGGCGGCGCTCCTCTTCGCGCCCGGTCTCGGCCTCGACGAGCGAGGCTAAGGTCACGGCCTGATGCTCCGTCAGCCCGAGGTCGGCGGCGCGCCGCGCGAAGTCGGCGCCCGCGACCTCGTGGAAGCGGTGGATCATCCCCCTGAGGATGCGGGCCTGGGGAGTGGCGAGCGGGAAGGTATAGGTGTCGGGGAAGAGATAGCCCTCGGCGCCCTCGGGCGGGAGATCCTCCGAGGCGAGGAAGCGCCGATCCTCGAGGAGGCAGAGGAAGCTCTCCTCCGATCCGAAGCCGGAGCCGGCGAGGAGACTCACGACGTCGCGCACGGTGAGCCCCTCCGGGACGGTGAGCGGGTGGAGCGCATCGGGGGGAGCCGTCAGGCGCGCGAGCAGCTCGAGGGGGGAAAGGGGCGTGGTGATCAGATACTCGCCCCAGTGCACGGCGCGATCCCGCCCGCTCAGCCGGGCCCAGACGATTAAGGGCCAGGCATGGCGGAGCAGGCCCTGCCGACGGAGATCGTGCGCGACCTTCGCAAAGCGCGCGTGCTCGTCGATCGAGACGACGGCGGGCTCCGAGCGAGGCGGGCCAGCGCGCCGGAGGTCGTGGGCTACCAGTGCCACCCCCCCGCTCGCGAGCAGGGCGAGAGCGACCCCGAGGCCGGAGAGCAATCGGGAGCCCGTCACGAGCGGCGGTCCAGGTACGTCTGGAGGATCAGGGTCGCGGCGACCTGGTCAATGAGGTCCCGACGCCGCCGGCGGCTCAGATCAGCCTCCAGCAGGGTGCGCTCCGCGGCGACCGTGGTGAGCCGCTCGTCGGAGAACTCGAGCGGCAGGGCGAGGTGCTCGGCCACCCGCGTAGCGAAGGCGCGCACCTTCTCCGCCTGCGGGCCCTCCGTGCCGTTCATGTTGAGGGGCAGCCCGACGACGAGCCGCTCGGGCTGGTAGGGCGCGAGGCGCTCGGCCAGGGCCTCGAGGTCGTGGCGTCCGCCTCGCCGCTGTACCACCCCCACCCCCTGTGCCGTGATCCCGAGCTCGTCACTCACGGCGATCCCGATGCGCGCCTCGCCCACGTCGAGGGC
>DATILR010000533.1:0-3046 GCA_035476275.1 Binatus sp. (SeqCode) | reverse complement strand
TGCTCGGCATGTCGGAGCAGGAGGCGCACGAGCGCTTCGGCTTCCTGCTCGAGGCGCTCAGCTTCGGGGCGCCGCCGCACGGCGGAATCGCCTTCGGACTCGACCGCCTGGTGATGCTGCTGGCCGGTGCCGACTCGATCCGCGAGGTGATCGCCTTCCCGAAGACCCAGCGGGCCGTCTGCCCGCTGACCGACGCGCCCACGCCGGTGGATCCGGCGCAGCTCCGCGAGCTGGGGTTACAGCTTCTGCGCTGACGAAGCGGAGTTCGTGGGGCGCGCGGACGGGGGCAGGGGACCCCCGCTCGGCTTCGGTTCGGTCGCGAGCGGTGTCGGAAGCTAGCGCGAGCGTCCTGGGCGCGACCTCACAGGCGCCGCTCGGGGGTCCCCCGCCCCCGTCCGGTACCTGGGTACGACGATGCTTCTTCAGCATCCCTCCCTGCCTCCGGAAGGACGTGTGCTGCGCGCGGCTTTGCCGCGCGCAGCAGGACCCGAGCGCCGACAGGCGCGAGCAATCACATGGAGCCGCGCGCGTCAGCGCGCGGCGACGGGGGTCCGGGGGCATCGGAAGCGCGCAGCCCGCGCAGCGGGCGAGCACTGGACGGGCCCCCGGAATCTAAACAATCTCCTCGGGGGGCACGGCGGTCAGGCCGAGGGCCTCCGCGACGGCGGGATGGGTGACGTGACCGTCGAGGACATTGCAGGCGCGGCGGAGCGACGGGCTTCGGCGGAGCGCGGCCGCGAGACCGTGATCCGCGATCTCGAGGGCGTACGACAGCGTGGCGTTGGTGAGCGCCAGGGTGGCGGTGTTGGGGACGATGCCCGGCATGTTGGTCACCGCGTAGTGCACCACGCCCTCTTCGACGTACGTCGGGCGGGCATGGGTGGTCGGGCGCGAGGTGTCGGCGCAGCCGCCCTGGTCGATGGAGAGGTCCACCAGCGCGGCGCCGGGACGCATCGCCCCCACCAGATCGCGCGGCAGAAGCCGCGGTGCGCGCGCGCCGGGAATGAGCACCGTCCCGACCGTCAGATCTGCGGCGGTCACCTCTTCCTCGATGTTGGCGCGGTTCGACATGACCGTCATGACGTGCCCGCCGAGGATGTCGTGGACGTAGCGGAGCTTGGCGGGGTTCACGTCGAGAATCGACACGTGCGCTCCGATGCCGGTGGCCATCTTGCAGGCGTTCGTCCCCGCGATCCCGGCCCCGAGGATCACCACCTTCGCGGGACGCACGCCGGAAGCGCCCGAGAGCAGCACGCCGCGGCCACCGTTCTGCGCTTGTAGGCACCAGGCGCCGACCTGGATGGCGAGCCGACCGGCGATCTCGCTCATGGGCGCGAGCAGCGGGAGCGAATGATCGTCCAGCTGCACGGTCTCGTACGCGAGCCCCCGCACGCGCCGCTCGAGCAAGATCCGCGAGAGCTCGGGATTGGCGGCCAGATGCAGGTACGTGAAGAGCACCAGCCCCGGTCGGAAGTACGGGTACTCGCTCGGCAGCGGCTCCTTCACCTTGAGCACGATGTCGGCGCGCTCCCAGGCCGTCGGCGCGTCGGTGAGCGTGGCGCCGGCGTCCCGGTAGAGCGTATCGGGAAGCCGGGAGCCGACGCCCGCCCCCCGCTCGACCAGCACCTCGTGGCCATGCGCCACGAATGCGCCCGCGCCACTCGGCGTGAGTGCGACGCGATTCTCCTCGTCCTTGATCTCGCGCGGCACTCCGATCGTCACGGACGCGAGTGTAGCACGCGCGCGGACGTGATGCTCTCCGCGCGAGGCTTGCCTCTGCCCCGGCGCTTTCTATAAAAGGTCGAAGGTTCGGCCGGGATCTCCTCCGTGGGACAGACGATCGACGGCAAGGCGGTGGCGGCGGCGGTGCGGAGCGAGGTGCGCGAGCGCGTCGCGCGTCTCGCGGCGCGAGGTGTCGTCGCGGGGCTGGCCACCGTCCTCGTGGGCGACGATCCAGCATCGCGCCTCTACGTCGGCAACAAGGAGCGGGCCTGCGAAGAGGTGGGACTCCGCTCCTTCGGCCATCGCCTTCCGGCCACCACGACGGAGGCCGAGTTGATCGCCCTGGTGCGCGACCTCGGCCGCCGTGCGGACGTCCACGGTATCCTCGTTCAGCTGCCGTTGCCCGGACGCCTCGATGCCCAGCGGGTGATCGAGACCCTGCCCGCGGGGAAGGACGTCGACGGGCTGCATCCCTCGAGCCAGGGTCGGCTGCTGGCCGGCCAGCCGGGTCTCCGGCCCTGTACGCCGCTCGGGGTGATGCGTCTCCTCGACCAGACCGGGATCGAGTTGAAGGGTGCGCGCGCCGTGGTCGTGGGACGCAGCGTGCTGGTGGGGAAACCCGTCGCCCTGCTCCTGCTCGAGCGCCATGCCACGGTCACGATGTGCCACTCGCGGACCGCCGACCTGGGCGCCGAGATCGGCCGCGCGGACGTGGTGGTGGCAGCGACCGGACAGGCGGGTCTCGTGCGCGGTGCGTGGATCCGGCCGGGTGCGGTGGTCATCGACGTGGGCATCAACCGCGGCCCGGACGGCAAGCTCTGCGGCGACGTCGAGTTTGCCGTCGCCCGGGAACGGGCGTCCTGGATAACACCCGTGCCGGGTGGAGTGGGCCCGATGACCGTAGCCATGCTCCTCGACAACACGGTGACGGCCGCCGAGCGCGCCGTGGAGCACGAGGCTGCCTGAGGCTACGATGGTAGCGCACACCCCCCTCTACGAGGCCCACCGCCTGCTCGGCCCCCGCTGGACCGAGTTCGGCGGCTGGGAAATGCCGCTCTCCTATCGGAGCATCGCCGAGGAGCATCGTGCGGTGCGGGAGCACTGCGGCCTCTTCGACGTGAGCCACATGGGCGAGATCGAGCTCTCCGGCCCCCGGGCCGGTGCAGCCTGCCAGGCGCTGACGGTCAACGACGTGCAGCGGCTTGCCGTCGGCGAGGGCCAGTACACGCTGCTCTGCAACGACCAGGGCGGCGTACTGGACGACCTCATCGTCTTCCGGATGGGCGATCAGCGGTACCTGCTGGTCGTCAACGCCGCCAATGCC
>DATILR010000532.1:0-6111 GCA_035476275.1 Binatus sp. (SeqCode) | reverse complement strand
GCGTGCTCGTCCGCGTACGGCAGGATGCCCTGGTTCACGGCGTAGAACAGCGCGCGGTAGTCGAGCCGCCGCTCGTCGAAGCCGGCCCGGATGATGGCAGCCCGCTCGTCGAGCGAGACCATCGAGCCGAAGGCGTAGGACTGGATCACCTCGTGGCGGATCTCCTCCGACTCGGTCTGATCGCGCGGCGGCCCGAGCATGATCGGATCGCTCGCGATCACCCCGCCCGCCCGCACGCGCGCCCAGCGCGTCATGCGGTGCGCCACCGATGTGACTTGGTCGTGATTGACCCCCGGGAGGCCGTCGACCGCGTCGGTTAGGTGGAAGATGGTCGTCAGGATCGGCACCGTGAAGATCGTCCCCTCGCGGGCCTCCACCATCACGGTCAGGGTGTTGGCCTCGCTGAAGTTGCGGTGATAGCGGTTGTGGACCGCGATGAAGGGATGGCCCTGCGGCAGGAGGTCGCCGGCGTGGAACTCGAGTGACAGCCGCAGCGCGGCGAGCCCGAGGCCGGTCGAGACCACCGCCACCGCCGCCACGACCCAGCGGGCGTGTGCGACCAGCCATCCGAGCAGGTCCTTCATACGCCGGGGTGCCCGGGCGACTACGGCCAGCGCCCCGACGGTGTCAAGTAGACCCGTGACCTCACGTTCCCGACCGGCATCTCACGACGAGGAGGCTCCCGACCATGTATAAGCCCAAGCGCCCGCGCCGCTGCGACATGCCTGCGCCGGGCACGCCGCTCAAGGTCCTCGTGCTGAACGGTTCGCTCAAGCACGGACCCCAGCTCTCCAATACCGAGGAGCTTGCAACCCTCGTCCTCGACCACCTGGGGGAGCACGGCGCACGGGGAGAGGTCATCCGGCTGGCGGACCGACGCATCCCGGTCGGGCTCGGGTTCCGCGAGAGCGAGGATGACGACTGGCCCGGGATCGTCACCGCGCTGCGGGCGGCCGACATCGTCATCTTCGCCACCCCCATCTGGTGGGGCGGTCGCTCGAGCCTCATGCAGCGCGTGATCGAGCGCATGGACGCCCTGGACGAGGAGTACCGTGCCGACGGGCGGAGCGCCCTCTACAACAAGGTGGCCGGCATCGTGATCACGGGGAGCGAGGATGGCGCCCTCTCGACCATGGGGAGCATCATGATGGTGCTCACCTGGATGGGGTTCACCCTGCCGCCCGAGTGCGCCGCCTACTGGGTGGGCGAGGTGGGTCAGCCGACGAGCGGCGACAGCGCCAAGCGTCGCATGAACGAGGCGACCCAACACATGGCGAAGAACCTGGCGCGGAACCTCGCCTACTACGCGCAGCTCCTGAAGCGACACCCGCTCGTGCCGAAGGCGGAAGAGGGCTGAGTTCTAGGACGTGGCACCCCGCGTCCACTCGGGACCGTTGCCCCAGTGCCGCCGCGTCCGCTTGCGCGGATGGTCCGGATCGCACCGACGGCAGGCCTCCTCGTAGGCGCGCATCGCCTGCTCCCGCCCCGTCACCGACCAGAAGTCCTCCTCGCTCCGCCACTTGCCACCGCCGGCATACTCGAGGATCGACACGCCCGGGAAATCGATCGTACCCTCCCCTCCCGGATGGTCGCGCCGGTTCTGCATGTAGAAGACGACGCGGCCCCGCTCGGCGTCGATCACGTGCCACTCGTAGCTGGTGTAGATCTCGCCGTACTTCGCCATGATCGGCTTGATCCAGGCGCGCACGGTCTCCCGTCCCCGCATGGTCCCGTAGAAATGCTCGACGTAGACGCAGTCCTCCGTGAAGAGATCGGCCCACGCGTCCCAGTCCTCGCCCACGGCGCCGGTGCGCCAGTACACCCGGAAGGCCTGCTCGAGCTCCTGCTGACTGAACGTGCCCATGCGCGCCCCCTTCAGTCGACGTAGAGTCCGGAGCCGACGCCGAGGGTCTGCCGGCCGACCTGGACTCGTCGCATGTAGATGTCCTTGTGGCCGGCCCTGCCGCCGTAGGGACGCGGCCAGAGATATCCCGTCCGCCAGCCCTCGCTCTCGGTCTCGATCAGCTGGATCAGGTCGCGCTGTACCGGCCGGCCGTCGGCGCTCTTCAGGTCGATCTGGTTCTTCCGCTCCAGCTGCGGGTAGAGCGGATCGGCCAGCACGTCGCCCCGCGTGTCGATCACGAACACCTGCGTCTGCTGGTAGACGAACGGCCCGTCCCGCTCGCGGACCAGCTTCAGGGCGGCGCGCCCGTCCTCCTGGATGCGGGCGACGGCCATGTCGACCAGCTCGGTCACGAAGCGACGGTCGACCTTCAGGTCGTACACGCCGCTCCCCACGATGTAGCTCTCTCCCGACGCGGCATCGACCCGCTTCAGATACGACGCCTTCCAGACCGGCGCACCGCCAGCCGGCCGCGCCCGCTTGTAGAAGATCCACGCATGGTCACGCGTGGCGAGCGCCTCGAGGCCCCAGCGTCCGAACGAACGGCCTTCCGCACCCTTGAGGGTGGTCAGGTCCGCGCCGAGCCGGGTCCGGTCCGCTCCGTGCACCACGATCCGGTTGGTGCCGGCCTCGGCGATGAACAGATAGGTGTCGTCGTGGCTCCACATGCTCGGCCGCCGGCCGAGGTCGGGGAACGCGTCGCTGCCCTTCGCCTGCACCAGCGCCGCCGCGCGCTCGACGAAGGCGATCAGCTCCTCGGTCGTGCGCGGCGACGTGACCACCGGCTGCTCCGGCTTCGCGACCGGCTGCGGCTGGCAACCAACCAACAGGCTGAGAAGATAGAGCACCACCCCGATGCGGCTGCCGATCGCCGCCCGCAACGCGCGCATGTCGAACCCTCCGGAGAACGAGACGCGTACCGCTTACGACCGGCGGGAAGATCTTGTCAAGGCAACGCGCCTACCTTGACACGCGGCCGAGCGGAGACGTACGTCAACGGGCAGCCGACGCTGGCCGTCCCGCGACGCGATGGAATTCGGTATCTTCAACAGCCTCTACCTCCCCCGCATGCTCCGCGAGCGCGACCCGGAGCACGCGGAGCAGAAGCGGCTGATGGACGAGGTCGAGTGGGTGAAGGCCGCGGACCACGCCGGGTTCAAGTACACCTGGGCGACCGAGCACCACTTCCTCACCGAGTACTCGCACCTGTCGGCGAACGAATCGTTCCTCGCCTACGTCGCGGCGCTCACCCGCCGCATCCACATCGGCACCGGCATCTTCAACGTGACCCCGCCCGTCAACCATCCCGCGCGCGTCGCCGAGCGGGTGGCGATGCTCGACAACCTGAGCCAGGGCCGCTTCGAGTTCGGCATGGGACGCGGATCGTCGACCGTCGAGATGCGCGGGTTCGGGATCCTCGATCCCGACCTGACCCGGCAGATGTTCGACGAGGTCGTGCCGCAGTTCAAACGGATGTGGCGGGAGACCGAGTATGCATTCGAGGGCCGCTTCTTCTCCATGCCGCCCCGCAACGTGCTCCCCAAGCCGGCGACGCGGCCCCACCCGCCCATGTGGGTCGCCGCGGGAAGCCCGGCCACCTTCGAGAAGGCGGCGCGCATGGGCCTCGGCGTCCTCTGCTTCACCATGGGCTCACCCGACACGCTCGCCCGCCTGATCGAGACCTACAAGAAGGAGATCGAGCACGCGGAGCCGGCCGGCGCCTACGTCAACAACAACGTCATGGTGACGAGCCAGATGCTCTGCCTGGAAGACGGACGGAAGGCCCGGGACATCGCCTGCAACATGGCGTCGGGCTACCAGAACAGCCTGGTCTTCCGGTACCTCGACACGTTCCCGAAGCCCCCCGGCATCCCGGTGTGGCCCGACCTCATCCCCGAGCCCACCCCCGAGCGGCTCGAGCAGCAGATCCGGAACGGCCTGGTGGTAATCGGGACGCCGGAGGAGTGCAGGCGCGCCGTCAAGAACTACGCCGACGCCGGCGCGGACCAGCTCACCTTCGGGATGCTCTCGACGACCATGCCGATCGAGGTCGCCATCGAAGCGGTCGAGACGTTCGGGAAGCACGTCCTCCCGCAGTTCGACAAGGACCCGGTGCACAGCACCACGCGACAACGCGAGGCCTACCTGAAGACCCTCCCTCCGCGACGGGTCGAGGGCGGCGAGCTGCCACCGTTCCGCATCTAGGGCCAGCTCCGCCACCGTTGTCACACCACTGCGCGGGCGGTATAGCCGCTCCCAATGCCCGCCGTGCTCGTCCACGGGGTGCCGGACACGCATCGCGTGTGGGACAAGCTGCGCTCGCACCTCTCGCGCCGCGACGTGCTGGCACCGAGCCTGCCCGGCTTCGGGGTGGGCACGCCCCCTGGCTTCCAGCCGACGAAGGAAACCTACGTCGCGTGGCTCATCGGCGAGATCGAGCGGATCGGTGCACCGGTCGATCTCGTGGGCCACGACTGGGGCAGCCTCCTCGTCCAGCGTGTGGCGTCGGTGCGGCCCGAGCTGATCCGATCCTGGGCGGCCGGCAACGGGCCGATCGATCGCGAGTACGTCTGGCACGATCTGGCCCAGCAGTGGCAGACGCCGGGCGTGGGCGAGTCCATCATGGCCATGATGAGCCCGGACGCACTCGCCGAAGGTCTTCCCGCGGCCGGCGTCCCGGCCGACGACGCGCGGGTCACCGCGTCGCACGTCGACGCCCGGATGAAGGAGTGCATCCTCGGTCTCTACCGCTCGGCCGTGCGCGTGGGCGAGGAGTGGGCGGACGATGTCGCCCGCATCGACCGACCGGCTCTCGTCCTCTGGAGCCGCGACGATCCGTACGTCGCGCCACGCTTCGCCGAGCGGCTCGCGGCGCGGGTCCACGGGGAGCTCGTCCTCCTCGAGGGCTGCGGGCACTGGTGGCCGCTCGAGCGCCCGGCCGAGGCGGCGGCCGCCCTGGAACGCTTCTGGCGCACTCTCGCGTAGCCCGCTGAACGCATGCTGAAGGTCTGGGGACGGACCTCGTCGAGCAACGTCCAGAAGGTCATGTGGGCGATCGGGGAGCTCGGCGTTCCGCACCAGCGTATCGACGTCGGCCGCGAGTACGGGGGCCTCGACACGGCCGAGTACGGGGCCCTGAACCCGAACCGCCTCATTCCGACCGTGCAGGACGGCGAGGCGGTGCTGTGGGAATCGAACGCCATCGTTCGCTACCTCGCGGCCAAGTTCGGCGCCGGACGGCTCTGGCCACTGGATCACGCCGCGCGAGGGGTCGCCGATCAGTGGATGGACTGGCAGCAGACGACGCTGCTGCCCGACATGCGAACCGTCTTCTGGGGCCTGGTCCGCACGCCGCCCGAGCAGCGGGATCCGCACAAGATCGCCGCCGCGGTGGAATCGCTGAAGGAGCTCTGGTCGCGGCTGGATTGCCACCTGCGGGGGAGGCAGTTCGTCGCGGGCGAGAGCCTCACGATGGGCGACATCCCGGCTGGCGTGCTCTGCTATCGGTACCATGCGCTCGGCATCGCCCGCGCACCGCTCCAGAATCTCGAGGCCTGGTACGAACGGCTCACGTCGCGTGACGCGTTTCGAAGGCACGTGATGCTGCCGCTCTCGTAGTGCCCGTCGTGAACCTCCAGACCATCGCCCACGAGATGAAGACCGCGCAGGACGTCGGCGGCCAGCTCGCACCGTTCAGCGCGCGGCTGGGCGGATTCGACAACGCGACCGCCTACCAGGTGGCACGGCTGATCCACGAGGCACGCATCCACGAAGGGGCCGTACCCGTCGGGCGGAAGATCGGCTTCACCAACCGTGACACGTGGACGGTGTACGGAGTGCACGAGCCGATCTGGGCGCACGTGTACGATACCACCGTCGTGCGGCCGTCCGGCCCCGGGTTCACCTGCCGGCTCCGGAACCTCGCCGAGCCACGCATCGAGCCGGAGATCGTCCTCCACTTCCGTTCCGCGCCGCCGAGCGACGACGATCCCCGGGCGATCCTCGCCTGCGTCGACTGGATCGCGCACGGGATCGAGATCGTGCAATCCCACTTCCCGGGCTGGAAGTTCCAGGCGGCGGACACCATCGCCGACTCCTCCCTGCACGGCCGCCTGCTGGTCGGCGAGCCGCAGCCCGTGGCGCGGCTGGGGGCCGACCTGGTGTCACGGCTCGAGCGCTGCACCGTCGTGCTCTCCTGCGAGGGAGAG
>DATILR010000531.1:0-7322 GCA_035476275.1 Binatus sp. (SeqCode) | reverse complement strand
GGCCGACGGCGGACGCACGTGGACCCCGCCGGTGAAGACGTATCAGGACGTCGACGCAACGGGAGTGGAGACTTTCTGGGGCTTCTGGCGGTACACGAAGCGCCCGTACACCAAGGCCGGCCAGCACCGGCGGACGCTGTTCGCGACCGGCTACCAGGATTTCGACACCGCGGTCGGCCTGTTCGCCTCCGCCGACGGCATTACCTGGGAGAAGCGGTCGACGATCATCACCTCGTACAACGACGTGCCGAGCGAGGCCGAGCTGCAGTTCTTCGGCAGGAACCACGAAACCGCGGTAGCGTTGGTCCGCCTCGACAATCAGGACATTCTGGCCGACGGGCAGACCGCGATCTGCACGGCGCACGACCCATTCGTCACCTGGGAGTGCGGCCGCCGCATCGAACAGCGCCTGGACGGCCCGACCTGGGTCGTCCGCCGCGCCAAGGGACGCGTGCGCAGCTTCGTCTTCGCCCGCAAGCACCTGCCGTGCACGTTCAAGCGCACCGCCATCTACGAGCTGCGCGGCGACTTGACCGATCCTGGTGCAGCGATCGAGGTCTGTGAGATCCAGGAGTTGAAGAGCTCGGGTGACACCGCCTACACCTCGCTCGCGCCGCTCTCTCGGAATCGCTCCCTGCTGGCCTGGTACAGCAGCCCAGTCGATCAGGAGCTGCCGTGGTTCCAGGGCATTTCCTCGCCGAGCGATATCTGGCTCGCCGACGTCGATTTCAGACGCGCGCCTCCCGGCTGCGCCCACCCACCCCCCGAGCACGGCTGCGAGCCGCCGCCCCTGCCCGCTGACACCGGGGCGTTCGACGTCACCGGCGCCCACCTCCTGACCATCGCTCCGGTGATCTGGCCGGCGCAGACCCTGTCTTTCCGCGCGGACGCGCAACTGCACGGGATGAGCCTCGATCTCAGCCTGCAGCCGCTCGACGGCGTGAGCAAGGTGCCCATAGGCGCGCCATGGACTGTGACGGATGTCGCGATCTCCGCCGACGGCAGGTTCACGGCCGATTTCGGCACCCAACCCGTGCCCCCGGAAGCCTACCCGCTCCTCAGCGACCCGTTCCTGACCGTGAACGAATTCGTCCTCAGCGGCGCGACGACCTCGAGCGACGGTCTCTGCGGGTCGGTCGGCGGCTATGGCCAGGTGTTCGGGACGCAGCCGTCGGACAGGATCCGCCTCGAGGGGTCAACGTTCGGCGCGGTGCGCATTACCGGCAACGCGCTACCCACGCCCATGACCATCTGCCCGCGGCCATGAGCCAGAGGGTAGTCTGCGCGGAGGGCGTAGTCCTCACTAACGGGCTGACGGCAGGTGACCGGTTGCCGCTCCCCAAGCGGCGGCGAAGGGCGCGTTCGGTGGATGGGGAAGGGTGGAGGGTCAGCGCGAGCTCGTACGCCGAGCGCGCCAGGTCTCGATCCCGCAGCCGCTGGCGGGAGAGGTCACCCACCGCCATCAGGAACTCGGCATCGCGGCCACTGACACCGGTGGCTTGACGGAGAAATTCTCTCAGGGCGGCCGGGTCTCGCTTGTCGAGCCTGAGCAGGACGACCGTCTGCAACGCCCTGGCGCGACCCTGCGGGTCGGGGTTGTGTCGAAGCAAGGCCAGGAGTTCGGCGAGCGCGTCTCGGTAGCGTCCTGCCCGCGCGTATCCGCCTACCCCGAGCGCGAACTCCTGAACGCGATACAGGAACAACCCCGCCGGTTGTCCGCCGAAGACGACCCGCTGCTGGAACGTCGCTGCCCCCGCGGCGATGGCAGACGTCGCCAGGAGCGCGAGCACGAGCGCCGTGAATCGCCGTTCACTGACCCAACGGTACAGCCGAGCGATGGTGAGCCCTGCGAAGGGCATGAGATAGACTGCGAACACCGCCCGGTGACGCGAAACGGGCAGGGTGAACATCATGCTGAGGAAGAGCGCAGCCGTCGCCGGCAGGACCGCCGCCAGGCGGTGCGGTCGGCGCACCGCGAGCGCGATGCCGACCGCGGCCAGCGGGAGGAGCACGCCGTAGCCGGGCAGGGCCCCCAAGAGCGGGCTCTTCAGCGCCGCGTAATAGTAGTTGACGTTGTCCGGCTCCTCGAAGGGAATCACGAACCCACTGGCCTTCTGCAGATAGAAGAGGAACAAGCTGGCTGGGTCCGAGAACGAGGCCACGCAGGCCTGAATGGTGGGCAGGAGCTTGCCACCGCTGGCTGCCAGGATGTGCGGAAGCGAGGCCGGAAAAATGAAGAAGTGGGGATTCGAATCGGAGGCGTTGTAGACGGCAAAAGTGACGCTCCCCGTCACCGCGAGGGCGAGGGGCGGCGCCCCCACGAGAACGTTGCGGAGCACGACGGGTGAGAACGCGATGGCCATGCCGGCGAGGAGCGCGGCCCCGAGCGCCGCGAACCGCCTGGCCTGCCGCACCCACCCGGCGAGCAGGACGAGCACGAGCACCGGCAGCACGAAGAACGCCTCGTTGATGAGCAGGGCGGCTCCCAAGGTCAGCCCGAGGCCCGCGGCCCTGAGGACCGAGGTTTTGGACCGGAGGGTTATCAGCTGCCACGTCGCGAGGAGCGACACGAGGACGATCCAGGGGCCGCGTAGCATGACGACGTCGTAGTGAATCGCGGGGCCGTAGAGCGCGAAGAGAAACGCCCCCATCCACCCGGCCGTGGGGCCCACCAGTTGCGTGCCGATCCGCAGCAGGAGGATGGCCGAAACGGCGGCGACCGCGATCTGCAGGATCGCCAGGGGCAGCATGGCATCGCCGAACAGCCGGTAGAGCAGGGCGATCAGGTACGGGTAGAAGGGCGCCTTGTAGTAGATCAGCGGATGCCCATCCCACTCTTGCCAGCGCTCGACGGGAGCGAGCGCGAGCTGCCATGCGACCAGCGGCTGATACGATTCGCGGCCGAGCACGTCTCCCCTGGCGATGCGCTGCGCCCACTGATCGAACAGGTACATGTCGGAGACCGGAAAGATGCGGTGGTACGTGAAGAGGGGAGTGTCCACGATGCGCCGCAGGTGCGCCACGCGCGGCAACAGGGTGACGCCAATCAGCGCGAGGAGCCCGAGCGAGAACGCCCCGCGCCCGTCGTGAATCGCGCTCGGGGCGTAGTCCTCATTAATGGGCTGACGCGGCTCGCGAGTTGACCGAACGCCCACTCTCGGACCCTGCCCTGTCGCCCTCCCGCCGCTTCTCCGGAGCCTCAACTAGCGCCCGACTCGAAGACGGCGAAGTTCCCGGCGTCGCGGTCGACGATCGTCGGGATACGCCCGTTCGGATTGAGCTGCAGGTACTCGGGCTGCTTCTGATCGCCGGCGAGCAGAGTGACGATGTGGACCTCGTACGACAGGCCGAGCTCCTCGAGCGCGACGGATGCTTTCCAGCCGTTCGGGGTGGGGGCGGTGTACAGGTCGATCATCGCGTCCTCCTTCCCTTCTCGCGGCGATGGCGTCAACCACGGGCGCCTGCCCGGCGGGCGCTGCCAGACGCAGCGCGGCACGTGTCGGCGGTGCCGTCGTCACTCCGTCACGTCGACGAGCGTCATCATCCCCGACTCGGCATGCTCGAGGATGTGACAGTGGAGCATCCAGGTCCCGCGATCGAGCGGGACGAGCCCGATGTCGACCGTCTCCTTCGCGTGGACGAGGACGGTGTCGCGCCAGAATGGCTCGTCGACGCTCGCTCCGTTGCGCGCGAGCAGGCGGAAGAACTGCCCGTGGAGGTGCATCGGGTGGAGCCGATACGAGTCGTTCACGAAGCGCAGCTTCGTCCACTCGCCGTACGGGAGCGTCTGCACGTTCTTCGGGCGCGCGCCGTGCTCGGCGTGAGCGTACGCTTCGCCGTTGATCGTCCACTGGATGCCGTACTCGCCGCCCTGGCGCGCATCGAGCCGGTACTCGGCCCGCGGCGGGATGGCACCCGTGTCGCGCCATGCGGCGACGTGTGCGTGTGCCGGTGAGGCGAAGTCCGGCGTCGCGGCGACCGTGTCACCGATCGCGATCTCCGCGAGCGGGATCGGCTGGGGCGTGAAGCGGTCGGTAACGAGGACGCGCTGCCCGCGGCGATCCGCGGGTACGCTTACGTCGAGATCGAGGCGGTTCCCCGGCGCCAGCTCGAAGCCGGCGGGATCGAGCGGGTGCGCCGCGTACATGCCGTCCACCGCGATGACCCTCGCATCGAGGCCGCTGAAGTCCGGACGGAACACCCGGCCATTGGCGACGTTCACGAGCCGCAGCCGGAAGCGCTCGCCGGCCGCGACCGGCAGCTGCTCGTGCAGCCGGCCGTTCACGGTGACGACGTTGCCCCACCGCCCGTCGTGCGCGAGGTCGTGGCGGGTGTTGAACTCGGGGAAGATCTCGCCCGCCGGGGTGAGGAGCCAGTCGTCGAGCACCCAGACCACGTCCCGGGTGTAGGGGGGTGGCGTCGGATCCTCCACGACCAGGACGCCGAAGAGCCCGCGCTCGATCTGCTCGCTCGAGCGGAGATGCGGATGGAACCAGAACGTGCCGGCGTCCTTCGGGGTGAACTCGTAGACGAACGTCTCGCCCGGCTGCACGGCGGGCTGCGTGACGCCCGGCACGCCGTCCATCGCGTTCGGCACCCGGACGCCGTGCCAGTGGATCGTCGTCGGCTGGGGCAGACGGTTGGTGAACGTCACCCGCACGGTTTCGCCGAGACGGACGCGCAGCACCGGACCGGGGACCTGGGCGTTGTACGCCCAGACCGCGAGCGGCCGGCCGTCGAGGAGCGGCAGCGTCGCCGGCGCGGCCGTCAGCGCGAACTCGCGCGTGACCCCTGTGGGTGACGCCTCCGCAGGATAGGCGCCGGCGAACTCGCGCATCTCGCGGGAGCCGCCACACGCCGAGAGCAGTCCGCACAGGACGATCGTCGCGACACGGACGGTTCGGGCCGCTGGCGGCGAGCGCACCGCTAGGAACAATCGGGGAACACCACGGCGATGTCGAGCCGCTTCATCGCATTCCGACCGCGGGTACCAGGGCGTAGTCCTCACTAATGGGCTGACGCGGCTCGCGAGTTGACCGAACGCCCACTCTCAGACCCTGCCCTGTCGCCCTCCCGCCGCTTCTCCGGAGCCTCAACTATGGCGCGGACAAAGCGGCTGTCAAGAAATTTCCCGTGTGAGTTTCCCGTGGGAGCAGCGTTGAACGGACCTCGGCCGGCGAGGAGGCCGACACTCGGAGCGGACCGCTGGCCGGAATCCTGGAAGGGGACCCTGTCAGGCGGGATCGTCCGGGAAGAAATCCGACATCCCGGGAGGCGGGCGGCCGGGCCGGGGCTGCGGCGGGTCCGTCGGGAGGCTGAGGTGGCGGAGGATCTTCTGGACCACGTCCTTGGCCTCGATGGTCGCGATCACGGCCATGCGACCCCCGCACCGTGGGCAGGCAGGCACGTCGAGGCCGAATACGGCGCGCTGCGGACCCCCGGACCGTTTCTGCTGCTGCAATCGGTGGAGCCGCGTTCGCAGAAACGAGGCGGACGTGAGCACGTCCCGGAACCCGCGCCGTGAAGCTCAGCGCATCGCGTCCGACACGAACCAGCCCCCGGGCACCAGCGCCTGGGCTTCCTTCGGTCCCCAGGTTCCGGGCTCGTACTCGAGGATCGGCGTGTTCGCCTTGATGACCGGGTCGACGATGCGCCAGGCCTCCTCGACGTAGTCCTCGCGGGCGAAGCGGAACGCGTCGCCCTTCATCGCGTCGCCGAGAAGCTCCTCGTACGGATCGAGGTCCCGCTCGTCGCGGTGCACGAGCTCGAGATCGACCTCCTCCGAGGCCAGCGCCTCGCCGGGGGCCCGGATGAGCGCGCCGAGGGCGATGACGAAGTGCGGGCTCAGCTGGAAGCGGAGGTGGTTCGGAGGGAGATGGATGCCCTCCACCACCGAGGGTGGCGTCTTGAAGCGCGCCACGACCTCGGTGCACGTCACCGGCATGCACTTGCCCGCGCGGATGTAGAACGGAACGCCCTGCCACCGCCAGGAGTTCACCCACAGCCGGAGCGCGACGAAGGTCTCCACCGTGGAATCCGGCGCGACGCCCGGCTCCTTGCGGTAGCCCCGGAACTGGCCGCGCACCACGTCGCTCGCGTGGAGGGCCGGCACGCCCTTCAGCACGCGGACCTTCTCCGAGCGGATGGTCTCGACGTCCTGGCTCATCGGGGGTGGCTCCATCGCCACGTTGGAGACGACCTGCAGGAGGTGATTCTGCACGACGTCCCGGATCGCGCCCGCGCGGTCGTAGAAGCGGCCGCGCCCCTGGACGCCGAAGTCCTCGGCCATCGTGATCTGGACGCTCTCCACGTAGTTCGAGTTCCAGACCGGCTCCAGGAAGGTGTTGGCGAAGCGGAAGAAGACGAGATTCTGGACGGTCCGCTTCCCGAGGTAGTGATCGATCCGGAAGATGCTCTTCTCGGGAAAGAACTTCGCGAGCGTCGCGTTGAGCTGCCGCGCCGAGTCGAGGTCGCTTCCGAACGGCTTCTCCACCACCAGCCGCGCCCCCCGGGCGCAGCCGGCCTCCGCCAGCTGCTTTCCCACCAGACCGAAGATGCCCTGTGGGACGGCGAGGTAGTGCACGGGAAGCTTCGCCGCCCCGAGCTCGCGCTTCAGCGCGTCGAACGTCGCGGCGTCGGCATAGTCGCCGTCGACGTAGCGGAGCAGCCCGAGCAACTTCGGGAAGGCGTCCCTGTCCACACCCCCGCCATGCTGCTCCACGCTCGCTTTCGCCCGCGCCTCGAGATCCTCCAGCTTCCAGCCCTGCTTCGCGACGCCGATCACGGGGACGTTCAGGACTCCGCGCCGGACCATGCTCTGGAGCGCGGGGAAGATCTTCTTGAACGCCAGATCGCCGGTGGCGCCGAAGAAGACGAGTGCATCGGCCGGCGCGCTCAACCCGATCCCTCCTCGACCGCCGCCGGGACGGCGTCGGCCACCGACATGCGTCGCGAGACCGGCCCGACCCTCGCCTCCAGGCCCTCCGCACGAAGGATGTCCCGCACCGTCGTCCGTGTCTCCGCCAGGCGCACCCTCATACCACGCGCGCTAAGCTCGGTGCAGAGCCCGTCAACATGCGCGCCCCCTCCGGCCGGCACCGGGCCGCCGCCCGCCCCAGGTACGGAGCTCGAGCTGCATCGGTCCTCGTGTCATCTTGAAGGTCCCGGCGGTGTCCGGACGGCTGCGGGCGCGCGCTCTACCGGAAGAGCGCCTTCGCGAGCTCGCTGCGGTAACGGTCGACGAGCGGGTGGTCCGAGCCGAGGATCGCGAAGACGTCGAGCATCGCCTTGCGCGCGCCCTCGTCGGCGAAGGTTCGGTCGCG
>DATILR010000530.1:0-3398 GCA_035476275.1 Binatus sp. (SeqCode) | reverse complement strand
ACGCATGGGCCGCCGCCTGCTCGTCCTCGGCCTCGCCCTCGGTCTGGCGACGTCTGCCCGTGGCGTCGACAACGTCCTCCATCTCGGCGCCGTCAACGTCGACCGGCCGACCATCGTGACGCTCGGCGTCCAGCTGCTGGTGAGCGGCGATGACAACCACGATGCGCGCGTCGCGGTGCACTATCGCCCGACGGGAGCACCTGCCTGGCGTGACGCAATGGACCTCTTCCGGGTGCACCCCGAGAGCGTGGTCGGGCGGAGCGTGCCCGAGCAGTTCGCCGGCAGCATCTTCGAGCTCACGCCCGGCGCGACCTACGACGTCGAGCTCCACGCGACGGATCCGGACGGCCCCGTCGACCAGGTCGTTTCCCTGAGCGTGACGCTCCGGACGGTGCCCGCCATCGATCCGCAGACCCCGACGGTGCGCAACGTCTCGGACGCGGCGGCGCTCGACGCGGCGCTCGCGACGGCGGCGCCCGGGGACGTGATCCTCCTCGCCGAGGGCACCTACGCCGGCCCCTTCTCCTTCACGGCCAGCGGCACGGCGGCCAATCCGATCGTCGTCCGCGGTGCCAGCGAGGACGGCGTCGTGCTCGACGGCGGCGGCTGCTCCTCCTGCAACGTGCTCGAGGCGTACGGCAGCTTCGTCCACATCGAGCGCCTGACCCTCGCGCATGCGAACCGCGGCCTCCGCTTCCAGGGGATGGCCGCGCGGGGCAACGTCGTCCGCCGGGTCCACATCACCGACGTGCGCCTCGGGATCGGGTCCAATCCGGATCAGGAGGACTTCTATCTCTGCGACAACGTCGTCGAGGGGCGGCTCGTCTGGCCGCACGTCTACTCGGACGACGGCGGCGCCCACTCCGATGACGACGGCATCCACGTCGAGGGGAACGGGCACGTGGTCTGTCACAACTCGATCGTCGGCTTCGGCGACGCGATGAAGACGGCCGAGGACGGCGCGCGGGCCGTCGACTTCTACGGCAACGAGGTGCTGTCCGCCTACGACAACGGTCTCGAGCTCGACGGCAGCGAGGGGAACACGCGCGCGTTCCGGAATCGCTTCACGAATACCTACGCCACGCTCAGCTTTCAGCCGATCTTCGGCGGGCCGGCGTACGCGCTCCGCAACATCGTCGTCAACGTCGCCAACGAGCAGCTCAAGTTCCACGCCCTCGGTGGAACGCCGCCCGAGGAGCCGAGCGGCATGATCGTGCTCCAGAACACGTTCGTCAGCCCCGCGCTGGCGCTCAACCTCCAGACCTCGGCGACGAGCCATCACTTCCTGCTCGGGAACAACATCATTCACGGTCCGAGCTCGGTTCCGGCGGGGGAGCGTGTCGCCGACTGGTCGAGCCCGATCGACGACGGCACGATCGATCACGACGGCTGGTTTCCGGATGGGAAGTTCGACTTCGACGCGGCGGGTGTGTGGAGCAGCTTCGCCGCCATGCACGCGGCGGGGGTGTTCGAGTCGCACGGCCTGCTGCTCATGCCGGGCACGTTCGCGAGCGGGCTCACCGCGCCGTCGAGCTACCAGGTGACGATGGCCCCGCAGGACGTCGGGCTCGCGAGCGGCTCTCCCGCGATCGACGCCGGCGCCGTCATCCCGAACGTGACCGACGGGTTCACCGGCGCGGCCCCGGACCTGGGCGCGTGGGAGGTCGGTTGCCCGACCCCGCTCTACGGCGTCCGCCCCGAGGGCATCGACGAGACGAACGAGCCCTTCGGCTGCGGTGGCCCGACGGTCACCTCGACCACCTCGACCACGCTCCCCTACGTCGACATCCGCTGCACGGCGCTCACCCTCCGCGACGATCCCGCGAACCCCGCCCGCCGCCGCGTGTCGTTCAAATCGTCAACCACGAGCGACCTGCCCGCGAACCGCATCGTGGTGCCCGCGCCCGGCTCGCCCGGTGATCCCACCCTCGGCGGCGCCACGTTGACGGTCTACAACGCCGCCGGCAGCGGCGAGAAGACGATCGTACCTTTGCCCGCGTCGAGTCCACTCGCCGGCTGGTCTCCGCTCGGCACGAACGGCTTTCGCTTCCGGAGCAAGGATCCGGCGGTACCCATCTCGGCCGTCGTGGTGCGCCGCGATCGCCTTGCGCTGAAGGGCGGCAAGGCGGCGTTCGGCTACCCGCTCGGCCCGTCCTCGCAGGGGCGAATCGCGCTCCGTCTGGGCCTCGGCACGAACCGGCCCTGGTGCGCCGAGGCCCCGGCCAAGGCGGGCGCGTCGAACGACAGCTCCGCGCGGTTCGTCGCGCAGCCGAACTCGCCGCCGCCGGCGCCATGCCCCGCCGTCCCGTGAGTCGGGCGTTCGCCTGTTGCTCTGACGGGGGCGCGGTGACGACGAGGACAGGGGGGAGTCGCGTGAACCGACCCGCCAACGGGCTGACGCCGTTTGCCGTCGTTCTCAGAGCGTCCGCCGCGACGATCCGCTCGGGCGACACCTGCGCCCGCTCCGGCTCATGATCGCGTGAGGCTCGGGGCTACTCGACGTAGCCGAGGGCACGCAGTCGCTGACGGGCTGCCTCGTCGATCGGCGGCGCGACGGTGGCGGTGCGGTCATCGGGGAAGCGCCAGACAAAGACGCTGACAGGCTCGCCCCTGCTTGCGGAGAGGTTGGGCGCGCTGCTCGTCAGGAGGGGTGGCTCCTCGGTCTCGGCTCCGAAGAGGACGGGGACGCGCCGGTAGGTGAAGGGGGAGCTCGCCGGGTGGCTCGTGCCGCCGGCGAGGTAGATCGCCGGGGCGCCGACGTCCTGTCCGTCGAGCTGCGTGTGGATCTCGAAGGCGGGTAGCGGAGCGAGGGGGCCCGTGGCTCCCGGGTCGAAACGGAACCCGGCCGGATCGCTGCCGACCCGTCCCGTCCAGCGGAGCGTATGCCCGCGCGCGTCGAGCGTGAGCATGTCCCCGTTGGTGAGATCGATGCGGTCGGGGTCGACGAGCGTGCTCGTGCTGCTGGCGGTCACGGTGACGTCGATCTCATGCGGCTTCCCATCCCGCGCCACGGCGCGCACCTGGACCCCCGTCTCGCGGAGCGGCTGGCGGTGGGCCGCCATCGCGTCGCGCAGGGAGCGAAGGGTTTCCCCCATCGCCGGGTCGGCAGCGAGGTCGTGCGTCTCGCCCGGGTCGTTCGTGAGGTCGTAGAGCTCCTCGCGGCCGGTGTCGACGGTGAGGATGAGCTTGTAGCGTGGCGTGCGGAGCGCGAAGCGGTAGGGAAACTCGAGGTTGGCGGCGTGCGCGAAGAGCTCCCCCGGGGGCGACGTGTCGTGCGCGATCAGGGGCAGGAGGCTCGTGCCCTCGAACTCGGGGAAGGCGGGGAGACCGAGCACCTCGGCGATGGTGGGCACGATGTCGAGCGCCCGGACCGGCTCGCGCACCACCCGTCCCGCGTA
>DATILR010000529.1:0-7385 GCA_035476275.1 Binatus sp. (SeqCode) | reverse complement strand
GGTCTTCAACACCGCGGGGAACGGGCTCCCCAACCTCCGGAACGGCTCCGGGCGGGTGGTGGCGACGTCGCTGAACGTCTTCTGCACCGCGATCCTCGCCGACAAGCTGCACACGATCTGTGACCCGGCGGCCCCCTGCAGCCTCCCGCCGCCGACGATGGTGAACGTGCCGCTCATCCGGCTCCCCTGAGGCACGGCACCGGAGCCGTTTCATCCATGACGCTCAGCCGTCTGCTCTGCCTGGCCGTGACCGCCTGCCTCGTCGCCGGCCCGGCGGCGCGCGCACGGGCCGGCGTCGCCGACACGCCGCTCCCGACCTTCGCGGACGGCCAGCCCGCCAAGTTCGCCGCGTTCCTCCCGACGGTGGTGAGCGACAACAATCTCCGGACCTACGTCGTGTGCACCAACCTCGGGACGACCCCCGTCGACGTGGGCCTCGAGGTCTTCGATTCGGGGGGCACGCGCGGCAACACCATCGCCGCCGGCAACGGCGCGCTGCTGAACGTCCCGGCGGACGCCACCGTCACCTTCAGCACCGGGGTGACGAACGTCCTGCACGAGGAGGTGATCATCACCCTGGAGCTGCCGGTGACGGTGCTCGGCCAGGGGAGCGGCCGCGTGGTGTCGACGGCCCTGCAGGTGGCGTGTAACGCCTACGCGGCCGATCGGCTGCACACGATCCGGGATCCACTGCGCTTCGCGGAGCGGCCGCCGACCATCACCGCGCTGCCCGTCCGCCCTGCCTGCACGGCGGCGGCCTGCGACGACGGGAACCCGTGCACGGTCGAGGGCTGCGATCACGCGGGCGTCTGCACGCATACCGCGGTCGCCAACGGGACACCCTGCGACGACGCCAACGCCTGTACCACGGCGGACGCCTGTCTCGCGGGCCAGTGCGTCGGCGGCAGTGCCATCAGCTGCGACGACGCAAACGTGTGCACGACGGACGGCTGCGCCCCCGCCAGCGGCTGCACCCACACCCCGATCAGCTGCGACGACGCGAACCCCTGCACGACCGACAGCTGCGCCCCGGCGACCGGTTGCCAGTATGCGCCCATCGCGGGTTGCGTCACCACCACGACCACCTCGACCTCCACGTCGACCTCGAGCAGCAGCTCGACGAGCAGCAGCTCGACGAGCAGCACGAGCACCTCGACGACGTCGACCAGCAGCAGCTCCACGACGAGCACGAGCAGCTCGACCAGTACGAGCACCAGCAGCTCGACCAGCACGAGCACGAGTAGCTCGACCACCACGAGCACGAGCCTGCCGCCCTGCGATGACGGCAACCTCTGCACCACCGACGTCAGCTCGCCGGCGCCCGTCGGCTGCGAGCATCTCGCCAATGCCGTGGCGTGCGACGACGGCAACGCCACCGCCACCGGCGATACCTGCTCGGGGACGACCTGCATGGGCCTCATCCGCAACGGGAAGCTCACCCTCAACGCGGGCGAGAACCCGAGCCTCTCGGCCACCTTCCCGGCGGCGGGCGATGCCCGAACCGATGGGACCAGCACCCGGGTGAGCCTCATCAACCTGGATCCGGCCCGCTACCCGGCGGGCTGTACGGGGGTGATCCTCAAGGTGGGCGCCATCTCGGGTACGGCCACCGTCACTCCGTTCGCCGCCCAGGCCGCGCCGCTCGTGCGGGCGACGGCGGTTCACTTTCTCGCCGCCGGCACGGTGCCCGCCGGGAGCGCGGTCAGTCTCCAGGTCACCTGCACGGTGGGCGGGGTGCAGCACCAGACCCGGTGGCAGGGGGTGGTGACCACGCCGGCCTGCACGCCGACCACCTGCGCGGCGCAGGGGAAGAACTGCGGCACGATCTCCGACGGGTGCGGGGGGACGCTCACCTGCGGCGCGTGCACCGCGCCGCTGACCGGAGGCGGCGCCGGGGTCGCGAACGTCTGCGGCACCTGCACGCCGACGACCTGCGCGGCGGCGGGGAAGAACTGCGGCACGATCGCGGACGGCTGCGGCGGCACGCTCACCTGCGGCGCGTGCACCGCGCCGCAGACCTGTGGCGGCGCCGGCGTCGCGAACGTCTGCGGCACCACCCCCAGCTGCGATGATGGCAACCTCTGCACCACCGACGTCAGCTCGCCGGCGCCCGTCGGTTGCGAGCACCTCGCCAATGCCCTGACGTGCGACGACGGCAAGGCCACCACCAGCGGCGATAGCTGCTCGGGCACCGCGTGCATGGGCCTCATCCGCAACGCGAAGCTCGCCCTCAACGCGGGCGAGAACCCGAGCCTCTCGGCCACCTTCCCGGCGGCGGGCGACGCCCGCACGGACGGGACCAGCACCCGGGTGAGCCTCATCAACCTGGATTCCGCCCGCTACCCGGCGGGCTGCACTGGCGTGACCGTGAAGGTGGGGGCCATCTCGGGTACGGCCACCGTAACCTCGTTCGCCGCCCAGGCCGCGCCGCTCGTGCGGGCGACGGCGGTTCACTTCCTCGCCGCCGGCACGGTGCCCGCCGGCAGCGCGGTCAGTCTCCAGGTCAGCTGCACGGTCGGCGGGGTGCAGCACCTGACCCGATGGCAGGGCGTGGTGACCACCCCTGCCTGCACACCCACGACCTGTGCGGCGCAGGGGAAGAACTGCGGGACGATCGCCGACGGCTGCGGGGGCACGCTCACCTGCGGTGCCTGCACCGCGCCGCAGACCTGCGGCGGCGCCAGCGTCGCGAACGTCTGCGGCACCTGCACGCCGACGACCTGCGCGGCGCAGGGGAAGAACTGCGGGACGATCGCCGACGGCTGCGGGGGCACGCTCACCTGCGGCGTCTGCACCGCGCCGCAGACCTGTGGCGGCGCCGGGGTCACGAACGTCTGCGGCACCTGCACGCCGACGACCTGCGCGGCGCAGGGGAAGAACTGCGGGACGATCGCCGACGGCTGCGGGGGCACGCTTACCTGCGGCGCCTGCACCGCGCCGCAGACCTGTGGCGGTGCCGGTGCCGCGAACGTCTGCGGCACCGCTCCTGCGAACGCCACGCTGACCGTGACCGCTACCGGGCGCGCTGGCGTGAACGTCGTCTCTACCCCCGCCGGGGTAAACGTCCCCGTCGGGACCACCGGGTCCGCCAGCTTCGCCGTCGGCACCAGCGTCACTCTCAGCGCGACCGCCGGCCGACCCGTGATCTGGTCGGGGATATGCAACAGCGCGGGCGCCAAGACCCCGAGCTGCACCTTCACCCTGAACGCCGCGAGCTCCGAGACCGCGAACGTGCAGTGACCCTGCCCCGGCCGGAGGCTCGGGCCGGGGGGAGATCCGGAAGAGTCCGGAGCAGCGCGGTGAGCCTCCGTACATCGACGCTGCCGCTCTGAGCTAGGTCAGCGTTGTGAGGTCGCGCGCCGACGGCGTGCTCTCGACCTACGCTCCGAGCTCGTCGAGGGCACGCACCTCGTCCGGCTGGAGCTCGAAGTCGTAGATGCTCAGGTCCTCTGCCATGTGCGCGGCAGAGGTCGTTCCCGTGAGCGCGATCATGCCCACCTGAAGGGCGAAGCGGAAGATGACCTGCGGCACGGTCCTGCCGATCCGCAAGGCGATCTCGAGCACTCGACGATGCCCGAGCACGTCCCGGTTGGCCGTCAGCAGCGAGAAGCCCTGGTAGAGGATCTCCCGCTCGCTGCAGAACTGCCGGATGGCTCGATCCCAGCCCATCGAGGCGAAGCATCGGTTCTGCACGATGGCGGGCTTCGTCGACGCGTCGGCGTACAGCTCCTCGAGTTGCCCGAGATTCACGTTCGAGACACCCAGGAGCCGCGTCTTGCCCGCTCCGTGCAGGCGCTCCATCGCCTCCCAGGTCTCCCAGTCGCCGGCGGTCAAGCCACGACGCGCCGACGGACCATGCAGGACGTACGAGTCGAGATAATCGACCCCGAGATGCTGCAGTGAGCTCGCAAACGATTGCTCGACCTGGGTGGCGAGCGGCGCGCGCGGATCGTAGGGCAGACGATGGTCCTGTCCGTCCACGTAGGTGAACTTCGTCTGGAGGAAGACGTCCTTCCGTTCGAGACGCCCGGCCGCGAGGGCGTCGGCAAGCGCCTTTCCGACCCCGGCCTCGAAGTAGTGGCGGCGTTGATTGGCCGTGTCGATCCCGCGAAACCCGGCCGCGAGGGCCATGCCCGCCAGCCGGGTGGTGTGGTCTTCCTTCCACGCCGTGCCGTAGATCAACCTCGGCACGCGGGCATCATGCACTCGCGCGTACGGTGTCAGGGCGCGCTACTCCTTTTGCCAAACGACGTAGCGCATCCCGCTGTCGGAGACCAGCTGCCCGTTCGCGCGGCGCGGCTCCGATGCGCATACTGCGGTCCGTGAGCGTCGCGGTGGGTCTCGTCGTCGCGTGGGCGGTCCTCGCTGCGCTGTCGAGCGTGCTCTTCCTCCTCGCGACGATCACCCTCGTCCGTCGCTGTCCGCAGCTCGGCACGCTCTGCCCGCCCGAGCCCCCGTCGTGGCCGGAGCTCGGCGTGGTGATCGCCGCATCCAATGAGGCCGAGACGATCGAGCCGGCGCTCAGGAGCCTGCTCGCACAGGACTATCCGAGCCTCGAGATCGTGGTGGTCGACGACCGTTCGACCGATCGGACGGGCACGATCGTCGATCACCTCGCCGCGTCCGACGCGAGAATCTCGCGGGTCCACGTGCGCGAGCTTCCCGCGGGATGGCTCGGCAAGGTCCACGCGCTGCAGCGCGGGGTCGAGCGCGTCCGCGGCGACTTCGTCCTCTTCACCGACGCCGACATCCACTTCGCGCCGGGGGCGCTGCGCCGCGCGGTCGCCTGGGCGGAGGCGCAGCGCCTCGACCATCTCGCGGTGCTGGCGGAGGTACGACTCCGCTCGTTCTGGGTCGGCGTCTGCCTGGCCTCCGCGCTCCGCAGCCTCCTTCTGCTGGCGCGACCGTGGCAGGCGACGGATCCGCGCTCCTCGAGAGCGATCGGCACGGGTGCTTTCAATCTCGTTCGACGCTCCGCATTCGAACGCACGCCCGGCTTCGAGTGGCTGCGGCTCGAGGTGGCCGACGACATCGGGCTCGGGCTCATGATGAAACGCGGCGGGGGACGGCCCGGGCTCGTGCTCGGGGTCGGCCAGGTCCGCCACGATTCGTACCGGACATTCTCGGAAGCCGTGCGCGGCCTGGAGAAGAACGGCTTCGCCCAGGCGGCGCGGTTCTCGCCCTGGCGCGGCCTCGGGCTCGTCGCTCTCGCCCCCGTCGGGTTCCTGGGGCCATTCGTCGCCTTCCTCCCCGTCGGCGTGCCGTGGTTGTGGGTGGTTGGGGCGGGCGGGCTGCTCGCTTTCGCCGCAGCATCGATCGTCAGCGCGCGCGCGTTCCGGGCGCCGATCGCGTGCGTCCTGCTGTCGATGCCGCTCGGCGATCTCCTGATGACGTACATCGTCGCGCGCGCGATGGTGCTCGGCCTCCGCCGGGGCGGGCTCGTGTGGCGTGGCACCACGTATCCAACCGAGCTCCTGCGCGAGGGACAGCGCGTCGAGATGTGAATTGCCGTCCCTGGCTTGTGAGCTGGAGGCCCGGGTGTAACCATGATGTGACGCTTGGCTCGAGCCTCGAGTCGAGGGGAGGAAGTGGTCATGGGGAAGGGACGAGGGGCTCGCCTCCTGTGCGCGGTCGTCATCGGGCTCGTTGCGTTCACCGCTCGCAGCGCGACGGGCGCGTCGCCCTTCGACTTCACCGGCCACTGGACGGGCACGGCGCAGCAGGACGGCCAGCCCGCCAACCCGCTGGTGGCCGACTTCACGTCGACCGGACCGAAGACCTTCACGGGAACGGTCACGACCGATGAGCCGTGCACCGCCAACGGCAAGGCCAAGCGGCACATGAAGTTCACGCTGCGCATGAGCTGCAGCGGCGGCAGCACCGTGAAGATCCACGGCCACATCGACCCTGCAACTCAGAGTCTGGAGGGCACCTTCGTCGCACTCCAGAAGCGCCGCCGTCATCGCGGCACGTTCGTCCTGTCCCGGCCGGGCGGGAGCGGTGGCAGCAGCGCGACGGTGAGCTTCTTCAGTGGCGCGACGCCCGCGGGGCACCCGGCCGCGTTGCGCGGTGATCGCCCAAGCGCCGTGGTTCCCAAGGACGGCCAGTGGTATCTGTCCCCCGATCAGATGATCCTGACGGTGACCTCCATCCAGCTCCTGGGAGGCTCGACGGGTCCCGTCGCCGTCAACTGCCCCTTCACCTACGATCGATCGCAGCCCGGGCTGACGAAGCTGTCGGACTGTCCCATCGCGGTGACCCCGGGGACGTACTCGGGTCTCGACGTGGAGATCAGCCCGACCTACCAGGTCCTGATCAACGATTCGGACAACGGATTCTATTCGACCGGCACGGGGGTCGTGACGTCGCCTCCGGCGGGGGGCGCGCAGTACCTCACCGTGACCACCACGAGCTTGGGGGTGTTCAGCGCATTCCCAGCGCCGATCGACGTCGGTCCGGGCGCTTCTCCCACCTTGAGCGTGGTGGTGAATGGCCTGCAATTCTTCCGGGTGCAGGTCAACGGCGGGGCCGTGAGTCTCGGCTGGCCGGACGTCGGCGACACGGATCCGAAGCGCCCCGACATGACCGTTTCGGTGAACGCGCTCGCCAGCGTCGCCTTCTACAGCAACCAGGGGATCGGTTCGGCGGGAGCCATCTGTACGGGCGGAGCCTGCTCTCCGCCTCCACTCCAGGGAGTCATCGCGGCCTACGTCTTCTACTCCTCGGCAAACACCCCCACGTGGATTCAGCTCGTGCTCAACGGCACTCCCGCGGGCTGCCCCATCGGCGTGTCGGGTGCGTTCAACGGGAACGGCTATCTCGGGCTGGATGCGACCAACACGCTGGGATGGGCGCTCCCGACCGACAGCTCGTTCTCGAGCTACTCGACCGAGTTCAACATGGCGCAGGTCACCACGCTGGGTGGCAGCACCACGATGAACTGTCAGCAGATATCGACGGACCCCGCGCCGGCGGGAGGGAATTTCTCCTCGGGGGCGCCGGTGATCTCCTCGCCGGACTACTCGGCGGGGTTTGTTTTGGTCGCGAACTAGGCTAGTCGCTCCCCCGCCGATGACGGACGCGCTCACACTCTACGACTTCCAGGGCTCACCCTGCGCGCGCCGCGTGCGCATCGTGCTCCTCGAGAAGGGGCTCGCCTGGACGACGCGCATCGTCGATCTCACCCGGATGGAGCAGAAGCGGCCGGAATATCTGGCCCTCAATCCGAACGGCCTCGTCCCGACGCTGGTGCACGGGGACCGCGTCCTCTTCGAGTCGAACGTCATCACCGAGTACCTCGACGACGTCTTCCCGACGCCGCGCCTCTACCCAGAGGACCCGTGGGAGCGTGCGCAGGCGAAGATGTGGCAGGCGTTCGAGCTCGC
>DATILR010000528.1:0-21892 GCA_035476275.1 Binatus sp. (SeqCode) | reverse complement strand
CCGCCCACGAGAGCGCGGCCCTCGACGACGCGATCCGCGACGTCGCCGTCTCCCGCACCACGGAGGACGAGCAGCTTCTCAACTTCCCCTCCCCTTCGCGGGCGGAATTCACCCACACCGACACCTGGCGCGTCATGCGGATCCTGGGCGAGTTCATCGAGGGCTTCGATCGCCTCGCGTCCCTCGACAAGGCTGTGGCGGTCTTCGGCTCCGCCCGTGTCACCCCCGAGGATCCACACTACGGACTCGCCGAGGAGATGGCACGCCGGCTCGCGCAGGCCGGCTTCGCCATCATCACGGGCGCCGGTCCCGGCATCATGGAAGCCGCCAACAAGGGCGCGCGCGAGGCCGGAGGCCGGTCGATCGGGTGCAACATCGAGCTGCCCTTCGAGCAACGTTCGAATCCGTACGTCGATACGCTCATCGACTTCCGCTACTTCTTCGCGCGGAAGACCATGTTCGTGAAGTACGCCTCGGCGTTCCTCATCTTTCCGGGCGGCTTCGGTACCCTGGACGAGCTCTTCGAGGCCCTGGTCCTCATCCAGACCGGGAAGCTCTATCACTTCCCGGTGATCCTCTTCGGCAAGCTCTACTGGGGCGGGCTCTTCGAGTGGCTCCGAGCCCGTGTCCTCCGGGAAGGGAAGGTCCGGAAGGACGACCTGGACCTCATGCTGCTCACCGACGATCCCGCGCAGGCGACGGAGCTCGTGGTCCGCGCCTGCGAGATGCAGACCCGCACCGCGGCGCGACGCGCCAAGCTGGCCGTCGCCGAGGCCACACCGGAAGGGGCCCGCTCGTGAGCGCGCGGGGCGCCGACCTCGGCCGTCTCGCGCGGCAGGCGATGATCGAGCGCGGCTTCGAGCCCGACTTCCCGCCCGACGCCATGCGCCAGGTCGCCGCGCTCTCGGGCCCCGCCACCGACGGCTCGACGCGAGACCTGCGGGCCCTCCCCTGGGCCTCGATCGACAACGACGATTCGCGCGATCTGGATCAGCTGACCGTGGCCGAGGAGCTGGGCGATGGCGCGGTGCGCGTGCGGGTGGCGATCGCGGAGGTCGACACGACCGTCGCCAAGGACACCCCGGTCGACCGCCACGCCCGGCGCAACACGACATCGGTCTACACCGCCGCCCGCATCTTCCCCATGCTGCCCGAGAAGCTCTCGACGGATCTCACCTCGCTCGCCGCCGGCGAGGATCGTCTGGCCATGATCATCGAGTTCGTCGTGAAGGACGACGGGTCGCTCGGGGTATCCGATCTCTACCGCGCCCGCGTCCGGAACCAGGCCAAGCTCGCCTACGGGAGCGTCGGCGCCTGGCTCGCGGGACAGGGGCCGATGCCGGCGCCGATGGCGGCCGCGCCGGGGGTGGACGCGCAGATCCGCCTGCAGGATCGCGTGGCACAGCAGCTCGCCGCGCGCCGTCTCGAGCATGGCGCGCTCGACCTCGAGGTCCTGGAGCCGCGGGCGGTGATGCAGGACGGAGAGGTCGTAGATCTCCGGCAGCAGCAGCACAACCGGGCGACCCAGCTGATCGAGGACTTCATGATCGCGGCCAACGGCGTCACGGCGCGCTACCTCCAGGCGAAGGGGTTTCCGGCGCTGCGCCGGGTGGTGCGGTCGCCGGAGCGGTGGGACAGGATCCGTGCCCTCGCTGCGGGCCTGGGCGAAACCTTGCCGGGCACGCCGGACGCCAAGGCGCTGGCAGACTTCCTCGTCAAGCGCCGGACCGCCGATCCACTGCGCTTCCCCGACCTCTCGCTGTGTGTCGTCAAGCTGCTCGGACGGGGCGAGTATACCGTCCAGCGGCCGGGCGGCCCGGCGGAGGGCCACTTCGGGCTCGCGGTCAGCGACTACGTCCACTCGACCGCGCCCAACCGGCGTTTCCCCGATCTGGTGACGCAGCGACTGATCAAGGCCGCCCTGGCGGGCGCGCGGCCACCCTACGCCGACGACGAGCTCGAAGGGGTGGCGACCCACTGCACCGAGCAGGAGGACGCCGCGAGCCGGGTCGAACGGCAGGTGCGGAAGTCGGCGGCTGCCCTCCTGCTCCGCTCGCGCATCGACGAGCGGTTCGACGGCATCGTCACCGGGGCCTCGCCGAAGGGCACCTGGGTCCGCGTCCTCAACCCACCGGTCGAGGGGAAGCTGGTGCACGGCTGGGACGGGCTCGACGTGGGCGATCGCGTCGCCGTGCGCCTGGTCAGCGTCAACGTGGAGCGGGGGTTCATCGACTTCGTCCGGGCGGGATGACCTCCAGCGCGGCGGCGGCGCCGGGCGAGCGACTCGTCCTGGCGATCGACATGGGGTCGGGCAGCGCCAAGGTCGCGCTCGTCTCCGACCGCGCCGAGGTCGTGGCCGCCGCGCTCCGGCCGATCCACACGATCGTCCTGCCCGGCGGTGGCGCCGAGCAGGACCCCGAGGAGTGGTGGTGCGCGGTCGTCGGCGCGGCGCAGGCGACGCTCGCCGAAGCGGCGGTCCCACGCGACCGAATCGTTGCCGTCGTCTGCACCACGCAGTGGGCCGTGACCGTGCCGGTCGACGCCGAGGGCAACGCGCTCGGGAACGCCATCTCCTGGATGGACACGCGCGGCGGCGCGCACGTGCGCAGTCGCGTGGAGGGATGGCCGAGGGTGGCCGGCTACGATCTCCGGAAGCTCCTCGCCTGGCTCCGCTACACGGGCGGCGCGCCCGTGCGCTCGGGGGTCGACGGGCTCGGCCACGTCCTCTACCTCCAGCAGGAGCGGCCCGACGTCTACGCGCGCACCCACAAGTTCCTCGAGCCGATGGACTACCTGAACCTCCGCCTGACGGGTCGCTTCGCCGCCACCTACGGGACGATCTTCCCCTACTGGCTGACCGACAACCGCGACCCGCGGCACATCGACTACGTCCCCGCGCTCCTCCGCTACGCGGGCGTCGAGCGGGCGAAGTTTCCGGACCTGGTCCCGGTGAACGCGGTGCTGGGCGCGCTCCGGCCGGCGGTGGCCGACGAGCTCGGCCTCCCTGCAGGCACGCCGGTCGTCGCCGGCGCCTGCGACAGCCATGCGGCGACGATCGGCGCCGGCGCCGTCGCCGATCACGAGGGGTACTTCTCGATCGGCACGACCGCGTGGCTCTCCTGCCACACGGCGGTCAAGAAGACGGATCTCCTGCGCATGCTCTGCACCATGCCGGCGGCGCTGCCCGGCCGGTACATGGTGAGCGCCGAGCAGGGAATGGCCGGGCGCTGCCTCGAGCTCCTGAAGGACAACCTGCTCTTCCCCCCAGGCGATGCCGCGGCCTCACCCCCGGCCGACGTGTACGGCTACCTCAACCGGCTCGCGGCGGCGGTTGCGCCGGGCAGCGACGGCCTCATCTTCACGCCGTGGGTGAACGGCGTGCTCGCGCCGTCCGAGGACCCACACACCCGGAGCGCCTTCTTCAACCAGACGGCGCGCACGACGCGCGGTCACTACGTCCGCTCCGTCATGGAGGGGATCGCGTTCAACCTCCGCTGGCTGAAGGGGCACGTCGAGCACTTCGTCGGCCGGCGATTCGAGCGCCTGGCCTTCATCGGCGGCGGCGCGCTCTCCGAGGCGTGGTGCCAGATCCAGGCCGACGTGCTCGGCTGCCCGATCCGTCGGGTGGCCAACCCGCGGCATGCGAATGCTGTCGGTGCGGCGCTCGCCGCCTTCGCGGCCCTCGGGCTCCTCCGGATCGAGGAGATCCCCGAGCTCGTGAAGATCTCGGCCGTGTATCATCCGATCGACGCGAACCGCCGCCTCTACGACCGGCAGTTCCGCGAGTTCCTGAGCTTCTACCGCCGTACGAAATCGATCTACCGCCGCCTCAATGGCAACGGGCGGCGGGTGGGGGCATCATCCCCCTGAAGGAGACGTCACGATGAGCAGCGAAGAGCGGCAGCCGGGCGCGGCCCCATCGGTGTTCGACGACATGTACCCCTACCGGGGACGCTACGAGACGTATGCGACGCTCCCGCCGACCGGACGCGATCGCGGCGAGATCCTGGACGCGCTCCGTCGCATCGCCCGGGGCGAGGACGCCCGCTGGGAGACGGGGCGCATCTCCGGCAGCTACTATCATGGCGGCAAGGATCACTACGCCTTCCTCAACGAGATCTTCGGCCTCTTCTCGCACGTGAACCTCCTGCAGCGGGACATGTGTCCGAGCGGCACGAAGTTCGAGGCCGAGATCGTCTCCATGACCGCCAACATGCTCCACGCCGAGGCGGTGGAGTGCTCCGGTCCCGACGACGGCGTCTGCGGCGCGATCACCTCGGGGGGCAGCGAGAGCATCATGCTGCCGATGCTTGCTTACCGCGAGCGGGCGCGCGCCGCGCGTGGCATCACGGCGCCCGAGATGGTGGTGCCCGACACCATCCACCCGGCTTTCGAGAAGGGCGCATACTACTTCGGCATCCGGCTCGTGCGGGTGCCCGTCGGCGCCGACTTCCTGGCCAACGTCGACGCGATGCGCGCCGCCATCACGCCCAACACGATCGCCCTCGCCGGGTCGGCCGCGAACTATCCGCACGGCCTCATCGATCCCCTCACCCGCCTCTCCGAGGTCGCCCTCGCGCACGACATCGGCATGCACGTCGACGCCTGCCTCGGCGGCTTCCTGCTCCCCTGGATCGAGAAGCTCGGCTACGACGTGCCGCCCTTTGACTTCCGTCTGCCGGGCGTCACCTCGATGTCGTGCGACACGCACAAGTGGGGCTACGGCCTGAAGGGCGCGTCGGTCGTGCTCTATCGGGGGAAGGCGCTCCGTCGCTGGCAGTACTTCTCCACCACCAGCTGGCCGGGTGGCCTCTACGCCTCACCCACCATGGCCGGCAGCCGCTCGGGCGGGATCACCGCCTCCACCTGGGCGTCGCTCGTGGCGCACGGCGAGGAGGGCTACCTGGAGACGACCCGGCGGATCATGAAGGCGGCCGACACCATCAAGGCCGGCGTGGCTCGCATCCCGGAGCTCCGCATTGCCGGCAACCCCACCTTCTGCATCGCCGTCCTCTCCGACGTGGTCGACATCTATCACGTGGCCGACCACATGGCGTCGCGCGGCTGGCGCCTGAACGGCCTCCAGCGGCCGCCGGGCTTCCACATCTGCGTCACCCTCCCGCAGACGGCGCCCGGTCTCGCCGAGCGCTTCGTCGAGGATCTGCGGGCGGCAGTCGTCTATGCGAAGAACCCGCCCGCGTCGCCACCCAAGAGCGGCGCGCTCTACGGCGGGGGCAGCACGGGCATGGAGCCGGCGCTGGTGAACGACCTCCTGCTGACGATGCTCGACGCAACCTACGAGCTGTAGCGCGGGGGCTATTCCGTCGGCGGGGAGTCGGAGCGCTGCCGTTGCTGCGTGATCATCTCCAGCACGCCGGGCTGGCGACCGCGCTGCGGCAGCTTGAGGATGAGCTTCCCGTCCGCGTTGTAGAAGCTGAGGGCGGGACCGTCCGGGTGCATGGAGAGCCGGGCGCGGGTCCGTCCCTCCGCATCATAGAAGCTGATGGCCGAGGAGCCGTCCTCGGCGAGGGAGAGCGCGACACCGCCCTTCCGGTTGGCATCGGTGAGCATCAAACCCGGCGAGCCGTCTTCGAAGAGGCCCATGCCGATCCGCGCCACGCCGTTCTTGTCGCGCAGCACGACCTTTTCCACCTCGGCGGGGCCGCCGCGGCGAAGCGTCTGCTCGACGGCGAGCTCCAGCGCCGCCAACCGGGGTAGCGCAGCCTCGAGGAGCGAGAGCGAGCCGATCGCGGGGAGCGTCGCGAGGCGACCCTCGAGCGCCGTGATGCGTGCCGCGTCCGTCCCGTCCTGCTCCAGCGCGGCCAGGCGCAGGATCACGGTCTCGATGCGACCGTGGAGCTCGCCGAGCGGGAGATCCGCCAGCCGCTGCTCGAGTCGGCCGAGCTCTTCCCAGGTGCTCTCGTCCCGCTCGAGCGTCTCCAAGCGCGTGGCCATCGTCGCGAGGCTGGCGCGGAGCTCGTCGAACGGCAGATCCGCGACGCGCTGCTCGAGCCGGGCGAGACCGATCGGCGTGCTCTCGTCGCGCTCGATGGTCTCGACGCGCGCCGTCACCTTCTCCAGGGCCTCCCCGAGCTGCGTCACGGGCAGCTCCCGCACCTGCCGCTCGAGCCGGGCGAGCCCTTGCCGCGTGCTGTCGTCGCGCTCCACGCGCTCTACTCGCGCCGCCACGGTCTCGAGGGCCGCGTCGAGCTGGGCGAGCGGCAGCTCGCTCAGCCGCCGCTCGAGTCGGGCGAGGCCAGTCTGCGCGCTGTCGTCGGCCTCGACGAGTGCCAGGCGGCTGGCCAGGGTGTCGAGCGCGGCGCGGAGCTCACCCAGGGGCAGGTTCGTCACCCGCTCGTTCAGCCGCGCCAGCCCGTGCTGCGCCGTCTCGTCGCGCTCGAGCTTCCCCACGCGCGCCGTCATTGCCTCGAGCGCCTCCTGCAGGTCGGCCACCGGGAGCTCTCGCAGCTCCCGCTCGAGGCGCGCGATCCCCGTGCGCGCGCTGTCGTCGTGCTCGACCATCGTCAAGCGCTCCGCAAGGGAATCGAGCGCCGTGCGGAGCTCACCCAGCGGCAGGTTCGTCAGCCGCTCGTTCAGCCGGGCCAGCCCGTGCTGCGCGGTCTCGTCCCGTTCGAGCTCTCCCACCCGCGCCGTCACCGCCTCCAGCGCCGCGCGAAGGTCGGCCAGCGGAAGCTCGCGCACCTCCCGCTCGAGCCGTGCGAGCCCGGTGCGCGCCGTGTCGTCCCGCTCGACCGTGGTCACGCGGCCCGCCAGCGTGTCGATGGCCGTGCGGAGCTCGCCCAGCGGGAGGTTCTTCATCTGTTGCTCGAGCCGGGCGACGCCGTCGCGTGCCCTCTCGTCCCGCTCGACGTTCTCCACGCGCGCCGCCACGGTCTCGATGGCCTCTCCCAGCTGCGCCAGCGGAAGGTCCGCCATCTGCCGCTGCAGCTTCGCGAGGCCCTCGCGCGCCGTCTCGTCACGCTCGAGCGTCGCGACGCGCGTCGCCAGCGTGCCGAGCGAGGTGCTCAGCTCACCCACCGGGAGCTTCCCGATCTGCTGTTCCAGCCGGGCGATCTCCCGGCGCGCGGTCTCGTCCTGCTCGAGCGCGCCGACGCGCGTGGCGACTGCGTCGAGCGTGGCGTTGAGCTCGACCAGGGGTAGCCCGCGAATCTGGCGCTCGAGCCTGGCGAGCTCCTCGCGCGCCGTCTCGTCGCCCTCCAGCGCCGTGACGCGCGTGAGGATGCCCTCGATGGCCGCCCGCACCTCGCCCAGCGGCAGGTCGGCGAGCTGCGTCTCGAGGCGCGCGATTCCCTCGCGCGCCGTCTCGTCACGCTCGAGCCGGCCGACGCGGGCCGCGACCTGCTCGAGTGCCGTCCGGAACTCGCCCAGCGGGAGATCCGCGATCTGCTGCTGCAGCCGCGCGATTCCCTGGCGCGCGCTCTCGTCCTGCTCGAGCGCGCCGACCCGTGCCGCGACGGTCTCGACCACGGTCCGCCGCGGCACGGCTTCGAGCCGTCGCTCCAGCTTCCCCACGTGCTGGCGCAGGTCCGCGGTCTCCGCGCGCGAGGCGACCTCCAGGTAGTTCACCACCCGGCGCGCCACCTGGGCGGCCTGCCGGTCGAATGCGGCGACGAGATGATCGCGCCGTGCGTCGAGCGTCGCGACGAGATGCGCGCGCCGCGCGTCGAGCGCCGCGACGAGATCAGCGCGCCGGACGTCGAGCGTGCGGAACGTCCGGATCGCGCCGTCCCCGAGGGCCGCTCGCATCCGGCGGGCGTTGTCCCGGAGGGTCTCGACCCCCCGGCTGGGCGCGCCCACCACCAGCTCACGTGCATCGTCGGCGAACTGGTCCAGCCGCCGCCCACCCTCCGACAACCGCCAGACGGATCGGCGGAGCATCGCCAGCGAGTGACGGACGGTGCGGGCCGTCAGCTCGACCCCGTCCCATCCCGCGCGGGTAGCGGCCGATCCGGCACGGGTCGCGAGGGACTCGGCTCGGTTCGCGAGCGATCGCAGGCGTGACGGTGCGTCGAATCTGTAACGGTTGAAGATCAATGGTCTCCCCACGGGTGTACCCTCCACCCGCACCGAGCACGGAGGATGCAAGGGCGATGCCGTTGCAGGGTCCGCATTCTCGTGCTGTCAAAGATCCGCCCGTCCTCGAAGCCCCGGGGCACGGCGCTTGCACTTTCCGCCCGGATCTCCGCGGCGGGAGTGTATGAGGGACGAGAAGAGGTGCGGGCGAGGGGGAACCGTGTTGCGGCTTGCGCGGCTCCCCCTCGCCCTCCTCTTCCTCGCAGGCTGTGGGGTGCGCCCATCGTCCCCCGCCCCATCGTCCCCCGCGCCGCCCACCGAGCTCACCGACGCCCGTGATCGCGCCCTCCTGCTCGCCCTCGCCGCCGAGCGGAGCGAGCCGGCACGCGGCGGGTACCGCATCGGCTCGGATGACGTGCTCCAGATCCGCATCCCGGATCTGGTGACCGGCCAGGAATCGTTCCGCGTCAACGCCGCAGGCGAGGTGACGCTCCCCATCCTCGGTCCGGTCCGAGCCGTGGGCCTCACCGCCCGCATGCTGGAAGGCGAGATCGCGCGCGCGCTCCTCGACGGGGGCATCCTTCGCGCCCCGCAGGTGACGGTCGAGGTGACCGAGTACCGGAGCCGGATGGTCAGTGTGGTCGGCAGCGTCGAGCGGCCGGGGCTCTATCCGCTCACGCGGCCCGGTGCGACGGTCGCGGATCTCGTCTGGGCGGCAGGAGGCCCGAGCAAGGACGCCGGCCGGCTGGTCCACTTCTCGCCCGCGCCCGACGGACAGGCCCTCTTCGACGGCACCGCCGCCGGCGCGCTCGTCCGCCTCGATCTCGAGACGCTCCTCCACGCCAGCGGACCGGACGGCCACGTGTTCAACCCCGAGGTACGGCCGGGCGACATCATCGACCTGCCTCCCGCGGGGACGGTGCACGTGGACGGCTGGGTCGAGAGGCCCGGCTCCTACCCGGTGACGCGCGGTCTCACGCTCGCGGGCGCGGTCGCCGCCGCCGGCGGCCTCCGCTTCGTCGCCGATCGCCGTCACGTGCGCCTCCAGCGCGTCGCGGGCTCGGGCGAGCAGCGCTCCTTCACGGTCGATCTCGACGCGGTGGCCGCCGGCCATGCGGCGGACGTCCCGCTCGCCGACGGCGACATCGTGCGCCTCTCCTCCCGCTTCTGGAGCGCCCGCTAGCGATGAACGACGACGAGCGGACGCCCCGGACCGTGATCGTGAGATCCGACCGGTCCTACGCGCCGGCGGCCCGCGCCGAGGTGGTGGATGCGGAGTTCCACGTGGCCCGGGGACGGCGCTTGCGCAAATGCGCGCGGCTCCTCTTCCGGTATCGCTGGCTGGCGGGGACCTGCTTCGGCGTGACCGTCGGGCTGGCCGCCCTCGTCACGCTCGTCGTGCCGCGCGCCTACACTGCCGCGACCCGCCTGCAGGTGACGCATCAGGCCCCACTCCGGCTGCAGGTGGAAGAGCGTGAGCTCCAGCTCGACAGCAACACCACGGCAGGCGCGAGCTTCCTCGCCACGCAGGTGGCGGCGCTGCGCAGCCGCGACCTGGCCGAGCGCGTGATCCGCGGGCGCGGGCTGGGCGAGAACCCGGCCTTCCTGCGGCCCGCGCCCGAGCGCGGGGGCCTCGTGTGGGCGAGCAGCCGGATGCTCACCCTCCTCCGCCCGCGGGGGTGGACCGGCGACGCGGCGTCGGCATCCCAGGACGGCGACGCGGGCTCCGCCGAGGAGGTCGACGCGCGCCTGCTCGACCGCTACCTCAGCTACCTCGACGTCGGCACCGTGCCGGGCACGGACCTGGTCGAGGTCCGCTTCACGACGCCCAGCCCGTCGCTCTCCGCCTTCCTTGCCGCCACCCACGCGGAAGCCTACGTCGATGCCAACGAGGAGGCGCGGCTCGCCAGCAACCTGAGCACGCGCGACGCTCTCGACCGCCAGATCGCCGAGGCGCGCGGGCAGGTAGAGCGGGCGGAGAGCGAGCTCGATCGCTTTGCCAGGGAGCATCCGAGCGTGGCCGTCAACCAGGAGCAGAAGCTGGTGGCGCAGCGCACCGCCGAGCTCTCGGAGCTGCTCACCACGGCCGAGGCGGAGCGGGTGGCGCTCGAGAGCCGGAACGAGTTTCTGAGCCACGCCGACAGCGAGCCCCTCGCCTTCCTGCTCGACCGCCCCGCCATCGCCAAGCTGCACGGCACGCTGCTCGACCTGGAAACCCAGGAGGCGCCCCTCACCCACCGCTTCGGGCCGAATCATCCCCAGATGGTGGACCTCCGGCGCCAGCAAGCGGCCGTCCAGCGGCAGCTCGCCACCGAGGTGGCGGGCGAGATCGAGGCGGTGCGCGCCAGCTACGACGCCGCCCGGCTACGGGAAACGGCGATCCGCCGGAAGCTCGCCCACCAGGAGCGCATCGCGGTCGCCCTCCGCGAGCTGGGCTCGCGCTACGACATGCTGAAGAGCGACGCGGACAGCGCCCGCGCCCTCCGCGTGTCGCTGCTCAAGCAGCGGATGACGACCGAGGTGAACGCCCAGCTCGCCACCTTCAGCGTCCGCATCATCGAGCGCTCCGAGGTGCCGCGTCGCCCGAGCCGGCCGAGCGTGCCGCTCAACATGACGCTCGGCCTCGCCGCGGGCCTCGTCTTCGCCATGGGCAGCGTCTTCGTCTGCGAATTCTTCGACAACAGCGTGAAGAGCAGCGACGACGTGGAAGGGTTCCTCGAGCTCCCGACCCTCGCGACCATCCCGAACTTCGCCCTCGTGCGGAAGCGTGCAGGCGGCGCCGCCCCCCGCGCGCTCATCACGCACGCCGGTGCCAACGGTGAGGACGGCGGGCGCGTGTGCGGACCCGAGCTCGTCGTTCTCCACGAGCCGTGGTCCCCCATCGCGGAGTCCTTCCGCAGCATGCGGACCTCGGTGCTCTTCTCGGCAGCCGGCGCGCCGCCCAAGGTGATCCTGGTGACGAGTGCGGGCGCCGGCGAGGGGAAGACGGTGAGCAGCCTCAACCTGGCGACGACGCTCGCGGATGCCGGCTCGGAGGTGCTGCTCCTCGATCTCGACCTCCGCCGTCCGCGCTGCCACACGGCGCTCGGCATCGAGAACGGCCGGGGGCTGTCCAGCTTCCTCGCGGGCCAGGTGCCGCTCGAGAGCGTGATCCACGCCCTCAAACGTCCCCGCTTCTTCTTCATCCCGGCCGGTCCTCCCCCGCCCAAGCCGGCGGAGCTGCTCGGGTCATCCCGGATGCTCGATGCCCTGGACGAGCTGCGTGGCGCCTACGACTTCCTGATCCTCGACGCACCCCCCGTGCTGCCCGTGACCGACGCCACCCTGCTCGGGCGAGAGGCCGACGGCGTCGTCCTGGTGGTGAAGGGCCACGACACGCCGCGCGAGCTCGTGCGCCGCGCGCGCGATCAGCTGGCGCAGGCGGGCGCCCACCTCCTCGGCGCCGTCGTCAACAACGTGGACCTCGGCTGGGGCGACCTCTACTTCTACGACCGCTACTACGGTCAGTACTGCCGCCAGCCGCAGGGTCCGGGCGAGCGCGCGTGAGCGCGACCACCGACCGCGCGATCGATCGGAGGGTCCTTCTCACCCTCCAGGGTCTCGCGCTGGGGCTTCCGCTCCTCGAGCCCGATGTACCGTGGCTTGTCCGGCCGGCGTGTCTCGTCGCCCTCGGCCTGCTCGCCGTCACCACCTACCAGCGCGGACAGGGTAGCGGGAGCCCCTACGCCCCCGGTGTCGCCTGGCTCGGGGTCTTCGTCCTGCTGGCGCTTGCCACCACGGCGCCGCTTCCGCCGCAGGCCCTCGAGCTGCTCGCGCCCTCCACGGCGGAGCTCTACGGCCGGGCACTGCCCGGCTGGCCGGACACCGGCGGCTGGGCGGCCTGGCGGTCGCTCGCCGTCGACCCGTACGGCGTCTGGGTCGAGCTCCTGCGTCTCTCGCCCGGTCTGGCCCTGTTCGGGGTCGTCGTCGGGTATCCCTGGCAGCTCGGCGGGCCGGACGAGACACCCCGGGTGTACGTCGCCGGGCGGCTCATCCTGACGCTCCTCGCCGCCGGCACGGTGCTCTCGGTGCGCGCGCTCCTCGAGCATGCGGCGGGCAGCGGCCGCGCGCCCGGCGTGGATCTAACCGCCAGCTGGCTCGCGATCGTAATCCCTCTCGCGCTCGCCTACTGGGTCGCGCTCGGCGAACGCGTCCGGCGGCGGGTGGCCCGCGCCATGGAGATCGGTCGCGGCATCGGCGTCCGCGAGCGACGGGCCTGGGCGGCGGCTCTCATCACCCATCAGCGCCGGCTGTGGGCGCCGCTCGCGGCCGGCGGCGTGCTCGCGCTCATGCTCCTGGCAGCACTCTTCCACAGCGCGGATGTGGGCCTCGCCACGCTCCTCGTCGGCGTCAGCGTGACCACGGTCGGGATCGCGGCACGCGGGAGGCTAGGCCGTTCCGCTTCGCCGCCACACCGCGCCAGCGGCCTCGTGGCGCTGCTCGTATGCGTGCTCGTCGCGGCCGGCGCCGGAGCCGTCTGGCACGGTACGACCGCCCTCGCTTTCGGCGATGCCTTCCCCACTACCGTCATCGCCGTCATCCGCGACCATCTGCTCCTCGGCACCGGCCTCGCCTCGGCGCCGCTCGTCCTGCCGGGCGCGGCGGCCCGTGGCAGCCTCACGCTCGCGATGGAAACGGGCTCGGCCGGCGTCGCGCTGGCGATCCTGTTCGCGCTCGCGGTCACACGGGCGGCGCGGGAGCGGAGGGTCGGCTCGTTGCCCACAACAACGGCGCCGGCCCCGCGGCAGCGCCGGCGGCCGTCTGAGGACGCGTCCGAGCGTCCGGACTGGTACGCGGCGCTCGCCGAGCACGACTGCCTGCGCTGGGGAGTCGTCGGCGGAATCGCCTCCACCCTGTGTGAGAGCCTCGTCACGCCCGGGTGGCGTGCCCCCGAGAACCTCCTCGCCGTGATGGTCGTCGTCGGTGTCCTGGTCCTCACCGTCCCTCCGCGGTTGCCCGCGAACGTGCACGTCTTCCGTCTGTTGCCGGCGCTCCTCATGGTGGCCGCGCTGCTGCCGGCGCTCGACGCGGCGCGGGTCGCGGTGGGAGACCTGCCCTGTTCGGCCGGCGATTGCCTCGCCCGGGCCAGGCTCCACGCGGCCGGCGACGGCGAGGACGTCCGTCTGGCTCGCCGCGCGCTCGACTGGTCCCCGGCAGACCGCGACGCGCACGCGGCGCTGGCCGCAGCCCTCGGGGACACTCCCGAGGCCGAGCAGCTCCTGCGCGCCGCCGTCGCGCTCGCGCCCTGGTCGTCGGACGACCGCGATCGCCTCGCCCTTGCACTCTTCCGGCGTGGCGAGCGCATCGAGGGCGCCGCGGAGCTGGAAGAGTCGGTCCTCCGCGCTCCCGCCCTCCACTCACACCCGCTCCTCCTGCCAGCGAGCGCGTCGGCGACGGCGGTCACCGCCGACCGGAGCGCCCGTGGACTCACGCAGCTCGAGCCGGAGATGCTCGACGCCGTCGAGCGCGGTCTCAGCAGGGCTCTGCAGGCGACGCCGACGCGCAGTGAGACCCTGGTCGACGACCTGGCGACGCTGCGCGAGGCCCGCGGGCAATGGGCCGAGGCGGCGGTGGCGCTCAGCGGTCAGCCGGAGGAGACGACCGAGGTGATGACGCTGGCCCGCGCGGCACGCGACTACCTGCAGGCGGGCGACGTGAGGGCCGCCGAGCGTCTTCTCCTTGCCGCTCTGCGACGCCAGCCCGGGCAGGGCGCGCTCTACCGACGGCTCGCCGTCGACGTCTATGCCGCCCGCGGAGACTTCCCGACCGCCGAGCGCGTCCTCCGGGACGGTGAGCAGCACGCCTTCGATCGCCTGCCCGTCTACCAGGCGATGACGGAGGTCCTCGCCCGGCGGGACACCGCGCTCGCGGCCGAGGTCGCCGGCCCCCATCCTCCGCCGCGGGAGGACGGCGACGACGTGGATGTGGAGGACGACGGCCCGGACCGCTAGCCCATCGAGCGACGCGCCGCACGTTCCGCGCGCCGGGCGTGTGGCAGGACATGGACGCACGCGGGCAGGAGCGGTCGCGTCACTCGGCTGAGCGTCGCGAGCATCCGCAGCATCCGCTCCCGCCTCGGGCCCCAGCCGAGCCGGTAACGCTCGCGCAGCTCGCGCGGCAGCAGGCCGACGGTGACGAAGTTCGCGCCGCGGAACGCGATGCCCAGGCCGAACGGGACAGGCGGGCGGAGGATCGCCGCGGCGATCTCCCGTCCGACGGGCCCGATGGTGAGCACGTCGCTGGCGAGCATACGGCGCATGTAGGTCTCGAACGCGCCGAGGGTGCGGGGGATGAGCCGCTCCGGAATGCCGAGCAGGCGCGCGCCACGCTTCGACTCCTCGTAGTAGGTGGCGCGGGCCGCGGGCGAGAGCGGCCGGACGAAGCGCTGATAGACGTGCAGCGTCGAGTCGATCAGCGTCGCATGCACCCAGAGGAGGAGCTCGGGGTCGTTCGCGTCGTAGGGGGTGCCGCCGGGGAACGGACCGACGTCGGCGTCGAGCACGCCGTGCACGCGAGCATGCACGCGCTCGATCTCGGCAACGGCGCGCAGGGTACCCGCCGCGTCGGCGAACACGAGCGTGAGCATCAGATCGAGGGTCCGGCGCAGGCGCGTGAGCGGCTCGCTCCGGAAGCGGCTGTGCGCCGCCACCCCCGCAGCGACCAGGGGATGGGCCACCTGGAGGAGCAGCGCGCGCCCCCCGCCGAGGAGCACGGCGGCTTCGCGGTGAACCCGCCACGTGATGCTCACCGGAGTGAAGAGACCGCGCGAGAGATCGCCCGCCCGCCGCCCGTGCGCCCGCCGCAGACGGGCGACTTCGGCCGGAGCCAGCCCGGGCGTTGCACGCCGCCGGGTCACGACGGGCGATTGTACCCCACGTGAGCGGCGCGGACGCAAGCTCGCGACGCGAAATCGGCGATTTTCCTTGACCCCTTGCCGACCGCGTTGTACGGCTCCCAGATGAAGGGGGGGCTCCCGCGTCGGATCAGCATCGCCGTCCAGGCCCTCGCGTATCTCCTCGTCCTCGGAACGTGCGGCAGGGTCCTGGCCGCACCGCGACCATCGCTCTCGTCGCGCATCGTCGAGGCGACGACGATCCGTCGTGCGCTCCGCACCCGCCACCACCGCATCGTCGTGAGCCTCGACCTGCGGAATCGTGACGCGCTCGAGGCCTTTCTCGTCGCGCTGCAGGATCCCGGCTCCCCGCAGTACCAGCACTTCCTCAGCCAGGACGAGTTCAACGCCCTCTACGCCCCGACGCCCGCCGAAGAGGAGGCCGTCGTCCGGCATCTCCGGCGGCACGGCTTCCGGATCACCGAACGCTATCCGAACCGGCTCCTGGTGGCGGCGATCGGCAACGTGGGCGACATCGAGAGCGCCTTCGGCGTCGAGGTGCACGACGTGACGGTCCGACACCGGCGGCACTACATGGCGAGCCGGGAGCCGTCCTTCCCTCCCGACATCGCCCACGCCATCGTCGGCGTGATCGGGCTCGACGACCTGATCAGCATGCGCTCGCACGTGCGGGTGCCGCAGCAGGCGGTCGCGCCGAGTGCGGTCATCGGCGCCAGCTGCTGCCACCTGAGTCCCAACGACCTCTTCACCTTCTACGATAACTCGGCGGTGCTGAACGGGGCGGGCGAGACGATCGTCATCGCCGGCGCGTTCGCCTGGCGGGACACGGACAACACGGGCTTCAACTCGCAGTGGGGTCTCCCCCAGCTTCCGGCAGGCAGCGGACAGGTCTGCACGGGGGCCGCGGGAGCCCTGGGCTGCCGCTTCAGCCTCCAGAACTCGATCGAGATCGCCCTCGACGCCGAGTACGCCCACGGCACCGCGCCGCAGGCCCGCATCCTCAACTACATGTCCGCCTCCACCTCGCTCGCCGACTTCACGCGCATGTACAACCGGATCGTCATCGACAACCCGGGCCACGTGGTGTCGACCAGCTGGGGCGCGTGCGAGGCGGCGGTATCGGTCGCCACGCAGCAGACCGACGACAACATCGTGGCGAACGCGAACGCCATCGGCCAGTCGTGGCTCGCCGCCTCGGGCGACAACGGCAGCCGCGACTGCAATGCCCGGGCGACGGTGGACAACCCCGCCAACTCGCCCCACGTGATCGGCGTGGGCGGTACCACCCCGCGCTGCAGCGCCGGCCTGACCGCCACGAGCCCCGGTTGCGCGGGCTACGGATCGGAGAGCGGGTGGTCCGGATCGGGTGGCGGCGTGAGCCAGCTCTTCTCGCGCCCGGCCTTCCAGTCGGGCTGCGGCGTGCCGGCCGGAACGCAGCGGCTCGTTCCGGACGTCGCGCTCGAGGCCGACACCACGCCCGGCAACTTCGTGCTCGAGAACGGCACCTGGTTCGTCGTCGGCGGAACGTCGGGGGCGGCGCCACAGTGGGCCGGTCTCCTCGCCCAGCTGGATCAGAAGGGCGGTGGCATCGGCCTCGGGAATCCCGGGACACGCCTCTACGGTCTCTGCGGAACGACCGCCCTCCACGACATCAGGTCGGGCTCGAACGGCGACTTCACGGCCGGCGTCGGGTTCGATCTCGTGACCGGTCTTGGCAGCGTGGAGGCGAGCGTGCTGCTCGGCGCGACGGCAGTGACGACCACCTCCTCCACCTCGACGACGAGCACGAGCGTGCCGACGACGACCACCCTCGTGCCAACGACCACCACGACCTCCTCCAGCTCCACGAGCACGAGCGTGACGACCGTTCCGCCACCCACCACCACCTCCACCACGGTCGCGGCGGACCGGGTCACGATCACGCGTGCCGAGTACGACCTCGCGAAGCACGTCCTGCGGGTCGAAGCCACCAGCACGAGCGCAACGACGACGCTGCGGGCCCTCGTCACCGCGAGCGGCGAGCTGATCGGGACGCTCGCGAACATCGGCGGTGGCCGGTACAGTGCCCAGCTGTCCTGGCCGGTCAATCCGCAGAACGTGACGGTGCGGAGCACGCTGGGTGGTGTGGCCACGGCGGGGGTGACGGCCAAGTAGCGACGCCGGCCCCGGGGGGGAGGGAGCAATGGTGCGGTGGTGGAGACGATGGGGGAAGCGGAAGCGACGACGGGCCGGCTCCAGCGTCGAGATGGATCGCGAGTCGCTCGAGCGGGCGTTCCGGCGTCTCGGCGAGATCGCGGAGGAGATCGCCGCAAGCGGGCGCGTGTTCGAGGCGGTCGGCGCGCAACGCCGTCGCTGGAGCACGGACCAGGGCGCGCGCGATGCCCTCAGCGCATCGGTGAACCGGCTCCTCGTGCCGGGGTTCGCCGCGCACACGCTCGCGCAGGAGGGCACGGCGCTCGTCCGCTTGATGGATCTCCGGCTTTCCGCCCTCCGGAGCGCGTACGAGGCCTCGGACGACCGCCGCGGCCTGACCTGGCTCGACAAGATCGAGGCGAGCCTCAAGGAGAGCGAGTCCCTGCTGCGCGGGACCCTCAAGGAGACCACTGCCTACAGCTCGCTCTCCGCCGAGCGCGTGCTGGCGTCCCTGCTCCGCTCGGACGAGCCGCCGGTCGGGTAGTGTTGGTCCCAGTTGCGGGCATCTGTGAGCAACGCTCCCATCGGTGGCTCGCGCTTCTTCGGCACCCCTTGCTCGTCGAGACGGCGTTGACGCTGGCCTGTGCGCGACCCTACAAGGCACCGAAGGGAGGGCCTTTCGATGGTGGAGGAGCAGCTCGTCTTCGGCGACCGCTGGATCCGGGCGAAGCTTCCCGATCACGCGCACATCGTCTCGCCGGGGCTTTCCCTACCGCTTCCGCCGGTCGACGATCTCGCGGGCGCGGTGCGTGCGGCGCTTGTGCGGCCGCTCGACACGCCGCCGCTCGCGACGCTGGCGCGCGGGGCCCACCGCGTGACGGTCGCCTTCGACGATCCGACCGTCCCCTGCTACGCGCCCCTCTGGTCGACCGCCATCCCGCTCGTCCTCGAGGAGCTCTCGCGGGCGGGCGTCTCGCGCGACGGTGTGACGCTCGTCTGCGCCAACGCCCTCCACCGCCAGTTCACCCACGCCGAGCTCGCCCACCTCGTGGGCGACGACCTGGTGCGGGAGTTCGCCCCCACCGGGCGGCTCCGCTGCCACGACGCCGAGGATCCGGACGGCCTCGTCCACCTGGGCACCACACCCGCCGGCCACGACGTCGAGGTGAGCCGGCTGGTCACCGACGCCGACCTCACGATCTACGTCAACGCGGCGACGACGCGCGGCTTCAGCGGCGGCTGGAAGTCGGTCTGTGTTGGGCTCTCGAGCTACCGGTCGATTCGGTGGCATCACACTCCGGATACGATGAGCATGTCGATCGAGAAGAATCGGATGCACGAGATCCTCGATCAGATGGGCGCAGTGGTGGAGGCGCGGCTCGGCAAGGAGCGCATCTTCAAGCTCGACACCGTCCTCTCGAATCCCGTGCAGGTGCACCGCGTCCTCGCCGGGAGCGTCGCGGCCACCCGGCAGGCGGCGCTCGAGATCAACCGGGCCCACACACCGGCCCGACGCGACCTGCTCCCCGAGAAGGTCGACGTCGTGCTCTACGGCATCCCCGACTGGAGCCCGTACGCCGCCTTCTCCTACCTCAACCCGATCCTGACCCTCATCTCGACCGGGCTCGGGTATCTCGGCGGCATGGTCGAGGCGCTCGGCAAGCCGGGCTGCACGGTGATCCTCGCCACGCCCTGTCCCAACCGCTGGGACGAGGTGCACCATCCCTCCTACCGCGAGGTCTGGGAGCGCGTGCTACCCGTGACGCGCGACCCGTATGAGGCACGTAACCGTTTTGAACCCGAGCTCGCCGTGCGGACCGATTACATCGAGAAGTACCGCCACGGGTTCGGCTTCCATCCGGCCCACGGCATCATGGCGCTCTACCCGCTGAAGCGCCTGCGGCACGCGCACCAGATCGTCGTCGCGGGAGCCGAGGACCCGGCTGTCGTCCGGCACGCGGGCTTCGAGCCGGTGGCCAGCGTCGAGGAGGGCCTCGCGCTTGCCGCCGAGCGTCACGGGAAGGACCCGACGGTGGCGGTCGTCCGCTATCCGGCGGCGTTCAACCGCCAGTAGCGACGGCGCCACGCTCGGCCGCACCGCCGCGCTCGGCGAGGTAGCCGCTGTAGAGCACGGCGAGGAAGCGCTCGACCCCGTGGCGGACGAAGCTCGTGCGCACGGACGGGAAGATCTCGAAGGCGTGCTGTGCGCCCGGCACCTCGGCGTACACGAGGGGTGCTTCGGCGCGCTCGCGGAAGACCCGGCAGAAGTGTCGCGCCTCCTCGACCGGCACCATCGTGTCGATGTTCCCGTGGATGACGAAGAAGGGCGGCGCGTCGCGATCGATCCGGCTGATCGGCGAGGCCTTCTCGTACGCCTCGGCGGCGGAGGAACGTGGGGCCTTCATCACCCGGCGCTCGAGCAGCCGGAACAGCCCGTCGTGTGGCCAGACGCCGTGGCGGTTCGTGAAGTCGTACACGCCGTAGAACGCTACGCAACCGCGCACGGACGTGTCGACGTGCTCGAAACCGGGCTGGTACTCGGGCTCGTTCTGGGTGAGGGCCACGAGTGCCGCCAGGTGGCCGCCGGCCGAGCCGCCGGTCACCACCAGGAAGTCGGGATTGGCGCCGTACTCGCCGCCGTGCTCCCGGATCCACCGGATGGCGCGCTTCAGGTCGACGAGGTGGTCGGGGAAGGTCGCGCGCGGGCTCAGGCGATAGTTCGCGCTCACGCACGCCCAGCCGCGTGCCGCGAGATGGCGCATGAGCGGGATGCCCTGCTCGTTCTTGCTGCCGAGGATCCAGGCACCGCCGTGGATCTGGAGGAGCGTGGGACACCCACTCGGGCGGGAGCGGGGACGGTAGACGTCGAGCTTCAGGTCGTGACCGCCCACCCGGGCGTAGGTGATGTTGCGCACCCGCTCCACCTCCGGATGGCTTCGCCGGAAGGGCACGGCAAGCTCGCCCCAGTCGATGGCGGGGGCGAACTTGGCGCTCACCTCGGGGAGGATGCGGTCGCGGTAGCCCTCGCCGAGACCTTTCCGCAGCGCCTCCTCGACGATCTCCTCCGCGCCCCAGGCCGCACCGAAGCACCGTGCGAGCCCGATCCACGAGGCGAGCATGATGCCGAGCCCGACGGTGCCCGGCCAGGCGTGGAGAGCGCCCGCCCAGACGAAGACGACCGTCAGGACTGCCTGCCAGGCGATGTGATGGATCGCTAGCTCGGCGGTCAGCCAGCCCGCGAAGAAGCTGATCACCGCCCGGTGCCGCCGCCGCGGCATGGGGCGGAGCGCGTTGAAGGTGAACCAGGCCCCCACCAGGCTCGTGGCGAGGAAGAGCCAGGCCGCCGTTCCGGGTCGCATACGCCTCAGTTTTCGCCGAAAAGCGCTGCCCTCTCAAGCCGTGCGGGAGGCGGGCTCTATGGCGCCCTTTGCCCCCGCCCCCGCCTTCCACTATGAAGCCGGAGACCGTTCGCCGCGGTCGAGGAGGGGCTGATGGGGGTGGGGAGGAGACGGCGAGGACCGCGAACCCTGGGGCTCGTGCTCTCGGGAGGTGGGGCACGGGGCGCCTTCCACGTCGGCGTCTACGAGCGCCTGCTGGAGGATCCCCGCTTCACGGACGGCCCGACGGTTCTCTCGGGCACGTCGGCGGGAGCCATCAATGCCGCACTCATCGCGGCCGGCCGGTCGCCGCGCGAGCTGCTCCAGTTCTGGAAGGCGATCGGCGACGATCCGCCGGTCACCGCCAATGGCGCGTTCTTCGGCGCGGCGCTCCGTACGCTGCTGCGGCTCTCGGCGCACGAGACCGGTCGCTGGGTGGCGTCCCGCCGGCCGCTGCACGCGCTCCTCCGTCGCCTCCGTCATCATCTCCCGCCGGGTCCCGGCGAGCTCCTCGCCCTCTGGGTCGAGTACCTGCTGACGGCGCGCTTCGAGCTGGTGAGCCGGCTGCTGGAAGGCATCCGGGAGACCTACCTCTTCGACACGGCGCGCCTCCGGGCGCGGCTCGTCGACGCGGTCGGCGGCGAACGCATCCCGACGCACGGGCTCCGCCTAGCGCTCAACACGGTCGACGCGCACACAGGTCGCGTGGTGCGCTACGTCACGGCGCCGGCCCCGCTTCCCCTGTCGCCGGACTACGTAGTGGTCGACGCGATCACGGTCGACATGGTGCTCGCCAGCGCGAGCATCCCGCTCCTCTTCCCGCCGGTGGCGATCGGCCCGCGCCTCCTCTGGGACGGGGGTCTCCTCGTCAACACGCCGCTCGCGCCGGCGGTCGCGCTCGGCGCCGAGGAGATCGTAGCCGTGCTGGTGACGGAAGCGCCCGATCCCAGCCCGCGGCCGTTCGCGCACTTCGGCCGCGCCGTCGAGCGCACCGTCGACAGCTTTCTCGAGAACGCCTACAACATCGACCGGAAGCTCCTGCTCGAGCGGAACCACCTGGCCCGCCTCACCGGCAGCCCGTATCGCAAGGTCGTGCTGTACGAGGCGATCCGCCCGGGTCGCGACGTCGGCTTCAACGCCGGATCGTACCTCTACTTCGAGGGCGGCATCCTGACGGCGACGCGCGACGCCGGCCGGCGTGCGGCGAGCGCGTGGCTGGCCGCCGGCCCGCGCGTCGATCGTCTCGACACGCCGCCCAACGTCATTCGCCCCGCCCGCCGGCCGTCGCTCGCAACGAGCGCGACCGAGCGGCCGCTGCCGGGATCGGCCTGAGCGTCCGCCAGCGCCCCCTGGAAACGGCCTCCGCTCCTCCGCTAGACGGATCCGACGTCCGAGGAGGAGGAACCCGACCATGGAGAAGAAGCTGCCGTCCGCGTACCGTCGCTTCGCGAGCGAC
>DATILR010000527.1:0-3240 GCA_035476275.1 Binatus sp. (SeqCode) | reverse complement strand
ACCGGAGCACGGCTCAGGCGCACGAGCATATCGGGGAGGGGCTGCAAGCCCGTGGGTCCCGGCGGTAGGTTGGTTGTATCCTCAAGTTTCGCAAGGAAATCGTAATGAGTCAGAAAAAACCCTTCAACGGCGCTATCAAAAACCACGACTTTGACGTGCGCGTCGGTTTCCAGCGCTGTGACGATTTCGTTGAGCTGCGGAATACTGTCCGGGCCAAAGATATTGAGCGGCGGGTGATTGAACGTCACGCGCCAATACGCGGAGGATTGTTGCGTCAGAAGAATCGGCATTTCTGCTCTCTCCTTTCCAGTGCGCCGAACTCGACTAGCCGATCCAGCTCGTCGAGCTTGCGGGCACGTCACAACGGGGGAAGTTGACGTCACAGTCCGACCATCGCCCCCAGGACCCGGCTCGCGAGGGATCGGCTCGCGGTTCAGGCGGCACCTCTTTCGCACAGCGTCCGACGTCGGGCAGGACGATCACCTTCCGAGCATAGTACTTGGCTGCGGCCTCAAGTTTCCCCGCCGAACTCGGCGAGGACGATCGCGCGTGCGACGGCCGGCTCGAAGTGCTCCGCGCGCACCTCGCGGTAGCGAGGGTTGGCGAAGAACCGTTCCCGCGTCATGCGGTCGGGGAAGGATATCGTGAAGACCCGGTTCAAGCGCGCGCTCGGACCCTTCAACACCTTCGCGACGACGAAATCGCAGCCGAAGGAACCCCCATGGGACTCGAGGATCGGCGTCATCCTGGCGCGGTAGCGGGCGTAGGACGCATCGTCGGTCACCTCGAGCCCCATGAGGATCACGTCGCGGCCCCGCTCAGCGGCCATGGGAGTAGCCGCCATCGACGTCGAGCGTCGCGCCGGTGACGAACGCGGCGCGGGCAAGGAAGAGCGCCGCATCGGAGGTGTCCCGCACCTCGCCGACCCGTCCCAGTGGGTGGATCGCCGCCAGCGAGTCCGGGTCGTCGATGAGCGGCGTTCTGATGATGCCCGGGGCGAGCGTGTTGACGCGGATGCCGTACCGCGCGAGCTCGGCCGCGAGCGAGACCGTGAGCGCGTGCACGCCACCCTTGCTCGCCATCGCCGCCGACACGGGAAGCGTCGTCATCGCCTGCTGCACGAGCGTCGTCCCGACGTTGATGATCGAGCCGCCGCCGCCCTCGATCATCAGCGGGACCACCGCCTGGGTCATGAGGAAGGTGCCCTTTACGTTGGTCGTGAAGAACCGCTCCAGGTCCTCGACCGTGCTCTCGAGGAAGGGCTTGGCGCCGAAGATCCCCGCGTTGTTGATTAGCACATCGACGCCGCCGAAGCGCTCGCGCGCCGCGATCGCGACGGCCCGTGCCGTTGCCGCCTCGCCGACGTGTCCCGCGACCGCGACGACGCGCCGCTCCTCTCCGAGACTCCGCCGCGCCCGCTCGAGCTTCTCCCGGTCGCGCCCGTTGATGACCACGCTGGAGCCCTCGGCCACGAAGCGCCGCGCCAGGTCGAGGCCGATGCCGCTGCTCGCGCCGGTAATGACGACTCGGTCGATACGGTTGAACATGGGTACGTCTCCTTTCTGGTGAAGGAGATACGCGCGATCTCGAGAACAAGAAAATCGTATGTTGCCATGGACTCCATAACCGGGGGTTAGTATGCTCGGTCCCGTCGCCATGACCTTCGACCAGCTCGGCGCCTTCCTCTCCGTCGCCAGCGAGGGCACATTCACCGCCGCGTCGGCAGCGCTGCACAAGTCCCAGCCCGCGGTCAGCAAGCTCGTGCGCAACCTGGAAGACGAACTCGGAGTCCAGCTGTTCGACCGCAAGCAATACCGCGCGACGCTCACCGACGCTGGCCGCCTCTTCTACGAACGCGCGGCGTCGGTCATCGAGAGCAGCGAGGCGCTCAAGACCTTCGGCATGCAGCTCGCGGGCAGGATCGAGCCCATCGTCCGCCTCGCCGTCGAAGCCGTCACCCCGCTCGCCCCCATCATGCAGATCCTCCGCGCCGCGCAGAAGCGCTATCCCACGGTGCGCATCGAGCTCGCGACCGAGCGCCTCGCCGGCTCCGCCGACGCACTACGCGAGGGCAGGGCGGACCTTGCCGTAGCGACGAAGCTCGGCATCGACGCAGTGAAGCTCGAGCTCGCGCACTTCCGCACGGTGCGCATCCTGCCCGTCGCGCGGGCCGATCATCCGCTTGCTGCGGCCGGTAAGCCGGTGCCGGGCGCGCTGCTGCGCGCGCATGCGCAGATCGTCCTCCGCGACAGCGCGCACGAGGCGGACTCGCCGTCGCTGAACGTGCTCGAAGGTGGCTTGCGCTGGAGCGTGACCGACGTCGCGGCCAAGAAAGAGGTGATCCTCGCGGGGATGGGATGGGGTGGGCTTCCCGAGCACGTCGCCGCGGACGCGCTCGCATCGGGGGAGCTGGTGGCGCTCGAGGTCCCGGAGTTCGAGGTCGGGATGATGGAGCTCTTCGCGATGCGGCGGCGGGATCGGGCGTTTGGGGTCGTGGCGAGCGCGCTGTGGGAGGAAATCAGGCGGAGTGGAGCGGAAGCGGCGATGGTGACGGACGCCCGCGAAAACCCTCGGCACGCGAACGCGGTGGCCTCGACGCGGACGAAGCCTCACCGTCGATCGTCGAGCGCGCCAAGGAAGGGTCGGAAGAGCCGGTGACGCCACGCGGTGCGGTAGGAGCGGCATGGAAGCTGCCGCGTGCGGCGCAAGGGTTTTTCGGCGGCGGTAGCAGAAATGGGATAACGCAATAGGCCGACGTCGGCTCCGATGTTTGGCGTTTCGCCGCTGGCCGCCCGTTGCAAGGACAGCTTCGCGCTTCAGCTGGGGACGGGAGTCCTCGGCGTGCCGATCACGGTCGCGTGCATCGACCTGACCGAGGCCGACGAGGTGGTCCCCGACCTACCTGCGCGGCGGAAGCGACAATGGATCAAAGTCCTCGATCTGCCGTGAGCCCGCCTGCCGTCGGCGAACGTTCCAGATCAGCCGTCGACAGGGTGGCCGGTCCTGGCCCGCCGGCCACTTCTGGCCCGGGTGGGGCCAGGCATCGGCCTGGAGGTGACCAAGTTCACGAGACTTCGGAGCGCTCTCATGTGGCATTGCTTTTGCGCATGCGAGCCTCACACACACTTCCTCCAGAAGGGGAGTCGAGCCATGCACAGGATCGGTGTGTCGCAGTGTCCCGATGTTGGTGCCCCGAGTTCCATCGCGGCGTCGGTGACGAACGTACGGAGATGGGGGCAT
>DATILR010000526.1:0-5159 GCA_035476275.1 Binatus sp. (SeqCode) | reverse complement strand
TCCGACGCGATCAGCCTGGCGCTCCGCACCAAGAGTCCAATCTACGTGGCGAAGAAGGTCCTCGAAGCCTCCAGCGTGCTCCAGCAGATGGAGGAGGGGAAGGACCAGGATCTCTCCAACATCTCGCGCGACAAGTGGGCCGAGATCCTGGAGAAGATGTCGCCCGACGACTTCAAGTACAAGATGTAGGGTAGGGCGAGCTCCGGCGCATGCCCCAGCACGCCAAGCGGATCAAGATCCGCCGCAAGGCCCTTCGCCAGCCCGACGAGTTCAAGACGCTCACCGGCGAGGCCGTGAACTGGGCCTCGGCGAACCGCGGCCTGGTGACCGCGGTCGTCGTGGTGCTCGCCGTCGCGGGTCTGGCGGCCGTCGCCCTCGGGCGGCTCCGCGCAGCCGAGCGCGAGCGCGCCTCGCTGGCGTTCCGTGCCGCGCACACCTCCTTCGCCACCGGCAACAAGTACGCAGAAGCGGCGGAAGCGTTCGCCACCCTGGCGCGCGACTACCCGCGCACGTCCTACGGCCGGCTCGCCACGCTCTACCGCGGTCACGCGCTCGCCCGGCAGGGCGACGCGGCCGGCGCGGCCACCGCCTACACCGAGTATCTGGCGACGTCGCCCGAGCCTCCCTACCTCCGCCAGGAAGCGCTCGTGGGCCTCGGCCACGCCAAGGAGGCGACGGGTGACGCGACCGGCGCGCTCGAGGCGTACGTCCAGGCCGGCACGCTCGACGGCCCCTATCGGAGCGATGCGCTCCTCTCCGCCGCTCGCCTCCACGAGGCGGCCGGGCAGGGCGATCTCGCGCGCGAGATCTACGCCCGACTGCTGAACGAGGCACCCGAGCCGGACGTGAAGGCGCTCGTCCGCTCGAAGCTGCCGGCGGCTCCGTCGGCCGCGCAGCAGACCGCCCCGGACGCGGCCGCCGCCGAGTAGCTGTCGCCGGCATTCCTCCAAGTCCGCCGGGAAGCGAACACGCCCGCGCCGCGTGCTGGTCACGCGAGGTGACGGAGCGCAGCGATGCCCTCGACCTGGAGAAGGACGTCTTCAAGCACCGCAGCCCCCGCGCCGTTGCCGAATCGCTCCGCCGCTCGGCCGAACGGAGCAAGCGGCGGAAGGGGACGTCCTTCCAGTCGGCGATGTCGATGCTGACGTTCTACCTGAATCGCGGCGGAAGGAACCTGGATGCGTCTCGCCGACGGGTACTCGAGCGCGCCAAGGACGAGCTCCGTCGTCTCTACGACCGGGCCTGACGACATCGACGTCCGGATGCGCTCCGCCTGCCCGTGTAGTAGAGGGGGCGCATGATCGTCGTCACGAATCGGATCCCCGTCGCCAGGGGCCACGAGATCGACTTCGAGGATCGCTTCAAGCGCCGCGTCCATCTCGTGGACCGCCACCCGGGCTTCATCCGCAACGAGGTCCACAGGCCGCGCCCGATGAAGTTCGATCACGAGCGAGGCGGCTGGAGGGAGGACCCGGACGCCCAGGTCTACTACGAGGTGAAGACCTGGTGGCGTACCTTCGACGACTTCGTCGCCTGGACCGACAGCCCGGACTTCGCCGCCGCCCACTCGAGCCGCCCTCCCAAGGAGATGTTCAGCGGCCCGAACATCCTCGAGGTGCACGAGGTCCTGACCAGCACCGACCTCGACCTCGGCGGGGCGGTCTGAGGCCCTTTGCGTTCGAGGTTCCGCCCACCCAGCTTCCTTTCCGAGACCCGCGTTAAGTAGCGGGACCACCACGATTTCTCGGGCCGGCCGAAGGCCTGCCGCCCGCCGGCTGGCCGGGACGAGCCTCACGCCGCTCCGAATTGGGCTAGGCGCCGGCCGTCGAGCGGTGCTAGAGCGATCCGTGGTGTGAGCGCGTCCCGACAGGATCTCGGCGACATTCCGCTCGACCCGGTGAGCCTCGAGCGCGCGGGCGCCGCGCTGTCCGCCGAGCTGGACCTGCACGCGTTGCTTCGCCAGATGCTCACCGTCCTGCTCGAGAGCGTCCGCGCGGAGCGTGGCTGCCTCCTGCGTGCGTGTGACGGTGGGTTCGTCGTCGACGCGTGCGGCGGGATCGCCGACGAGATCCAGGTCCCCGGCGGGGTGGTGCTCGAGGAGGGCACCCTCGCGGCGCCCACCATCCTCCGCGCCGTGAGTCGGACTGGCGAGACGCTCGTCGTGGACGATGCCGGATGCGACGCCCGGCTCGCGGACGACCCCTACGTGGTCCGGATGCGGCCGAGGTCGATCCTGTGCGCACCCGTGCTGCACCGTGGGCGCCACGTCGCGCTGGTCTACCTGGAGAATGACCACACGCTTCGGGCGTTCGGCGAGCTGCAGCGCCGAGCGCTGGACGTGATCCTCTCCCACGCCGCGGTCGCGCTCGACAACGCCCGGCTCCACGCGGGGCTCCGCAAAGAGGCCGAGGAGCGCGCCCATGCCGTGGACGAGCTGCGGCACACCCTGGCCGAGCTGGCGGCGCTGAAAGAGCGACTCGAGGCGGAGAACGTCTACCTCCAGGAGGAGCTGAAGACGCAGTACGAGTTCGCCGACCTCGTCGGTCGGAGTCCGGCCATGCGGAGGGTGCTGCGGCAGGTGGAGCAGGTAGCGGGCACGGACGCGACCGTGCTCCTGCTCGGGGAGACCGGCACAGGAAAGGAGCTGGTCGCGCGCAGCGTGCACGGCCGGAGCCGGCGCAAGGACCGACCGCTCGTGAAGGTCAACTGCGCGACGTTGCCCGCGACCCTCATCGAGAGCGAGCTCTTCGGCCACGAGAAGGGCGCGTTCACCGGCGCGCTCACGCGCAGAGTCGGCCGCTTCGAGCTCGCGGACGGCGGAACGATCTTCCTCGACGAGATCGGGGACCTGCCGCTCGAGCTGCAGGCGAAGCTGCTGCGGGTGCTGCAGGAAGGGGAGTTCGAGCGCCTCGGGTCGGCGAGCACGCTGAAGGTCGACGTGCGCGTGATCGCGGCGACCAACCGCGACCTCCGGAAGGCGATCGCGGACGGGAGCTTCCGGCCCGACCTCTACTACCGGCTACGGGTGTTCCCGATCGAGGTGCCGCCGCTCCGCGAACGCCGGGACGACATCCCGCTGCTCGCCTGGTACTTCGTCACCAAGCACCAGGGTCGACTCGGGAAGACGATCGACAAGATCCCGAAGTCCCTGATGGACGCGCTCATGACCTACGGGTGGCCGGGCAACGTGCGGGAGCTCGAAAACCTCATCGAACGGGCCCTCATCCTCTCACCGGGTCCGACGCTGCAGACGGACGAGCACCTCGGAGAGCCGGTCGCCGTACCGCGTGCGACCGCACCCGACAGCCCGCGACTCGACGCGGCCGAGCGGGCCCACATCCTGGGGGTGCTCGAGGACTGCAGCTGGAAGCTCAAGGGCAAGGGGAACGCGGCCGAGCGGCTCGGCTTGAAGCCGAGCACGCTCCGCTTCCGGATGAGGAAGCTCGGCATCGAGCGGGCCTGAACGCCGTCACCTTTCACGCGCAGGTGTCCCGCCTGCGCGGACCGTCCCCATCGAGCAGCAGCGCGATGTAGGGGGAGACGCCGACCAGGCGTGCTCCCTGGCCCGCCAGCGCCCTGATCCGCCGCAGCCCACGGGCGTCCGCGACGCGGAGATTCGTCAAGTCGAGCTCCAACGCCCCGTCGATCGCTCTGCAGACCTTTTCGAGCTCGCCGACTCCCTCGCCGACCAGCTCTCCGTCCACCTGGATCCGCGTGATTCCGCTGCGCGCTGTCCCCTGGGCGATCCGGAGCTTCATCCAATCGACGGTCCGTTGCGCCTTCCGTGCCAGCGAGTCGCGAGCGGATGCACGGTCGGGCGGGGGCAACATGCCGCGCCCGCAGGGGGCAGCATTTGGTCCCTTTGATCCGTTGCCCCCGGAGTACCGCCTATCGCGGCGCCGTCGGAAGCGCCCGCGACGATGGCGTGGATCCTGCACAATGTCGGCGGTAGGAGGGTTCGTCGATGATGCGATCACTGCTCGCCGCAATGGTCCTGAGCCTCGCCGTCGCAGCGCAAGCATCGGCAGCCTGCGGCTGGTTCGGGACGCAGATCGAGTGTAACCTCGGCGGCACCCCGGTGTCCCTCGGCACCCAGACCGCCGCCGAGCCCACGGGCGCCGGCGCCCTACCGGTCCAGGCGTTCGCGGGGTCCGGGGATATTTTCGGCGACCGGCCAGCGCCGCGGTTCTTCGGGATCGAGCTCCAGAACTACGGCGCCCATCCTGGCTCCTGCCAGCGCTTCGGGAACGAGACCTACTGCTACTGAACAGGCGGCCTGCGAGAGGCCGGTCCCGGTCCCGTGCCGCGCTACCGGCGGCGATACCGCTTCAGCGACCCCGGCGAGCAGATGCAGATCGCCATGGGGCACGACTTCACGTAACCCCGTCCGCGGGCTGAGCTGCAGCCGATAGGCGACGCGACTCGCGAAGCGCGAACTTCCACCACGACCGGTTCGCCGGGACGTGCAGCGGGTGCCACGCGGAGGCCATCCCGGCCCCCGGACCGGGGCGCCACGCGACGAGCCCGTGTGCCGACTGCCACTCGACGGCGCGGGTGGCGACCCATGTCCCATCCGATCTCGCCCTTTCCTGCGCGCAATGCCACAAGCCGCACGGGAGACAACATCCGGCTGGTGCGCGACGTCCTCCACGCGGCCGACGGAGGCGACCGCCCGGTCCGGTTCGACGCAGTTCTACCGCGCCGACGGGACCGGATCGCCGCACTTCACGACGACGTACCTCCTGTGCGACCGCACGCTGCGGGGTTCTCGCCGCGATGATCGCCGTCGCCGCGCATCAGAAGCTCCGAGCGTGCGACACGATACATTGAGGAGCAAGTTGTGAACTTGCGTGGCTTGCGACATCCAGGAGCGGGGCCTAGCCTCGGAAGCGTCGAAGCAGCGCTGGAGGAGGGGAGCCGTGAACCGACGGCAGGTGTGGATCGCGCTCTGGGCAGCCCTCTTCGTGCTCTGGACGCTGTGGCGTCTCTGGCAGTCGGAAGTCGTCCCGGCGCATCCGGTCCCGCCTGCCGCACTGGCGGCCGTGTTGCTCGTCGTCGTCCCGCTGCTGGCGACAGGGCGGAAACGGCAGACGGCGGGGCTCACGCCGCAGTCCGCCCGTCTGGTTTCGTGGATGCACTGGCTTACCGTGCTCGCGCTC
>DATILR010000525.1:0-11929 GCA_035476275.1 Binatus sp. (SeqCode) | reverse complement strand
TCGAGCGCGCCACGAAGCCACATGACCACGGCGGCGAGCAGACCGGCGAGAACCACGATCGCCATCGCCCCGCCGATGAGCGTCTGATAGGCCGGCAAGGCGAAGACGAAGAAGCCGACGTCGCGGTCGAAGTAGGGATCCTTGACGCCGAACTCGCCACCGTAGAGCCAGAGCAGGTAGTTCTGCCAGCTCGCAACCTGGGCGACCGCGACCAACACCGCGATCACCGCGGCGACGGCGAGCACCATGGCGCGCCACGGCAGGCGATCGGCGACCGAAGCGAGCAGCTCGGGGAGCGTGGCTGGGCCGTTGCTGGTGCGCCGGAACACGACCTGCACCACGCCTGAGGCGCGTGTCTGGCGGACGGCGGCGAGCCCGACTGCCGCGACGACCACGTAGCAGGCGGCGAACGCAAGCGTGAAGCACGCGAGCTTCGCGACCAGGGCGGTGCGGAAAACCACAAAAACCCCGAGGTGACGGAACCACAGGGCGTCGACGAAGAGGCCGCTGCCGATCCCGAGCAGCGTGATCGCGACGACGACCGCGATCGCGCCGGCGATGAGGGCGAGCCTAGCCACGAGCTTTCGCCCTCGCCGCTATATCGTGCACCGTTTCACGTACCACCACGGGCGGACACAGTCGGATGAACAGCCAGAGCCCGGAAAGCACCACCACGACGTCGTCCATCTCGCCGATCACGGGAATGAAGTCGGGGATGACGTCGAGCGGCGAGACCACGTAGACGAGCGTCAGCACGAGAAGTGCCTTGGGGAGCATCGGCACCCGCCTGTCGCGGAAGAGCCGCCAGTAGAGCCGCGCGAAGTTCGGCAGGTGAACGAGCACCTGGAGAAATCGCCCGGTGAAAAGGTAGCGTGGAAGCGACGTGATCGACAGCGCCACTGCGCATGGATGGCGTGTCCCTGCAGGCTCGTCAATCGCACCGGCTCGGACCGCGCCGGCGCCGGAGAGTCCTACGGACGCGGCGAAGGCAGGCCATCCAAATCCACTCAGGCGGTGTATTCGTCTTTAGGAAGGAGCAGCACAATGAGAATGTCCAAGAACATCACGGGAATCAGGAACGATTGCACGAAGGTGAGCGCCGCGAGGCGTCGCATCGTGGCCGCGGGTCTCGCGCTCGGCATTCTCGCGATCGCTGCCGGCGTCCCGCATCTCGGCCATGCCGACACGTCGTCGGCCCCTCCGGTGAGCCAGTGCTCCAACTTCGGGTGCGAGAAATGACCTCCCGACGGATCGAAAGCGGTGTTGGCATGCTCCAGAGAGCATGGACATGGGTTCTTCACCCCCCGATGGCAGGACCGCGCGCGACGATGGTCATTCGCATGATGGCTGGAGCGGTCTTCTTCTGGGAAGGGATCCTGAAGTTCGTCTACGCCAACCAGGGCGTGGGGCGATTCACCAAGCTCGGGTTGCCGTTTCCGGTCTTCACCGCGAACTTCGTGGGGGGGCTGGAAATCGTGGGCGGGGTGTTGCTGATCCTCGGCCTCGGCACACGGCTCATCACGATTCCGTTCATCATCGAGATGCTCGTGGCGATACTCTCCACCAAGCCGCGGCTTTTCCTCGGCACCTTGCCGCTCCCCCCACCCCCGGTTCCGCCACAGGTTGGCATCTGGGCCGTCTTGCACGAGGTCCGCTCGGAGTACGCGCAGATCATGAGCTGCATCTTTCTCCTGATCTCGGGCCCGGGTCCCTGGTCGCTCGACGCGTCGCTTCTGTCCGGTGAGGCTGGGAAGCGAGACAGCTTGGTCGAGGCGACCGCTCGGCGTCCACCCCTAACGGGGAGGCGTCCGCCGGAGGCCGGGGAAGAGTCTTGGTCTGACGCTCGCCGCGTCCTCAGTCGCTAAGAGAACCGCGGTGCCAAGTTGAGCGCAGAGGTCGATCCGATTGGGGAGCTGCGAACCCCGACCGCGATCGGTTCGCCTTCGGTCTCCCGGGTCACTTCATTGACGGCACTCGCCCCCCACTGCCCCTGAACACGACCACGGCGAGCGGCGGAAGGGTCACGTTGATCGACTGCGTCCGTCCATGCCAGGGCACGGGTGCCGCGACGACACCACCCAGATTCCCCTGGCCGCTCCCCCCGTACAGCGGGGCATCGCTGTTGAGAATCTCCTCCCAGCGCCCCGGCTCGGGAACTCCGATTCGATAGTTCCGCCGGGCGAGCGGCGTGAAGTTACACGCGACGATGACCACCTGCGAGCCCGTTCGGGCTCGCCGCAGATAAACGAGCACGCTCTGCTCGGCGTCGTTGCAGTCGATCCACTCGAAGCCGGCGGCGCTGGTGTCGAGCTCGTGCAGCGCGGGCTCGCCACGGTAGGCCGTGTTGAGGTCGCGCACCCAGCGGAGCAGCATCCGGTGCCCCGGCTGCTCGAGGAGATGCCAGTCGAGGCTCTCGTCGTGGTTCCACTCTCGCCACTGCCCGAACTCTCCCCCCATGAAGAGGAGCTTCTTGCCGGGCTGCGTGTACATGTACCCCAGGAGGAGCCGCAGGTTCGCGCGCTTCTGCCACTCGTCGCCGGGCATCCTCGCGAGCAGTGATCCTTTCCCGTAGACGACCTCGTCGTGCGACAGGGGCAGGACGAAATTCTCCGTGAACGCGTAGATCATGCGGAAGGTCAGCTGGCCGTGGTGATACTTCCGGTGGACGGGCTCGTGCGCCAAGTAGGCGAGCGTGTCGTGCATCCAGCCCATGTCCCACTTCATCCCGAAGCCGAGTCCACCGAGGTACGTCGGCCGCGAGATCATCGGCCACGCCGTCGATTCCTCGGCGATGGTCTGCGCCGCCGGAGAGCGCTCGTACACGCTCTCGTTCAGGCGGCGCAGGAAGTCGATCGCCTCCAGGTTCTCCCGACCTCCGCGTGCATTGGGGATCCATTCGCCCGGCCGGCGTGAGTAGTCGAGGTAGAGCATGGAGGCCACGGCGTCCACGCGGAGACCGTCCGCATGGTACCGGTCGAGCCAGAAGAGGGCGCTGCTCAGGAGGAAGCTCCGCACCTCGTTCCGCCCGTAGTTGAAGATGAAGCTCTTCCAGTCCGGGTGGAAGCCCTGGCGAGGGTCGCCGTGCTCGTAGAGGTGCGTCCCGTCGAAGAAGCCGATCCCGTGCTCGTCGCTCGGGAAGTGCGACGGCACCCAGTCGAGGATGACGCCGATCCCCCGCTGATGGAGATGGTCGATCAGGTACATGAGATCCTGCGGCGTCCCGTAGCGGCTCGTCGGCGCGAAGTATCCCGTGGTCTGATAGCCCCAGGAACCGTAGAAGGGATGCTCCATGACCGGCAGGAGCTCGACGTGAGTGAAGCCCGCCGACGCCACGTACTCCGCCAGGAGCGGCGCGATCTCGCGGTAGCCGAGCGAGCGGTTCTTCGCCTCCGGCACGCGGCGCCATGAGCCCAGGTGCACCTCGTAGATCGCGAGCGGCGCCTCGAGGGCATTGCGCTCGTGCCGCGCGGCCATCCACGCCGCGTCTCCCCACTCGTAGTCGAGCGGCCAGACGATCGACGCCCGGCGCGGCGGCACCTCGGCGTGGAACGCGACCGGGTCGGCCTTGTCCACACGGTAGCCGTTCAGGCGCGAGACGACGTGGTACTTGTAGTGGGCGCCGCGACGCACGCCCGGCACGAATCCCTCCCAGATCCCCGACGTCGCGCGGGGACGGAGCGGATGGCTCGACGGCCGCCACGCGTTGAAGTCCCCGACGACCGAGACCGCTTCGGCATTCGGCGCCCAGACGGCGAACGTCGTGCCGTCCGCGGCGGGGTGCGCCCCGAGCTTGTCGGCGAGGCTCACGTGCGTGCCCTCGTTGAAGAGATGCAGGTCCTGGTCGGTCAGCAGGGTCATCGGCTCAGCGTTTGGGCGGCAGTGCGCGCAGGATGCCCGCGAGGGGAACCCGCACCCATTCGGGTCGATTGTTGAGCTCGTAGCCGAGCTCGTACACGTTCTTCTCGAGGAGCAGCACGTTGAGGAGGCGGGCGAGCTCCTCGCGGGCGCGGGGCACGAGTGGCCCGTCGGCGACCTGCTGGAGGTAGGCGCGGAGAAACGCCGAGCTGACCCACTGCTGCCAGAACCGCGCCCATGGCGTGAGAAGAGGAACGTCCTGGGGCCGGATCGCCTCCCCTCCTGCAGCCCCGTACAGCACGGTGTGGGCGGCATAGTCGAACGAGCGGAGCATCCCCGCGACGTCGGTGAGTGGAGAGCGCTTGAGCCGTCGCTCGCTCAGCGGGCGGGCGGGTTCGCCCTCGAAGTCGATGATGACGAAGTCCTTTCCCGTGTAGAGCACCTGTCCCAGGTGGTAGTCGCCATGACATCGGATGCGCACGGCCTGGATCGTCCGCCCGAGAATGGCATGGAACGCGGCGAGCACCCGGTCCTCGCCGGCCGCCAGGGTGCGCGCATCCGCCTGCACCACCGCCGGGAGCGAGCGGATGCGCTCGTTCAGGAGCCGGAAGACGCTTGCGGTCAGGTTGCGGAGCGACTGGTACAGCCCCCGCTGATAGAAGGGCGTGAAGGGCTCCGGCGCGAAGGCCGGATCATCGTCGCGGCACGCGAGCGCCTGGTGCAGCTCGGCCGTCCGCCGGCCGAGGAGCCGCGCGAACTCGACGTACGCCCCGAGCATCTCTCCGACGAGGGCCGGCGGCTCCTCTCCCGTCAGCTCGAGCAGGGGGTGCTCGGTGACCACGATGCGGCCGCTCTCCTGGTGCTTTGCGAGCGCCCGGTCGAAGTACCGCCGGACCTGGTCCAGGGTGTAGCGCCACGCGTCTCCGGAGTTGGGGACGAACTGCTGCAGCGACGCGACCGTCATCGGCTCGCCCCGGCCGGCCCGGTACTCCAGCGCCCCGGCGACCGCCGCGGCGGACGCGAAGCGTGTTCGCTCCGTGAGAAACCGCCCGACCTCCAGGTCGGGGCTCACACCCTCCGCCGGCCGGCGGATCAGCTTCAGGATCAGGCGGTCGCCGTAGACGACCGAGGTGTTGCTCTGCTCGCCGCGGACCAGCGAGGCGCCCAGCGGGAGCTCCGCCGGTCCGCGCAGCGTGCGGAAGGCACGCGTCGTCACCGCGACGAGCTCTCCTGCGGAGCCCTTGAAGCGGCGCCGCCGGCCGATCGCGTCGAGCAACGCGGCACAGAGAGTGGGATCCTCCATCGCGTCGTAGAGGACACCCGGCACCGCCGCCTTGCCGCGGTCGCTCACCTCGAGCTGGGCGACGACCGCCTGCGGCACGTTGCTCTGGACCACGGCCGCGGCCCCCTCGCCGGCAAAGGTGAGCGGCCAGACGTACGTCTCCGGTGTACCCTCCCGGTAGTCGACGCGGAGCAGCGCGAACACCGCCGATCCCGCCTCGTGCTCGAAGGGGATCGTCGCGCTGATCGTCGTGGCCTTGATCTCGAGCGCCTTGCCGCCGAACCAGCGCCGCGAGCGGAGGAGCGCCGGCAGCGCCGTCTCGAGCTCGCCGCGAGCCTCGCCCTCGAAGACGTTCTCCCACCGGCCTTCCACCCGGAGTTGGGCCAGTGTCACCTTCTCCGCGACGGGCGACGCCGGGGTCCGGGGCGGCTCCAGCGAGAACCAGTAGAACGAGTGCGGCCCGAGGGTCAGGAGGTACGGCAGATCGCCGATGGGCGGAAAGGCCGTCCGGCCGAAGAGCTCCAGCACGACCTTCCCCTTGCAGGCGGAGAGGTCGAGCTCGACGTACTGGACGAAGCGCGAGAGGTTCGCCACCACGAGGAGACGCTCCTCGCCGCAGCGGCGGATGAAGGCGAGCACCTTGCGGTTGCCCGGGTAGAGGAAGGTGATCGAACCGCGGCCGAATGCCTGGTGGCGCTTGCGGAGCGCGATCAGCCGCTTCATCCACCAGAGCATCGAGTGGGAATTGTTCTGCTGGTTCTCGACGTTGACGCTCTCGTAGTGGAACTGCGGGTCGACGATCACCGGCAGGTAGAGTCGCTGCGGGTTGGCGCGCGAGAAGCCGGCGTTCCGGTCGCCGCTCCACTGCATGGGCGTGCGCACGCCGTTCCGGTCGCCCAGGTAGAAGTTGTCCCCCATCCCGATCTCGTCGCCGTAGTAGAGGACGGGCGTGCCGGGTAGCGAGAAGAGCAGCGCATTCATCAGCTCGTAGCGCCGGCGGTCGTTCCCGACCAGCGGCGCGAGCCGGCGCCGGATGCCGAGGTTGATGCGCGCCTGCGCGTCGTGCGCGTAGACGCGGTACATGTAGTCCCGCTCCTCGTCGGTCACCATCTCGAGCGTCAGCTCGTCGTGATTGCGCAGGAAGAGCGCCCACTGGCAGCTCTCCGGGATCGCGGGCGTCTGGTCGAGGATGTCGACGATCGGGAAGCGGTCCTCCATGTGCAACGCCATGAAGAGGCGCGGCATCACGGGGAAATGGAACGCCATGTGGCACTCGTCGCCGGCCCCGAAGTAGACGACCGCGTCCTCGGGCCACTGGTTGGCCTCCGCGAGGAGCATGCGATCGCGGTAGCGCTGGTCCACGTGCCGGCGCAGCTCCTTCAGGAACGCATGCGTCTCGGGGAGGTTCTCGCAGTTCGTGCCCTCGCGCTCGTAGAGGTAGGGGACGGCATCGAGCCGTAGGCCATCGACGCCGAGGTTCAGCCAGAAGTCGAGTGCGGCGAAGATCGACCTCCGCACGGCGGAACTCTCGAAGTTCAGGTCCGGCTGATGCGAGTAGAACCGGTGCCAGTAGTAGGCCTTCGCCACCGGATCCCACGTCCAGTTCGAGGGCTCGAAATCCTTGAAGATGACGCGCGCCTCGCGGTAGCGCTCCGGCGTGTCGCTCCAGACGTAGTAGTCGCGCGCGCGGCTCCCCGGCGGCGACCGGCGCGCGCGCTGGAACCACGGGTGCTGGTCGGAGGTGTGGTTGATCACGAGCTCGGTCACCACCCTGAGGCCGCGCTCGTGCGCCTCGCGCAGGAACTCCTTGAAGTCCTCCAGGGTGCCGAGGTCCGGGTGGATGTCCGTGTAGTCGGAGATGTCGTACCCGTCGTCCCGGAAGGGCGAAGGATAGAACGGCAGCAACCACAGCGTGTTGACGCCGAGCTCACGCAGGTAGTCGAGACGCTGGGTGAGCCCGCGGAAGTCGCCGACGCCGTCCCCGTCGCTGTCGCTGAACGCCCCGACGCGGAGCTCGTAGAAGATGGCGTCCTTGTACCAGAGCGGCTCCCCGCCTGACGCCTCGGGCGCTGCCCTCACCCTCTTCACGCGCCGTCCCGGCTCTACAGGAAGTAGTCGAAGTCCCGCTCGGTGCGGAGCCGGCGCCGCAGCCGGAAGACGTGTGCCGGCACGACGGCCGGGTCGAGCGCGACGAAGCTCCGCGCCCCATTCCAGAGGTAGCGCGCGTCGCTCAGCAGGTCGTGCACCTGGAACGACGGGGCCGCGTCGAGACCGAGCGCGTCGAGCGGCAGCTCCACCCAGCCGTTTTGTGGGTGGGTCGGGTCGAGGGTCACCACCACCAGGACCTGGTTCGAGAGATCCGGGGTCGTCTTCACGTAAGCGATGAGCCGGTCGTTGTCCACCGGACAGAAGCGCAGGCGGTTGTTCGAGCGGAGGGCCGGGTTCTCCCGGCGGATCTCGTTCACCCGCGCGATGAAGGCGCGGAGGCTGTCGGCCCGCTCGACGTCCCAGTGGCGGATCTCGTATTTCTCCCCGTCCTGGTACTCCTCGGTGCCGCGGATCGCGCGCCCTTCGCACAGCTCGAAGGGGGGGCCGTAGATGCCGTACGTCGCGCCGAGGGTGGCCGCGAGCACGAACCGGATCTGGAACGCCGGCCGCCCCCCCACCTGCAGGTACTCGTGCAGGATGTCCGGCGTGTTGGCGAAGAGGTTCGGCCGCAGATACTCGCGCACGGGCGACGAGGTGAGCTCCTCGAGGTACTGGGTCAGCTCGACCTTGGTGTTCCGCCAGGTGAAGTACGTGTACGACTGCGAGAAGCCGAGCTTCGCGAGGTAGCGCATCACCTGCGGACGGGTGAAGGCCTCGGCGAGGAAGAACACCTCCGGATGCACGGCTCGCACCTCACGGATCAGCCATTCCCAGAACGCGAACGGCTTGGTGTGCGGGTTGTCGACGCGGAAGATGCGGACCCCGCGCTCGATCCAGAAGAGGACGATCCGTCTGAGCTCCTCCCAGAGCGCCTGCCAGTCGTCGCATGCGAAGTCGAGCGGGTAGATGTCCTGGTACTTCTTCGGGGGGTTCTCGGCGTACTGCACCGTGCCGTCGGGACGATGGCGGAACCACGCGGGGTGCGCCGCGACCCACGGGTGATCGGGCGAGCACTGGAAGGCCAGGTCGAGCGCGATCTCGATGCCGTGGTCACGGGCGGCGGCGACCAACCGCTCGAAGTCGGCGAGCGTGCCGAGCTCCGGGTGGACGGCGTCGTGGCCGCCCTCGGCGGAGCCGATGGCCCACGGGCTCCCGGGGTCCGTCGGCGTGGCGACCTCGGCATTGTTCCGTCCCTTGCGATGCGTCCTGCCGATCGGGTGGATGGGCGGCAGGTAGAGGACGTCGAAGCCCATCGCGGCGACATACGGGAGGCGCGCCGCGACATCGGCGAACGTGCCGTGCCGTCCCGGGTCGCTCGCCGCCGAGCGGGGGAACATCTCGTACCAGGCGCCGAAGACCGCCCGCTCCCGATCGACCGCGACCCGGAGCACGCGCCCGTAGCTGGTCTCCCGCGCGCGATCCGGATAGCGCGCCACGCAGGCCGCGAGGTCCGCTGCCAGCGCCGCGGCGGCCCGTGCGGTCGGGTTGCCGGACGCGGCCAGGGTGCGCGCCCGGTCGTCGAGCCACGTGCGGTCGGCGCCGCTCGCCCGATCGGCCGCGCGACGGATCAGCGCCGCCCCCTCCAGGAGCTCGCTCGTCACGTCCAGACCGGCCTCGGACTTCTTCGCCAGCCCCGAGCGCCAGGACGCGAACTCGTCGATCCATGCGTGCACGACGTACTCGTAGGTCCCGAGCTGCGTGACCGGGAAGGACGCCTGCCAGCGGTCGTCCACGCCGGGCTCCATCGGGATTTCCTGCCACGCATCCTCGCCGTCCCGCCGGAACCGGAGCGCGGCCGCCAGCCGATCGTGCCCCTCGGCGAGCACGACGGCGCCGACGGTCACGGTATCGCCGACCACCCGCTTCACCGGGAACCGCCCCCCGTCGATCTCGGGCGTCACGCCCTCGACGATGACCCGGTGCGGGGGGGTCGCGGTGTCGAGCGCCGCTCGCTCCGGGGCGTACTCGTGCGCGGTCCGCAGCGATCCCCTCCCCCCTGGCTGCGCGGCGTCTCTCATGAGTCGTCCCGGACCGCCCGGCGAACGGCCCCAAGATTGCCATCGGACGTGGCTCCTGTCGACAAGCCGGCGGGCGGAGGTCAGGCGCTGGCGCCCGCGCGGGCACGCTGCGCCGCCGCATCCAGGCTCCGCAGCAGATCCTGGTCGTCCACCCCGCGCGCGCGGAGCGCCATCGCGAGCGCGAGTGGAAGGTTGAGCGCGCGGTTCTGGCGCAGCCGCTCGGCGTAGGTGTTGGCGTAGGCCGGCGGCACACGCAGGCTCCAGTTCTGCGGGCCCACCGTCCCCGGAACGTTGTAGGCCTCCCTGAGCCCGAACACGTCGGAGAAGAAGATCATCGCGTTCCGTGCAGGACTGGCGAAGAGATCGGCAAACTGGGCGTGCACGAGGAGTCCGACGTCCTCGACCAGCGACCGCGCCAGTGCCTCCCTGCCATCCGCCCGGGGCGCGAGGCGCCAGGCGAGATAGTCGGCGCGCGCACGGAGCTCGCCCCCGCGGCGCCACTCCTCGACGACCTCCCATATCGGTCGCGTGTCGTGGGTGCCCACCATCACCCAGTCCTCCGGGCGCCCGTTCTCGCTGCGGTAGACGTCGTGCGGATCGGACAGCACTGCCTTCTGCGTGACGCGGAACCTCCCCAGACCGTGCGCGCCCAGGACGCGCGCCAGGGGTGTCGGCAGCGTCGAGAGCACCTCGCAGATGACATCCTCCGCGCAGCGCCGGTGCCGCCGAGCCGCCTCGACGACGACGTCCACCAGCACGCCGTAGGACTGCACCTGCTCGGGCGCGAGATCGGTCACCCAGTCATCGGCGTAACGCGGCGTTCGCGGGTCGGGATTGAGCTGCCGTCGTGTGACGATCGCGAAGGCAGCGAGCTCCGGATGATCGGGCAGTGCCGGCGACTCGAACAGGCGGGCGCCGTCCTGGACCGCGCGCGGATCATTGCCGCGGCGCGTGTCGTACACCCACGGGCAGACGAGCCCATGCGGGTGATCGAGGCGCACGCCGTCGACCTGGGCGAACAGCCGGTCGAGCCGTGCGGCGAGGAATCGCAACACGGGCCCCGGCCCGGCCGGCTCCTGGTAGCGGCGCGGGTCGAACACGGGATACCCCCACGCCTGACCCTCCGGGGTCGTCCGGCTCGGCGGTGCGCCCATCCGGTAGCCGTGCAGGAAGAGCTCCGGATGACACCACTCGTCCTCGGCCGACAGCCCGATCGGGAGGTCGGCGAAGAGGCGGAGGCCGAGGTCCGCGGCACTTGTGGCGAAGCGGCGCCGCTGGGTGTGGGCGATGAACTGCGCGAAGCGGAAGAACGCGATCGATGCGGCATGGGTGGCGCGGATCGCGTCGCGGCGCGCGGCCCGGGCCGCTTCTCCGTCGCGATCGGTGCGCCAGAGCCGCGCGTCCAGCTCGGGCCAGCGCTGCACGTCACGGGTCGCGTACTCCTGCTGGAGCACATCGAAGAGCTCGTACCGCTCGAGCCACGCCAGGTTCTCGCGCTCGAAGCGCCGCTGCGCCTCGGCAAGGGCGGGCCGGTCCGCGGCGGCGAGCGTACGGAACGCCGCCCGGAGGGCGCGGGCGTGCGCGCGGACGGCGTCGAAGTGGGCCGCGCGCTCGCGCGCGCCAGCGGGCCGGTCGGCGACGGCACGCGCGAGGGCCTCGGAGGGCAGGAGTCCGCCCCACTCGGCGTCCTCGGCGAGGGGGGCGAGCGCGATCGAGAGCACGTTCCTCGGAAACGCCGATCCCCGGTACGGCGACGGATCGTCGGGCGCCGTCTGCCCGTCGGGGCCGAGCTGGAGCCCGGTGAATCCCAGCGCCCGCACGAAGCCGAGAAAGCGGAGCCCGCCCCGCGAGCAGGGCGATCCTCGCCCGATGTCCTCGTCCACGTCGCTCGGGAAGCTCGCGTCATGGACGCAGAGGGTGAGGTTGCGCACGTCGAGCGCGCGGAGCGCGGCGCTCACTGAGGGGCACGTGACCGGCATTGTCGCTAGGCGCGCTTGGCCTCCAGCTCTGCCCAGCGGGCGTAGAGCCGGTCGACCGCTTCGTGGGCGTCCTGGAGCGCGCGGCAACGCGCAACGAGCTCGTCGGCATGGGTCGCGATCGCCGGGTCGTGCGCGGCCTCGTGACAGCGCGTCAGCGTCGCCTCCGCTGCGACGATCGCGGCCTCCATCCCCTCCCATTCGCGCTGCTCCGCCCAGGTGAGCCGCTTCGCCCGGGCCTTCGCGGCGACCGGCGTGGCTGACGGCACCGGCTTTGCGACCGCGGGCGTTCGCTCGCGTCGTGCGGCTTCCCATTGACGGTAGTCGGCGAACCGGATCGCGGCGCCGCTGCCGTCCAGCGCCAGCACCGTGTTCGCGACGCGCTCGAACAGGAACCGGTCGTGCGTCACCAGGACGACGGCGCCCGGGAACTCGATCAGGGCCTCCTCGAGCACCTCGAGAGTCGGGATGTCGAGGTCGTTGGTCGGCTCGTCGAGCACGAGAAGGTCGGCCGGTTGCAGCATCAAGGTGGCGATCAGGAGGCGAGCCTGCTCGCCGCCCGAGAGCCGGCCGACGGGCAGCGCGAGCTGCTCCGGTGCGAACAGGAACCGCCGCGCCCACCCGACGACGTGCACGAGCCGTTCGCCGAA
>DATILR010000524.1:0-2025 GCA_035476275.1 Binatus sp. (SeqCode) | reverse complement strand
GGTGGCGTCTGCACGTTCATGGCCAAGGGGAACGTGATCACGGCCAACACGCTCCAGAACAACGGCGGCTTCGGCAACCCGTCGAATGGCGATCTCGCCAACGAGTCGGATTCGACCCCCCGCAACTGCTTCTTCGGCAATTCGGATCCTGCCGGCCTCAGCAGCGAGCCGGCGGCGATCGAGACGGTCGACGGGCCGCCGTGCGACCAGGCCGGCGTCGGGTCCGCGATTCTCGCCCAGCAGCTCCTCTGCGCCTCGGGCCTCGTCGCGCAGTGTCCGGCAGGCGCCAACTACCCGCAGACGACCCAGGTACAGATGATACCGCTCAGCCGTCAGGATCCGATGCCCGACCCGTGCGCCGGCGTGCCGCGAACCCGCTGGTGCCCGTACACGGGCCCGCAGTCCTGACTCGCCGCGCCCAGCGCTACCGCAGGCGGTGGGCGTAGAGCTTCCGCCACAGGGTCGAACGGCTGATGCCCAGGTCCTTCGCGGCGGGGCCGCGGCGTCCGTTGTGCCGCGTGAGCGCCTTCAGGATGCGCTCCCGCTCCGCCTCTTCGAGTGACTGGGTGGTTGAGCCCGCCAGTGGCTCGCCGCGAAGCTCGGGGGTGAGGTCGTTGACGTCCAGGATCGGATCGTCGCCCACGACGAACGCGTACTCGACGGCGCTCCGCAGCTCGCGCACGTTGCCCGGCCACGCGTAGCTCCGGATCGCGTCCATCGCCCCCCGCGTCACCCCCGTGACGCGCCGGAGCCCGCCCTGGTTCATCTCGTCGACAAAGTGCCAGAAGAGCGCCTCGACGTCCCCCTCTCGCTGGCGGAGCGGCGGAAGGGAGAGCGGCACCACGCGCAGGCGGTAGCTCAGGTCGTCCCGGAAGCGGCCCTCCGCCACCTCGCGGCGGAGCGCCTTGTTGGTGGCCGAGATCACGCGTACGTCCACCGTGATCGGACGGGTCCCGCCGACGGGGATGAAGGTCTTCTCCTGCATCACCCGGAGCAGCTTCCCCTGCAGGTCGAGCGGAATCTCCGCCACCTCGTCGAGCAAGAGCGTGCCGCCGTCGGCGAGCGCGAAGAGACCGGCGCGGTCGCGCACCGCGCCGGTGAAGGCGCCGCGGACGTGGCCGAAGAGCTCCGACTCGAGGAGCGTCGGCGAGAAGGTCGCGCAGTTGACCGCCTGGAAGGGCGCCTTCCGCCGGGGACTCTCCAGGTGGATGGCGCGCGCGACCAGCTCCTTGCCCGTGCCCGTCTCGCCGCCGACCAGCACGGTGCAGTGGGCGTTGGCCACGCGGCGAAGCGTCTTGAACAGCGCCTCCATCTCCGGCGCGAGCGTGTAGATGCGGTGGAAGGAGCGCAGCCGGAGGCCGGTCGGCCGTCGCAATATGATCGGACTCACGTCGCAACTTTATGAAACATCCGGGGGATCGCGCAACCCCAGAAAGGTGCGATCTCACGGGCATGCGTCGGCGGCATGGACGTTGCTCCCTCCCGGTCTCATCCCCGGGTTTGGGGGCGGCGCGGCGGCGTCCACGGCGGGGTCCCGGAGGAAGAATCGAGCGAGCGGTGGGCCGTGGACGCCGCGTCGCCATGGAAGGGGACCCAACGAATGATGCCGCAAGCCTCCTGGACACGTGACGCACGAGGGGTGTCTCGCCTCCCCTACGCCGCCCAGGTCCGTCGCTTCCTGGATCGCCTGACGGGCGAGGGCGCCGTCGAGCCGACCCAGAGCCGCCTCCCCTCATCGGAGTCCCGGCTCCGGCACCTGGTCGCGGAGCACCTCGGCGTCGACCTGCACGAGTTGACGCCTCACGTCTCGCTGACCGACGACCTGGCGGCCGACTCGCTCGACCTGGTCGAGCTCGGGCTCGCCATCGAGGAGGAGTTCAGCCTCACGCTGCCCGAAGCGACGCTCACCGGCGTGCGCACCTACGGCGAGCTGCGTGCCGCGGTCGAGACGCTCGAGCGTGAGCGATCCCTGCCCGAGCCCAGCATCGAGATGCCCACGTACTTCTCGGCGCGCATCATGCCGGC
>DATILR010000523.1:0-1508 GCA_035476275.1 Binatus sp. (SeqCode) | reverse complement strand
GGCCCGATGCCCGGGATCGTGTCGAGCACGGACTGGATCGTCCGCTTCGTCCGGAGCTTCTTGTGGTACGTGATCGCGAAGCGGTGCGCTTCGTCCCGGATCCGCTGCAAGGTGTGCAGCGCCGGCGACGTCGGATCGAGGACCAGCGGGTGGAGTCGCTCGGGCTGATAGACCTCTTCGGCCTGCTTCGCGAGCCCGACCGCCGGAATGTAGTCGAGCCCGAGATCCTGCAGCACCTTGAGCGCGGCGTTGAGCTGGCCGCGCCCGCCGTCGATCAGCACGAGGTCGGGGAGCACGCTGCTCTGCTCGAGGGCCTTCGCGAAGCGCCGCGTCAGCACCTCGGCCATCGAGGCGAAGTCGTCGGCGCCGGCAACGGTCCGGATCCGGAATCGCTTGTAGTCGTCCTTCTTCATGCCGCCGTTTTCCCAGACCACCATCGAGCCCACCTGCTCGGTCCCCTGGATGTTGGAGATGTCGTAGCCCTCGATTCGGTTCGGGAGCCCCGGCAGGTCGAGCGCGCGCTGGAGCTCTTCGAGGACCAGCTGCTGGCGGTTGTCGCGGGAGAGCAGGCGGTTCTGGAGCGCGATCGCCGCGTTCGCCTCGGCCATGGCGACGAACTGCCGCTTGCTGCCGCGCTGCGGCGCCAGCACCTGCACCCGCCGCTCGGAGAGCGTCGACAGCCACTCGGTCGTGAGCTCGGCTTCCGGCAGCTCCTCGGACAGGAGGATCTCCGGCGCCGGAGTGACCGCCTTGCCGTAGAACTGGCGGACGAACGCCGAGAGGATCTCGCCGTCGCTCCAGCCGGCGACCTTGTCGAAGAAGAACGGCTCCTGGCCCACGAGTCGGCCCTTGCGCACGAAGAAGAGCTCGACGCACGCGTCACTGCCCTGGCGGACCACGCCGACGACGTCCTGGTCCACGTCGTCCGTCGAGATGATCTTCTGTCGCTCGCGGACCTTGTTGAGCGACTGGATCTGGTCGCGCAGCACGGTCGCGCGCTCGAACTTCAGCTCGGCGGCCGCCTCTTCCATCTCCTTGGTGAGCCGCCGGGCGAGCTCCTCGTCGCGCCCTTCCAGGAAGTGCGCGACGTCCTCCACGGTCCGGGCGTAGCCTTCGCGCGTCTCCCAACCCGTGCAGGGCGCGTTGCAGCGATGGATCGCGTACTGGATGCACGGCCGCTCGAGCGAGCCGTCGATCGTGATCGAGCACGTGCGCAGCGGAAAGAGCTGGCGCGTCAGCCGCAAGGTCTCGCGCATGGCGGTGGCCGGATAGAACGGGCCGTAGTAGCGCGCGCCGTCGTGCTGGACCTTCCGGGCCACGACCAGACGCGGGAACTCTTCGTTCGTCGTCAGTTTCAGGAACGGGTAGTGCTTGTCATCGCGCAGGATGATGTTGTAGCGGGGCCGGTGCCGCCGCACCAGGTTCGCCTCGAGCATGAGCGCCTCGAGCTCGTTGTCGGTCACGATGTACTCGAGGTCGCGAATCTGGCGGACGAGCGCGTCGGTCTT
>DATILR010000522.1:0-3256 GCA_035476275.1 Binatus sp. (SeqCode) | reverse complement strand
CTTCCGGATGTCGCCCTCGTACTTGAGGATGGTGGAGAGCGTCTCCGCGACCAGCTGCTCGTCGAGCGAGGCGATGTTCAGGATGGTGAGGGCTTTCGCCCAGTCGAGCGTCTCGCTGATGCTCGGCGCCTTCTTCAGATCCAGTTTCCGGATGCGGTGCACGACGGTGATCACGTCGTTCGCCAGCCGCTCCGCCACCCCCGGCACCTTGAGGCGCACGATCTCGAGCTCCTGGGCGCGCTCCGGGAAGTCGATGAAGAGGTGCAGGCAGCGCCGCTTGAGTGCGTCGGACATCTCGCGGGCGTTGTTGCTGGTGAGGACGACGAGTGGCACGTGCCGGGCCCGGATGGTGCCGATCTCCGGCACGCTCACCTGGAAGTCGGAGAGCACCTCGAGGAGGAACGCTTCGAATTCGGTATCCGACTTGTCGATCTCGTCGATCAGGAGAACGCAGGGCGCCTCCGAACTGATCGCGCGCAGCAGCGGTCGCGGCAGGATGAAGCGGTCGCTGAAGAAGACGTCGTCCTCGCTCGCGATGCGGTCGACGGCCTCGCGGAGCGACGGGGCGTTGCCCACCACCTCGCTGATCTTGTCCTTCAGGATCTGCGTGTAGAGGAGCTGCTTGGCGTACTCCCACTCGTAGAGAGCCTTCGCCTCGTCGAGCCCCTCGTAGCACTGCAGCCGGATGAGCTCGTGGCCGACGGCGGCGGACAGCACCTTCGCGAGCTCTGTCTTCCCCACCCCCGCCGGTCCCTCGACCAGGATCGGCTTCTTCATCTCCGTCGCGAGGTAGACGACGGTCGCGATGTTACGGTTGGTGATGTACTGCTGGGCCGAGAACCGCTCGATGACGTCGTCGATCGACCTGAACATGCGGGGGAATTTTCCTTGGCGTGAGCGCGAGTTCGGGGGACGCTAACACACGGGTATTGGCAAGACAAACCTCGGGATGCCGTGGCCTTTGCTGGGCTCTGCATTCCGGCTAGGTTTCGCCAAGTGTGTACGCTCGCCGTCTTTCACCGGGTGTTTCCCGCGTATCCGCTGGTGGTGGCGGCCAATCGCGACGAGTTCCTCGCCCGCCCCGCGGTGCCCCCCGCGCGGCTTCCCGAGCTCGCGGTGCGGGCCGTCGGGGGGCGGGATCTGATCGCGGGGGGTACCTGGCTCGGGCTCGCCGAGACCGGGCTCGTGGCCGGCATGCTGAACCGCCGGGGTAGCGCCCTCCCCGACCCGACGCGCCGCTCGCGCGGACTCCTCTGCCTCGAGCTGCTCGGCGCCGCCGGGGCGCGCGCTGCGGCCGCGACCCTGCGCGACGAGCCGCCCGGCCGCTACAATCCGTTCAATCTTCTCGTCGCAGACCGCGAGGAGGCCTTCGTCGCGACCACGCGGAGCGACGGTGTGCTGCGCGTGGAGTCCCTGCCGCCCGGGCTCCACCTTCTCACCAACCTCGACGTCAACGATCCGATGTGCCCGCGCATTGCTGCCTCGCACCAGGGCTTCGCCGCCGCCGGTGGCGGCTTCGCGGCGGACGGCGACCTCGGCGCGCTCGTGGAACGACTCCGGTCGGTGCTCGCCGATCATGCCACCGCCCTCGATCCGCGCGGCCCGGGGAGCCTCTGTCTCCATCTCCCCGCCTACGGCACCCGCTCGTCCACCGTCCTCGTCGTCCCCCGCGGGGACGACCCGTTTCGCTACTTCCACGCCGACGGCCCACCCTGCCGGACGCCCTTTGCGCCGGTGGAGCTGTGGCAGTAGACGGCGCCGGCTACCACGCCACCCAGACGCGCTCGACGCGCGACGGGCGCAGCGGATGGAGCTCGTAGCCCCGCACGCGCGGGTGGCGCACGGCGGAGCCCGCCGGATGGAAGAGCGGAACCCACGGGGCGTCGCGCATGATGAGCACCTCGGCCTGGTGGAAGAGCGCGAAGCGGCGGGGCAGATCGAGGAGCGGCTCGGCCTCGTCGAGCAGGTGGTCCACCTCGGGGTTGGCGTAGAAGGTGTTGTTGTTGGTGTCGCGGCTCCGGCTGTGCAGCAGCACGGTCAGGAAGTTCGACGGATCCGGGAAGTCGGCCTCCCAGCCGAGCAGGAAGAGCTGGACGACACCCGGATGGCGGACGGCCTCGATCAGCGCGGGGAAGTCGACGGGCTTGAGCGCCATCGTGACGCCGATCTCGCGCAGATCCTGCTGCATCGACTGCGCGAGCCGCATCGACCCCTCGTCCCGCGTGGCCCAGAGGATGGTCGTGAAGCCCTGCTCGAGGCCGGCTTCGCGGAGCCGCTCGCGGGCCAGCGCGGGGTCGTGCGGATAGCCGGGCACCGGCTCGAACCCGGGCATGTCGGGCGGAAGGATGCCGTTCGCGATCACGCCCTCGCCGTCGATCAGCTCGATCAGGCGCTGCTTGTCGATCGCGAGGTTCATCGCCTGCCGCACTGGGACGCGATCGAACGGCGCGAGCGCGCAGTTGAGGCCGAGGTACTGCGTGCGGAGCGTCGTGCGGCTCATGATGAGCGGCCGGTAGCGATCGTCGGCCAGGACGCGCTGGAACTCGGCAGAGGGGATGCCCGCGAGGTCTATCTCCCCCCTTTGATACTTGAGCCACCCGAGCTGCGGGCTCACGCCGATGGTCAGCTCGATGCTGTCGAGGTACGGAAGCCCCGACCGGAAGTAGTCCGGGTTGCGGGTCAGCCGGAGCCGCTGGCCGTACACCCATTCGGCGAACACGAAGGCGCCGGTGCCGGCGGGATGGCGCGCGAAGTCCTCGTCGCCCACCCGCTCGACGGCTTCGCGGTCCACCACCGCCGCGAACGGCATCGTGAGCTTGTGAAGGAAGAGCGGATCGACCGAGGTGAGCGCGAACTCGACCCGGTCGGGCGCCGGGGTGCGGATGCCGCGGATATCCCCTGCCCTGCCGGCCGCGTAGTCGGCGGCGCCCTCGATGCCGGTGAAGAATTCCGCGCCCTGCGAGTGGATCGACGGCTTGAGGAGACGCTCGAGCGAGTACTTGACGTCGGCGGCGGTGAACGGTCGCCCCGTCGTGAAGCGGACGTCGCGCCGGAGGGCGAAGCTCGCCAGCCGGCCATCGGCGCTGATCGTCCACGACGCGGCGAGCTCGGGGACGATGTTCGTTCCCGCGTCGTAGTTGACCAGGGTGTTGAAGAGCATCTGCTCGAACGACCAGGAGACGGTGTCGTAGCCGCGCGCGGGGTCGAGCGTGCGCGGGTCCTCGCCGGCGGCGAGCCGCAGCACACCGCCCGCGTG
>DATILR010000521.1:0-5643 GCA_035476275.1 Binatus sp. (SeqCode) | reverse complement strand
CTTGCGGCCGCCCCCTAGTGGTGGCACCCTGCCGCCAGTTGCATGACGTCGACGCCGCTCATCCTGGTTTCGAACGATGACGGCATCCATTCCGAAGGCATCGCGGCGCTCGCCGACGTGCTGCGTGCCCTCGGTGAGGTGGTGATCGTGGCTCCCGACCGCGAGCGGAGCGCGGTCAGCCACTCCCTGACGCTCCACCGGCCGCTGCGCGTCGAGGAGCTGGGCGCGGGCCGCTACGCCATCGACGGGACTCCCACCGACTGCGTCAACCTGGCGATCAACGGCATTCTCCCGCGCCGCCCCACGCTCGTCGTGTCCGGCATCAACAAGGGAGCCAATCTGGGCGACGACGTGACCTATTCGGGTACCGTGTCGGCGGCCATGGAGGGCACCCTGCTCGGGGTCCCGTCGCTCGCGATCTCATTGCTCGGGCGGAGTGGCTTCCGCTTCGAGGCGGCGGCACGTTTCTCCGCCCGCCTGGCGACCTGGGTAGTTGAACGCGGGCTGCCACCCGACACGCTGCTCAACGTGAACGTCCCGTCGCCGGCCGATGGCGCGCCCGACGGCGACGGGATGCGCGGCTTCGCGCTCACCCGCATGGGGCGGCGGCGCTACGGTGATGCGATCGTCGAGAAGCTCGACCCGCGCGGCAAGAAGTACTACTGGATCGGGGGCGAGGAGCTCGAGTTCGAGGACGAGGAGGGGACCGATTTCCACGCCGTCCGGCAGGGCCTCATCTCGGTGACGCCCATCCACCTCGACCTCACCAACTACAAGTCGTTCGATGCTCTGCGGACGCTCGATTTCCCATGGCCCTAGAGTTCGCGCGCGAGCGGGAGCGGATGGTCGTCGAGCAGCTCGAGGCGCGCGGCATCCGTGACCGCGCAGTGCTGACGGCCATCCGCAACGTCCCGCGCCATCGCTTCGTCGGCCCGGCTCTCCTCGGCCGCGCCTACGACGACACCCCGCTCCCCATCGGTGAGCACCAGACGATCTCCCAGCCCTACATGGTGGCGCTCATGACCGAGGCCATCGGGGTACACGGTGGCGAGCAGGTGCTCGAGGTCGGCACCGGCTCGGGCTATCAGGCCGCCGTGCTGGCCGAGCTGGGCGTCCGCGTGGTGACGCTCGAGCGCCTGCCCCATCTCGCCGCGCAGGCGCGGGCGGTGCTGGGCGCGCTCGGCTATCTCGACCGGGTGCGCTTGGAGGTGGGCGACGGGACGCTCGGCTGGCCCGGCGGTGCCCCCTATGACGCGATCGTCATCACCGCGGCCGCACCCCGGATCCCGCGCCCGCTCCTCGACCAGCTCGCACCGCACGGGTGCCTGGTGTTGCCCATGGGCGAGCAGGCGCTGCAGAGCCTCGTGCGGCTGCGGCGGGGCGCCACCGGTCTGGTCGAGGAGTACCTCGGTGAGTGCCGCTTCGTGAAATTGTTCGGCAGCTACGGCTGGAAGGATCCCTAGAGCGGTGCGGCGGCGGGGCGGGGTGGGTGTGGTGGTGGCGGCGGTCGTGTGCGTGATGGCCTGTGGGGGACCGGCCGGGGTCCGTCATCGGGTCGCGCCCGGCGAGACGCTCTACCGGATCGGCAAGGCGTACGGCGTCCCGTACGACGAGCTGGCCCGCGTGAACGGGATCGCGGACCCGGCCCGCATCGAGGTCGGTCGGACGATCGTCATCCCGCATGCCCGCGCGCATCTGCCGGTGGGGGTGATCACGCCGGTGAGCGCCGAGGCCGAGCGCCCCGCACCGCGCGAGCTCCCCGAAGGACCGGCCCCCTTCATCTGGCCGGTCACGGGCGGATTGCTCACCTCCGACTTCGGCGCCCGCGGCGCGAGCCACCACGACGGCATCGACATCGGCGCGCCGGTGGGCACGCCGGTGCGCGCGGTGCGGGCCGGCCGCGTGCTCTACAGCGACCGGCTCCGCGGCTACGGTAACCTGATCATCGTCGATCACGGCGAGGGATACGCCACCGTCTACGCCCACAACCGCGACAACCGCGCCCGGACGGGTGACCAGGTCCGGCAGGGGGACGTGATCGCGTCGGTGGGAGAGACCGGGCGCACCTCGGGGCCCAATCTCCACTTCGAGGTGCGCAAGGACAACGTCGCTCGCAACCCGCTCTTCTACCTGCCCGGTCGGCCCCAGCGGGCGGCGGAGATGCGGTCCGATGTGGTAGAGGGGACCCCATGATCGATCTCGCGCGGCACATCCGCGACATCCCGGACTTTCCCAAGCCGGGCATCGTGTTCAAGGACATCACCCCGCTGCTCGCCGACGCCACGGCGTTCCGGGCGACCATCGATCGGTTCGTCGAGCGCTATCGCGGACGCGTCGATGTGGTGCTCGGCATCGAGTCGCGCGGCTTCATCATCGGCGCGGCGGTGGCCTACGCGCTCGGCACCGGTCTCGCCGTCGTGCGCAAGCCGGGCAAGCTGCCGGCCCGGACGTACGCGGCCCGCTACGAGCTCGAGTACGGCAGCGACACCCTCGAGATCCATCACGACGCCGTCGGGCACGATCATCGGGTGCTGCTGGTCGACGACCTGCTCGCCACCGGCGGGACGGCCTCGGCCGCGATCGAGCTGGTCCAGCGCTGCGGCGGGCGGGTGGTCGGCTGTGCCTTCGTGATCGAGCTCGCCTTCCTGAACGGCCGACAGCGCCTGGCGGGACAGGAGGTATTCGCGCTCGTGCGCTACGACCGCGCGTGAGCCCGCTCGCCCGATGCATGCGCGTGACCACATCCGCGAGGTCGGCGCCCTGCGAACCGGCCTCCTGCTCGCCTCGATCCTCTGCCTGACGGAGGCGCTGGGCGGGTACTTCACCAACAGCCTCGCCCTGGTGAGCGACGCGGTCCACGTGATGGGCGATGTCGGGGCGCTCGGTCTCACGCTCTTCGCCCTCTGGGTGAGTGCGCGGCCGGCGAGCGAGAGCAAGACCTTCGGCTACCACCGCGCCGAGATCCTGGCCGCGCTGGTGAACGGCGTCATCCTCTGGGTGGTGGGCATCCTGATCGTGATCGAGGCGTGGCAGCGCCTGCAGGCGCCGCCCGAGGTGGCGGGCCCCGGCATGCTCGCCGTGGCGGCCGTGGGTCTCGGGGTGAACGCGTTCGTCGCGCATCGTCTGCGCGAGCACCGGGAGCACAGCCTCAACCTGCGCGGCGCCTACCTGCACGTGCTCTCCGACCTGCTCGGCTCGATCGGCGCGGTGGTGGCCGGGATCGCGATCGTGGTCGGCGGCTGGCAGGCAGCGGATGCGCTCGCGAGCCTGCTGATCGTCGCCCTCATCGTCTTCGGCTCCTGGACGCTGGTACGCGAGGCGGTGGACGTCCTCATGGAGGCGGTGCCGGCCCACATCGACGTGGAGACGCTCCGCCTGGCACTCGAGCGCGTGCCCGGCACCGAGGAGGTGCACGACCTCCACGTGTGGAGCCTCACGACCGGACGGTGCGCGCTCTCGGCGCACGCGGTGGTGAACGGCTCGACCGGCGACGACGCCATCCTCGCGGCCATGGCGGAGCTCTGCGCGCGGGAGTTCCGGATCGAGCACGTCACCATCCAGATCGAGCACGAGAGCCGGCGCGCGGCCGAGCCGGCCCACTGAGCCGATGGTGACGCGGGCCAGCGAGGTCGGCCCCTTCGCACGGGAGATTGAGCACACCGCCGACCTCGGGCTCGAGATCGAGGCGCCGACCCTCCCGCTCCTCTTCGAGCGCGCGGGGCTCGCCATGCTCGGGCTGGTCGCCGACCTCGCGCGGGTCGAGCCGCGCGAGCGGCGCCGGCTCGGCGTCGAGGCCGAGGGCCGGGAGGAGCTCCTGCACGACTGGCTGCAGGCCCTCCTGGTGGCGCTCGGGGCGGGCGGATTCCTCGCCTGCGAGCTCGAAATCGACGCGCTGAGCGACCGTATCGTCCGCGGCACGATGCGGGGGGAGCCGATTGACCCGTCCCGGCACGAGATCCATACGGAGATCAAGGGCGCCACCTATCATCAGCTGGCGGTCCGGCAGACCGACGGCGGCTGGTGGGCGCGCGTGATCTTCGATGTCTGAGGCGGTCGCTCCGCTCCAGCTGATCCGCGTCGGCGAGTACGTGTGGGAGATCCCGCGCCAGGGCGGGATGCGCGTGCCAGCCCGGATCTATGCGAGCGAGAAGTTGATCGGGGACGTGCGAGATGATCCGGCGCTGGCGCAGGTCGCCAACGTGGCGCATCTGCCGGGCATCGTCGGCCATGCTCTCGCCATGCCCGACATCCACTGGGGCTACGGCTTCCCGATCGGCGGGGTGGCGGCGGTGGACGCCGACGAGGGGGTGATCACGCCCGGGGGCATCGGCTTCGACGTGAACTGCGGTGTGCGCCTCATCCGCACCGGGCTCGAGGCGCCGGCGCTCCACCCGCATCTCTCGCGCCTCGCCGACGCGCTCTTCCAGGCGATCCCCGCCGGGGTCGGCTCGAAGGGCGCCATCCCGAAGCTGACGGTCACCGAGCAGAAGCAGCTCCTCGCGAAGGGTGCGCGCTGGGCGGTGGCGCGCGACTTCGGTCGGGCGAGCGATCTCGAGGCGACGGAGGAGCGGGGCTGCTTCGCCGCCGCCGATCCCGGGGCCGTCTCGGAGACGGCGCTCGAGCGTGGACGTCCCCAGCTCGGCACGCTCGGGTCGGGGAACCACTTCCTCGAGGTCGGTGAGGTCGCGGACCTCTACGACGAGAAGGCCGCCGCGGCCCTGGGGCTCCACCTCGGCCAAGTCACCGTGATGATCCACTCGGGCTCACGCGGCCTCGGCTATCAGGTATGCGACGATGCGCTCCGCACCATGGGACGTGCCATGGAGCGCCACGGCATCCGCGTCCCGGACCGTCAGCTCGCCTGCGTCCCGCTCCGTTCTCCCGAAGGCCAGGCGTACTTCGGCGCGATGGCCGCGGCGGCGAACTTCGCCTGGGCGAACCGGCAAGTGATGATGGGCTTGGTGGAGCGGGCCTTCGGCGCGGCCCTCGGTCTCGGCCCCGCGACGCTGCGCTTCGGGCTCGTGTACGACGTCTGCCACAACGTGGCGAAGATCGAGGAGCACGTGGTGGACGGCCGTCGTCGCCGCCTCTGCGTGCATCGCAAGGGCGCGACGCGCGCCTTCGGGCCGGGACACCCTGACCTTCCGCCGCACCTCCGCCCGCTCGGCCAGCCCGTCATCATCCCCGGCGACATGGGCCGCTACTCGTTCCTCCTCCTCGGCACGGCGGGCGCGATGGAGCAGACGTTCGGCACCACCTGCCACGGCGCGGGACGAGTGATGAGTCGGGCGCAGGCGAAGAAGGCAGGACGCGGCCTCGACCTGGTGCGCGACCTCGCCCAGCGCGGTGTGACCGTACGCGCACAGTCGCTCCGTGGGCTCGCGGAGGAGATGCCCTGGGCCTACAAGGATGTCGCCGAGGTGGTCGATGTCGTCGACCGGGCCGGCATCGCGCGCCGGATCGCGCGGCTAAAGCCGCTGCTCGTAGTAAAGGGCTGAGAGGCAGCGCATTTTCGCTGCCTCGCGTTCACGTCTCTTTGGGGCCCGATCTCACCACCCTTAGGGGTTTTCGGGACATCACGAAGCGCGCAAGCTGACGTTGTCGTCGCGCTCCGGCAATGAGTCGGGGCTGCACCGAGCAAGG
>DATILR010000520.1:0-2088 GCA_035476275.1 Binatus sp. (SeqCode) | reverse complement strand
CGCGCCCAGACGGGCGAGCGCCCAGAGCTCCGGCTCGCTCGCTCGCCCGCGCACGGCCTCGTCGACGAGCTGCTGCCCGAGCTCAGCGCGCACCGTGGCCGCCAGACGCTCGCAGCTCGCGATCGCCTGCCACATCTCGCGTCGCTCCTGGGGCCCGGGCCGCGGTCCCTTCGCCTTGCCACGAGAGAGTAGTGCGGGGGCGACCAGGTCGAGGAGGTACTGCTGCTGGCGCGCCGTGAGCCCGGCCGCGATCCGCTTCCAGAGGTTCCACCACTCCGCGCGGCACTGCACGGCGCGGGGGTGGCGGAGCCCGCTCGAGAGCACTCGATACAGCCGATTCACGCGGAGATCGTCCCCCGGGTCGCCGAAGCCGGGACGCAGGAGGAAACCCGCGAGGTTCGTCCAGCGCGTCTCGTGCTCGGGGCTCCGCCCGCGGGCGGGCTCCCGCTCCCAGAGCACGTCCCAGAGCGTGCGAATGGCGACCAGCGGCCACGCGTCCCGTCCAGCTCCGAGCTCCGACTCGAGGCGACGCGTGAGCGTCACCGGATCGTCGTCACCCTCGAAGGCGGCGCTCAGCTGGAGTCCGGCCGCTGCGACCCGCGCCGTGTCTACGACGAGCGTCGCGGGCGGAGAGACCACCGCGTGCGGCGATGCCTCGATCTTCGCCGTGTCGCGCAGCCTGAACTCGAGCCGCCAGCGATGATCGGTGGTCCGCGAGCGGCACCAGAGCTCGAGCGTTCCGATCTCCGTGAGACGCACCTCGAGATGCACCGGCAGAGTCGCCTCGTGGAGCTTCCTCCCGAAGCGGAGCACCGTGCGGATGGGGGGCAGGGGGGAGGCGTCGCCCACGGACACGATCTCGCCGGCGCGCTCTCCCGTTCGGTCGGTCGCCGTGTAGAGCGGGAAGGCGACCGGACGGTTGGCGACGAGCTCGAACTCCGGCTGCGTGATCTCGAGCGACTGACCCTCCTCCATGCCACGCGGGACGAGGCAGAGCCCCTCGCGCGAGTCGTCTCCCAGCCCGAGGTAATAGGTGCGCGCTGCGCCGCTGCCGATGCGCACGCCGACCCCGCGTCGCACGAGGCCGAAGTACGCCGCGCCCCGCGCCACCGCCAGCTGCAGCGATCGGGTCTCGAGCACCGCCGGCCGCCAGCCGTCCGCCCCGTGCCACGCGGCGATCACGTCGGCCAGCCGCTCGCGCACGACGGCGGGTTCGAGCGCTCCGCCGTTGAAGAGGAGTCCGTCGGGACGGACGAGCGCGAGCTCCGTCGCGCCGGCTGCCGCCCGCTGGCGGTACAGGAACTCCGCCACGTGCCGTGTCACTTCCCGTTCGGCCGCGAAGGGGAGACCCCACTCCCCGCCGGCCGCGTCGGGCCGCACGCGCGGCCGCGCATCCGGGGCCACGCGGGGGAAGAATCCGTCGAGCACGGTCGTCTCGACCTCCGCGCGCGTCAGCGTCGCCGCGAGCGCACCTCCGATGACGGACCGACCCCGCCCAGGCACCGCGACGCGCACCTCGCCGAGCGTCGGGTCTCCCAGCATCCGCTCCTTCGCGGTACGGCAGGTGGAGACGAGGCCGTGGAAGCGCTGGGCCTCCAGGCGCTCGCCCGCGGGGAGCAGGCGCGCTTCCACCGCGCGGGCCAGAGCGATGTCGATGTTGTCGCCCCCGAGGAGGAGATGCTCGCCGACCGCGACGCGCTCGAGCCCGAGCTCCCCGCGGCTCACGCGTGCGCCGATCAGCGAGAGGTCCGTCGTTCCGCCGCCCACGTCGACGACCAGCACCAGGGGAGCGGCCGCCAGGAGCGCGCGCCAGTCCTGCTCGTGGTCCTCGAGCCAGGCGTAGAAGGCCGCCTGCGGCTCCTCGAGGAGCACGACGTGGGGAAGCCCGGCACCGCGTGCCGCCTCGAGGGTGAGCTCGCGCGCCACCTCGTCGAACGACGCGGGGACGGTGAGGATGATCTGCTGCGCGGCGAGCGGCTCGGGAAAGCTCGCGTCCCAGGCTTCCCGCAGATGGCTCAGGATGCGCGCCGAGGCGTCGACCGGCGAGATGCGGGGCACACCGTCGCCGCTGCTCCAGGGTAGGATGGA
>DATILR010000519.1:0-2961 GCA_035476275.1 Binatus sp. (SeqCode) | reverse complement strand
GGGGTTCCGTATCCGATGGAACCCCGACACGCTGCAGGAAGAGGTGCACGTGGCGGGCCGGCTCCTCCTCCCCTTCGGTATCGTGGGGGTGGGTCTCGCGGGGCGGCCCTTCGAGGACGTCGGTAAAGGCGTGCGCTATGCCGATCTCATGCCCGGCGGATTCGACCCGCGACAGCGGCTCCGGGACATGGACGCGGAAGGGATCGACGTCGCCGTGCTCTACCCCTCCGTCGGGCTCTTCCTCGAGGCCGTCGAGGACGCCGCGCTCGCCGAGGCCTGCTGCCGGGTCTACAACGACTGGCTCGCCGACTACTGCCGCGCCGATCCCCGCCGCCTGATCGGGATCGCGGGCATCCCGCTGCAGAACGTGGAGGCGGCCGTACGCGAGATGCAGCGCGCCGTGGGGCAGCTCGGCATGCGCGGCGTCTTCGTTCGCCCGAATCCGTGCAATGGCCGCGCGCTCCACGATCCCTACTTCGAGCCGTTCTGGGCGGCCGTCGCGGAGGCCGGCGTGCCGGTCGGGCTGCATCCCTCCGGCGCCGGCGATCTGCCGGGAGCGCTGCAGGGCCTCCGCCTGGACGCGCCGATCATGGGGCATCCCTCCATCTTCTTCATCGACGACCTGATCGGCTTCTCGCACCTCGTGTGCGGCGGCGTCCTGGAGCGGCATCCGACGCTCCAGGTCGCGGTGCTGGAGGCGGGCGGCGGCTGGGTGGCGCACTGGTTCGACCGCTTCGACCACTTCGCCCACGTCTATGCCTGGATGGCGCCCGACCTCCGCGCGAAGCCGAGCGAGTACTTCAAGCGGCAGTGCTACGTGTCCTTCGACCCCGACGAGACGACGCTGCCGCTGCTGCTGCCCGTGATCGGCGAGGACCGGGTGGTGTGGGCGTCCGACTACCCACACCTCGACGCCACCTATCCCGGGGTGGTGCGGGAGCTGGAGGAGCGGCTGGTCGCCCTGCCGTCGAGCGCGCGGGACAAGGTGCGCGGCCAGAACGCCGCCCGCCTCTACCGGATCTCCTGAAGGAGCGTCGCATGCGAAACGCCCGTCTGCTCCACTACTCGCACTGCGTGTCGAACCTGGAGCGCTCGCGCCGCTTCTACGTCGAGGTGCTCGGCTTCGAGGTGGTGGCCGAGTTCGAGTTCGACGACCCGGCCACCGCGAAGGTGATGGATCTGCCGGGCTGCCGCTTCACGGGCGTTTTCATGCAGCGCGACGGCATGCGGATCGAGCTGATCGCCTTCCGGGAGCCGCCGCCCGAAGCGACCAGCCGGCCGCGACGGTCGAACGAGGTCGGCCACTCGCACCTGAGCTTCTACGTGACCGACCTGGAAGCGACGCTCCGCGAGCTGCGGGCGCAGGGAGTGCGGGTGGAGGATCACACGCGGGCCCTCCTGCCGAGCGGCATCGAGTGCTGCGTGGTACGCGATCCGGACGGCTTCCCGATCGAGATCGTGCAGATGCCAACCCTCGATCTCCTGCCCTACGAGGCCCTCGCCGGTGCGGCGGGAGACTGAGCCGATGGCGGAGCGACGTCTCGCGGGCAAGGTCGCCATCGTCACTGGGGCGGCTCGCGGCCAGGGCGCCGGCGTGGCCCGCGTCTTCGCGGCGGAGGGCGCGCGCGTCGCGCTCCTCGACGTCCTCGACGACACGGGGGAGCGGCTGGCCGCGGAGTTGGGTCCCGCCGCGCGGTACTTCCACTGTGACGTCGCGCGCGAGGCCGACGTCGTGGCGGCGGTCGATGGCGCGGCGGCGTGCTTCGGCGGACTCGACGTTCTCTACAACAACGCCGCGGTGATCACCTACGGGCGGCAGATCGCCGACCTGCCCACCGAGCAGTGGGACCGGACGCTCGCCGTCAACCTCCGGGGCCCGTTTCTCTGCGCGAAGTACGCGCTACCCCATCTGCTGCGGCGGGGTGGGGGCGTCATCATCAACGTCTCGTCGCACGGCGCCTTCCAGGCGTCGCCGACCGGGGTTGCGGACTACGCCGCAGCGAAGGGGGCGCTGGTCACGTTCACCTACTACCTGGCCTCCGAGTACGGGGCGGACAACGTGCGGGCGAACTGCATCGCGCCGGGGCCGATCCCGACCGATCTGAACGCGCCCTTCCTCGGTACCCCGGAGGGGAGGGCCGTGACGGCGTCGTTCATCCCGCTCGGACGGGTGGGCGAGATCGACGACGTCGCGCGGGCGGCCGTATTCCTCGCCTCCGAGGAGGCCCGGTGGATCACCGGTGCGGTGCTGCGGGTGGACGGCGGGATCGTGGTGCAGTGACTAGTGGAGCGGGTGGTACGGGCCGTGGAGGACACCGAGCACCGTGAGCCCGTCCTCCTGGTCCACGTGGTAGAGGATGTAGTACTCGTCTATGGCAAGATAGTAGCAGCCACCGACCCCCTTCAGCAGCGTCGAGCCGGGCGGGTGAGGGTCCTCGGCGAGCCCGATGATCGCTTCCCCGATGTCGCGGAGCGGGCTCTGGGGGATCGTCTCGAGCTCCCGGTAGGCGCTGTAGGTGATGTTCAGGCGGGCTGCCATCGTCGCCAGGGGTATCGGCAATGCCCAACGGCTTCTTGAGGCGCGGCGCGCCGCGCGGGCCCGCTAAGGTTGTAAATATGCACGTGCTTTGGCGTCGGTGGGCCCCCGGACGCCTTGCAAAGGCCTGGGGCGCTCGGTTAAGGTCTTGGACTTGCGGAGTGCGGGGTGCATGCCGTGAGTTTGAGGAGGGTGCGCGCGGATGCCTGCCAGTGAGTCGGAGGTGCTCGTGGGCCGCCGCTATCTCGAGCGGGGGTTCCTCGACGCCGCTATGAGGCTCTTCGTCCGCAATGCCGAGCTGGTGACGGCAGCGGACTGGACCCGTCTCGCCGACCGGCTTCTGGAGCGGAACCGGATTCCCGACGTGGTCCGGGTGTGCGAGCTCGGCACCGTGCCCCTGCCGCGCGAGCGGCTCCTCGTGGTCG
>DATILR010000518.1:0-4687 GCA_035476275.1 Binatus sp. (SeqCode) | reverse complement strand
GCACGCTCTACGTGAAGCGCTACAACATCTTCGCCTGGCGGGCCGCGGTGGCGAGCCTCTGGCGGCCGTCACCCGCTGCCAGCGCCTGGGTCGGCGCCGAACGGCTGGCCGCGCATGGCTTCGCCACACCGGAGGTGATCGCCGCGATCGAGTATCGACGCTTCGGGGTGCTCCGGCGCAGCTTCTTCCTGACCCGCGAAGTCCCCGACGCGAAGCCCGCCGACGTCCGCTGGCAGGAGATCCTGGTGGAGCCCGACGGCGAGCGCCGCCGGCGTGCCCGACGGGTCTTCAGCCGCACGCTGGGCGACCTCTTCCGCCGCCTCCACGCGGCGGGGGTCTACCACAACGACCTGAAGGACGTGAACATTCTCGTGACGGGACCCGCCGCCGAGCCGCGTTGCGTGCTCCTCGATCTCGAGCGCATTCGCGTGCCACGTCGCCTGGGGCGTGGTCGACGGGTGAAGAATCTCGTGCAGCTGGCACGGACCTTGGGACGGCAGGCGAGCGCCGCGGACCGTCTCCGCTTCCTCGACGCATACCTCGGCCAGACCGATCGTGCCACGCGCCGTCGCTGGACCCGGGCCATCGCCCGGCAGATCGCCCGCAAGGAACGCTGGCGGCGGCCGGCCACGCCCGTCGCCCGCCGGCCCACCGTGACCTGCACCATCATCTGCCAGAACGAGGAGCGGCTGCTCGAGCGCTGCCTCGAGAGCGTGGCCTGGTGCGAGGAGATCGTCATCGTCGACGGCGGCTCGACCGACGGCACGCTCGGGATCGCCCGCCGGTTCACGGGGCGGATCGTGGTGAATCCCTGGCCCGGATACCGCGCCCAGAAGCAGACGGCGCTCGACAACGCGCGCGGCGAATGGGTGCTGAACCTCGATGCGGACGAGCGGGTGAGCCCGGAGCTGGCGGCCGAGATCCACAGCGTGCTCGCAACGGTACCCGCCGACGTCGCGGGCTTCGCCATCCCGCGGCTGGTCTGCTACCTCGGGCGGTGGTGGTTCCGGGGCGGCTGGTATCCGCGTCCCATCGTCCGGCTGGTGCGGCGGACGGCGACGCGGTGGGGTGGCGTCGATCCGCACGAGCGGGCGGAGGTGGAAGGACGGGTCAACCGCCTGCACTGGCCGATCCTGCACTACACCTACACCGACATCACGGATCATCTGCGCAGTCTGAACAAGCTGACCTCCGTGGCGGCGGGGCAGCCGAAGCTTCCCGCCCGGATCGGCCCCGCTCGCCTCGTCGCCGAGCCGGCCTGGCGCTTTCTGCGCAGCTACCTCGTCAATCGGGGCTGTCTCGATGGCTTTCCCGGCCTCTTCGTGGCCATGACGGGCGCCTTCTACGTGTTCCTGCGGTGGGCCAAGGTCCTGGAGCGACGGCGGGACGCGGCGCAGGCAGGCGAAGCACGGCCGCTTGACCGATCGCAGGCCGGTTTCTAGGCTCGGTTGCTCACCATGCGGATCGTGCTCGTCACGCAGGAGGATCCCTTCTACCTGCCGCCGGCGCTGGACGCGTTTTGCCAGGCGCGCCGGAAGGATGTCGTCGGCCTCATCATTCTACCCGCGTTCAACGAGCGGCTCACGGCGACCGCGGGCCGGCTGTACGAGTTCTACGGCCCGTGGGACTTCCTCCGACTCGGAATGCGCTACGCCGGAGCGATGGTCGCCAATCGTCTGAATGGCGTCCGGGCCGTCACGCGTCCGTACTCGGCCCACGACGTGGCCCGCCGCCACGGCATCCCCATCCACCGCCCCGCCAAGATCAACGCCCCCGAGTTCATCGAGGTGCTCCGCACCACCATCCGGCCCGACCTGCTGGTGTCGATCGCGGCCAGCCAGATCCTCCGCAAGGGGGTGCTCCAGACCCCGCCGCTCGGCTGCATCAACCTGCACTCCGCCCCGCTGCCGCGCTACCAGGGGATGATGCCCAACTTCTGGACCATGGTGGAGGGTGAGCGCGAAGCGGCGGTGACGGTGCACTACATGGTCGAGAAGCTCGACGCCGGCGATATCGTCCTGCAGCGCGCCGTCCCCATCCTTCCCGGCGATTCGCTCCACGACCTCATGGTGCGCTCCAAGGTGGTTGGGATCGAGGCATTGCTCGAGGCGGTGGCCCAGATCGAGCGTGGCACCGTGGCCCCGCGACCCATGGATGGGAGTCGGGCCACGTACTTCTCGTTCCCCAAACGCGCGGACGCTCAGCGGCTGCGGCGTATGGGGCGCGCCTTGTTGTGATGCCCGCACGGGAGCGTACGAGCGTCACCCGAACGCCCGACGTCTCCGTCGTCATCGTGAACTGGAACGCGGGGGCGGCCCTCTCGGAATGTCTCGCGAGCCTCGCGGGCGATGCGCCCGAGAGCCGGAACGGCTGCGAGGTCATCCTGGTCGACAACGGTTCGAGCGACGGGAGCACGGATGCCGCCCGGGATCGCCATCGCGACGTGGCGGTTCTCCCGGTGGGTAGGAACCTCGGATTCGGTGCCGGCGCCAACCGCGGGGCCGAGCAGGCTCGCGGCGAGGTCGTCGTCTTCCTCAATCCCGACGCGTGCGTGCTGCCGGGAGCGGTCCGCACCCTCGTCGATGCGCTCCTCCTGACGCCCGGCGCCGGCATCGCCGGCGGAGGACTGATGGACGAGCGCGGGCGCTGGCAGCCGGCGGCCGCACGCTTCGGACCGCTTCGCCACCTGCTGCTCGATACCACGGTAGGGCGCCTGCCGGCTCGCCGCCGCCGCGTGTCGTACCCGGTCGACTGGGTTTACGGCACCTTCCTCGCCGTGCGGCGCGATCTGTTCCGTCAGCTGGGCGGCTTCGACGCGCGCTACTTCATGTACGGCGAAGATCTCGACCTCTGCTACCGTGCCGCCTGCCAGGGCATGCGCACCATCCATGTCCCGCAGGCGCGCGCGGTACACGTCGGCAGCCTGAGCGCGCGGGCGCGCTTCGGCGCCGAACGCGAGGCGGAGGTCGTGAAGGGCGAGATGCGCTTCTACGCCGCCCGTCGTGGAGCAGGCGAGCTGCGGCTCTTCCGGCTCGCCGCGAGCTGCAAGTTCGGCCTCAAGGCCGCCTGGGCAGCGGCGCGCGGTCGCCGCACGACGGCGAGCGTTTACGGGCGGGTCCTGCGCGCCTGTGTGGCCTTCGATCCGTCTCGCGAGACCGGATGACGACCGCCGCCGGCCTCGTCACCCTCGCCGTGCCCTGCCGGGCGGACGAGCCGGCGCTGGGTCGCGCCCTCGCGCTCGCCTGGCAGAGCTGGCGGCGCGCGGCCGGGCCGACGCGACGGCCGCTCGAGGTCGTCATCTGCCTGAACGGCGAAGATCCCCGCCAGCCGCTGGCCGACGTACGCGAGTTCGCGTCCACGCTCGGGGCGCCGCTCGTCGAGCCGGGCGGCGCGCCGGTCGCGGTGGGCGCGCCGGTCGTCGTGATCGTCCTGGGCAGCCGGCGCGCGGGGAAGCCGGTCGCCTGGAACCTCCTCCGTCGCGCCGCGCGCGGGACGATCGCGATCTTCATGGACGCCGACGTGGCCTTCGAGGTCGACGCCTTCGGGCTTCTCCTGGGAGCAATCGCCGAGCATCCCGGGGCGGTTCTCGGCTCGGCCAAGACCACGTGCCGCTCCCGCCCGGGTCTCTTCGAGCGCATCATGGCGGCGCCCTACGGGGTCGATTTCCCGAACCTCTCGCCCCAGCTCTATGCTGCCCGCGTGGCCGGGCTGCCGCTCAGCATGCCGGAAGATCTGATCGAGCCCGAGCGCTGGCTCGAGCTGATCGTCGGACGCGAGCGCGTCGTGCGCGTGCCCGGCGCGGAGGTGCAGGTCCGGCTGCCGCACACGCTTCCCGATTTCTACCGCCAGCGCATCCGCATCGAGATGGGCAAGGTCCAGCTCGCCCGCGACTATCCGGGGCTCTCGGCGCGCGGCGCGCCGCAGCCGCGGGCTGGCGCCGCGCTCGCCCACCTCGGCGCCACCCAGCTCGGGTGTCTGGCCGCCTACCTCGCGCTCCGCACGAGCGCGCACGCGATCGCACGCTGGCGCTACCGGCGGGGGCAGACCGAGGGCATCTGGCGGCAGGCGGCGAGCACGAAGCGTTGGGATCCCGAGTGAGGGTTCTCTTTCTCGCAACGCGGTTTCCCGCACCGCCCTGGCGCGGCGACCAGGTGCGCGCTTACCATCACCTCCGGCAGCTTGCGCCGCGCCACGACATCACCTGCTGCGCCCTGGTTTTGCGTCCGCCGGCCGCTCGGGACCGCGCCGAGATCGAAGCGATGGGCGTGCGGGTGCACGTGGTCCCGCTCGGGTGGATCGGGAGCCTGCCCCCGCTCGCCCGTGGCGTGCTGGGCGACCGCTGGCCGTTCCAGGTGCTGCTCTACGCCCGGCGGCAGGTGAAGGCGTGGCTGGATGGCTTCGTGGCCGCCGGTCAGTTCGACGTGGTGCACGTCCAGCTGGCGCGTGCGGCAGCGTATCTGCCGCAGGGCGGGCCGCCCGTCGTGATCGACCTGATCGACGCGCTCTCGGCGAATCTCGTCCGCCGCGCCGCGCACGGCCCGACACTCGCTGCGCCGCTTCTCAACTGGGAGGCCCGGCGTCTGCACCGACTGGAGGATTCCCTGGCCGCGCGCGCGCCCTGCCTGGTCGTCTCGGCCGGCGAGCGCGAGGCGCTGGGGAAGCGGGACACGATCCGCGTCGTGCCGAA
>DATILR010000517.1:0-6175 GCA_035476275.1 Binatus sp. (SeqCode) | reverse complement strand
CGTCGATCCGGGGCAAGGGGTCGAAGATGATCTTCCGCCGGTCCGGCACCTGGTCATCGACGCGCGCCGTCAGGGTAATCGCGCCGAACGGAAACTCCGTCCGGCCCTCTGGCCACGTCGCGCTGGCATCGGCAACGTCGTCCGTCGCGAAGGGCGGCCCGTCGCCTCCGGCCACTGAGAAGGTAGAGGTCTGCGCGCGCGTCCGTCAGCGGATCGCCCGACGAATCGATGCCGTCGATCCGGGGCAAGGGGTCGAAGATGATCTTCCGCCGGTCCGGCACCTGGTCATCGACGCGCGCCGTCAGGGTGATCGTGCCGAACGGGAACTCCGTCCGGCCCTCTGGCCACGTCGCGCTGGCATCGGCGACGTCGTCCCCAGGCTCCGCGATCTGCACGAACACACCGAGCCGAATCGGTCCTCGCGCCAGGCGTTCCGCGATCTCGTCGAAGAGGAAGTTGGCGGACTTCGCGGCTGCGTCGTCGTTCGCGAGGTACTCCGTCCCTGCTTCGGGCCTGATCCGGAACCGGCCGTGGCGGCTGGCGCCGTCAGCGTTGGTGAACTTGAATGACGTGACGGCGAAGAACGCCTCTCGCGCGAAGCTCGTCGGGATCGGCTTCGGCGTTTCGACGAACCGCTTCGCGTTCGGGTGAGCGGCGAGGAATGCGCCGAGCGCCTCGGGCTGTCCCGCCCTGGCCTTCGCGACGGCGCGGAGGAACTCCACGAACTCCTCGCCGGTGCGGACCGGGAAGCCGTTGGTGGAGTGGGCGATGATGTCGGTGTGAGCGTGGTCGCCCAGGTGGAACCGGATCGCGATTCCCCGCGGTCCGGATGCCGGATCGTTGTCAGGGATGTTCGGCACACCCGTCCCGTCCGAATACCTGACCGTCACCGGCGTCGACGGCGCGGTCGCGTGCGGTACCCGCGTCAGCTTCGCCGCCTCGGCCGACGGCGTGAACGTGCCCGCGCACATCACACCCTTGGCGTGGGCCGGCCGAAAGCCGGGATGCAGCCCGGACAGCGCGTCCAGCGCGTCGAGCAATTCCTGGGCAAGGGCTGGCTTCACAATGGTGCCGATCGGCATGCGAGTCTCCTTGAAGGCAAGTCAACGCGCCGTATACCCTCCGTCCACGACGAGATTGTGGCCGGTGACGAACGCCGCCCCATCCGAGGCAAGCCAGAGTACGGCATCCGCGATCTCCACGACGGACCCCGCACGCCCCAGCGGATGAGCGGCTTTGAACTCCGCCTTCACCTGCTCGTTTCCGCCGGTGAAGCGCTCGAACATGTCCGTCTCGACGGCGCCCGGGCTAACTACGTTGATGCGTAAACCCTTGGCCGCCCATTCGATCGCCGCGGCCCGCGTCATCGCGATGACGCCGCCCTTCGCCGCAGCGTAGATCGTCGTGCCGGGTACCCCGGCCAGCGCGCCGATCGACGCGACGTTGACGATCGCTCCGCCCCGCTCGGCCATTGCCGCGATCTCGTGCTTCATCGAGAGCCAGGTCCCCTTGAGGTTGACGTCGACGGTGCGGGCCCAGTCCGCCTCGTCGAGATCGGTGATGGGGCCCACGACGCCTTCGGTACCGGCGTTGTTGAACGCCACGTCCAGGCGGCCGTATGACCTGAGAGCCGACTCCACCAGCTTCCGCACGTCGGCGTCGCGCGTGACGTCGGTCGCCACGAATGTCGCCTGCCCTCCGTGGCGGCGGATGTCGGCGACGACGGCCGTTCCCTCCGTCTCGCGCCGTCCCGCGACGACCACGCGCGCACCTTCCGTCGAAAATGCAAGCGCGGTGGCCTTGCCGATGCCCGATGTTCCGCCCGTAACGAGCACGACTCGGTCCTGGAATCTCTTCATCGGAGCTCTCCCCTGCTCGAACTGATCCGTCCGTCCATAGGTTCTCCCGAGCGTCTCGCCGGCACGTTACCGGTCGCCGTTCACGATCACCGCTCGGAACCGTACGTTGCCTTCTGCGACTCGGTCGTACGCTCGGTTGACGTCTGCCAGCGGGTACGTCTCCTCGATGACCTTCACCTTGCCCTTCGCGACGTAGTCGAGCGCCTCGTACAGATACTCGCGCCCGTTCTGCTGCGAGCCGACGATCTTGATCCGGCGGACAATCAGATCGGCCGGCGACACCGGCAGTGGCTTCCCCTCGAAGCCCATCAAGACGAACCGACCGTCAGGGCGCAATCCCTGGACCGTATCGGCCATCGCATCGACTGAATTGCTGGTGCCGAGGATGATGTCGGCACCGCCGGCGGCGGCCAGCCCTTTACCGTCGCGAACGATCTCGTCCGCCCCGAGCTCGCGGACGAATTTGTCCTTGTCCGGGGAGTGCGAGATCGCGACCGTCTCGAACCCGGCTGCCTTGGCGTACTGCACCGCCAGGTGTCCCAGCCCGCCGATGCCGACGACCGCCACGCGTTCGTGCGGCTGCGGGTCGGCCCAGCGGAGACCGCTCCACACCGTGTACCCGGCGCAAAAGATCGGGGCGGCCTGCTCGTAGGAAAGGCCCTCCGGCAAGAGCATGGTCGCATCGGCGTATGCGGGCATGTACTCGGCGTGACCCCCCGGCGCTTCGTGCCCGGTGCTGATCAGATCCGGACAGAACAGCGGCCGGCCTCGCAGACACCATTCGCAGCGGCCGCAGGACGCCTGGACCCACGGCACACCGACCCGGTCGCCGACGCGGCGGGTCCTGACGCCCGCCCCGACCGCGACGATCTCTCCGACGGGCTCGTGTCCGAGGATACGCGGGAACGATCCCGGCAGCTCACCGTTCGTCTGGTGCACGTCCGTGAAGCACAGCCCGCTCGCGCGGATCCTGATCAGGACCTGATTGGGACCCGGATCCGCTGTCGGAACGTTCTGGACTTTCCACTTGCCCTTGACGGCGGGCACCACTGCAGCCTGCATGGCTTCTCCTTCGTATTTTGGGCCTACGCGACTCGCCGAAGCCGTGGGAACATCACCTGATGCCGGGTCCCACTGCCGCCACGACGAAGGAAGCGCTTTTCCGTTGTCGCTGTGTCGACGTGCGTGCGCCACTCTCTCAGTCCTCGCCGGATGTACGTCGGGTCGAGGCTCAGTGAGTCGCAGATGCCGATGAACGAGAACGGGGTGTCCGCGTCGTCGGACGCGAGCCACTCCTCCACCTCGGCGAAGAGACGCCGCGCGCGCGCACGCTCGCGGCTCGCGAGCCGATGGAACGTGTTGACGGCGTGCGCCAGGACCGCGACCTGGAGCCGCTTCTCCGGCTGAAGCCGGGCGCCTCCGACGGGCCTCTCCCAGACCTGAGCCGGGAGGATGCTTTCGGGTGCGAGCTCGGACTCTGGAAGCTGCATCGCTACGATTCTCCGTGCGTCATTCGTGCTGCTTGATCTCTTCCACGATCGCGCGCGTCATCAGACCGCACGCTCTGAGGACGGCACCGTCCTCGTGCATCGTCCGGAGGACGGACCTACCGGCCGCGTCGATGAACGTCACCGCGTCCAGGTCGACGGCGACCGAGCCGCCATCATGCGTGGTCAGCAGCGTCGCCCAGCAGCCCGCCAGCTCCTCGGCCCACGGGCCAGCAAGCCGTCCCTCGAGGATGACGACGGTCAGGCCGTCGGCGTTCGTCCTGGTGGTGATCCGGAGCATCGCTAAGGCCGAGCGTTCCAGTAGAGGTCACACCACCATGCGGCGCATGACGCGTGGCAGTATCGCGGCGCGTAAGTCTGCAAATGTGGGTCGCAGTACGGGCGATAGTAGTAACCGCGATCGGCGTCTGCTGTCCCCGCGACGGGGATCGTGGAGGGCGCCGGCGAAACGGCGGTGGTCTGGGAAGCCTCCGACGCCGGGTGCCCCGGTCGATCTGCCGCAATGGCAGGCGATGACACGAGGAACGCAGCGAGCAGAACCCGCGCCAACCAAGGTTCGCGATGTCGAGTCGTTCGGGACACGATGGACGCGAAAGGCAAGTCGCGTGCCCACGTCCCGCGCGCCGGTTGCAGCGGAACGGGCTCGTGTGCCGAATCACCCACGCCGATATTTCGACGCTTGCCGACATATCGGCGCGGCTCACCCCGTCGGGCGGTCGATGCCGAGCTTCTGGATCCGGGATTGCAACGTCGTGCGCTTCAGACCGAGGCGGCGCGCGGCGCCCCGCGGACCGCCGATCACCCACTTGGTCTCCTGCAGCGCGCGCAGGATGGCGTCGCGCTCCGCGGCCTCCAGGGTCGTCGCGCCGGCAGGTGGCGCGGCGGCACGATCGCGGAACTCCGACAGCGGGACGCGCAGGGCGGGTCCGGTCGTGAGGATGACGGCGCGCTCGATCGCGTTCTCGAGCTCGCGCACGTTCCCGGGCCAGCCGTAGCGCGAGAGCGCCGCCATGGCGTCCGCGGGGACGGTCTCGACGGACCTGTTCATGCGGCGCGCGAACTTCTGCACGAAGTACCGCACGAGCGCTGGGATGTCCTCCGGCCGGTCGCGGAGCGGGGGCAGCGTGATCGGGAACACGTTCAGACGATAGTACAGATCGTTCCGGAACGTCCCGGCCGCGACCATCTCCTCGAGGTTCCGATTCGTGGCCGCGACGACTCGCACGTCGACGCGCTTCGTGCGCGTGCTGCCGAGCCGCTCGAACTCCTGCTCCTGGAGCACGCGCAGGAGCTTCGGCTGCAGCTCGATGGGGATGTCGCCGATCTCGTCCAGGAACAGCGTCCCCCCGTCGGCCAGCTCGAACCGGCCTATCCGCTGCGCGATCGCACCCGTGAACGCGCCCCGCTCGTGGCCGAAGAGCTCGCTCTCGAGAAGACCCGTCGGGATGGCCGCGCAGTTGAGCTTCACGAACGTCCGCTCACGACGTCGGCTATGCTCGTGGATGGCGCGCGCGATCAGCTCCTTCCCCGTTCCCGTCTCGCCGTAGATGATGACGGCCGAGTCGGTTGGCGCGACCGTCTCGACCTCGTGGAGCACGCGCTTTAGCGCCGCCGACTGCCCGACGATCTCCTCGAAGTTGTACTCGGTGCGGATCTCGTCCTCGAGATAGACCTTCTCGGCCGCGAGCTTGTCCTTCAGCGCCGCGATCTCCTGGAACGCGAGCGCGTTTTCGACGGCGAAGGCGACCTGCTTCGCCACCGAGGCCAGGAGATCCGCATCACAGTCGGTGAACGGCTCGCCGCCGACGCGACCGATGCTCAGCGTTCCGAGCTTTCGGTCGTGCACGATGAGCGGGACGGAGCACATCGACTGGATTCCCTCGGCGAGAAGGAGGTGCCCGACCTCCGATTCGAGCCCCGCCAGGTCCGTACGCGTGAAGAGAGCAGGCTCGCCCGTCGTGAACGCGCGACCGGCCGGGGATCCCTCGACGGGAACGAACATGTGCTCCCTGATCCGCCCGCTGCCCTGGAACTCGACCGCCCACATGTCGAACGCGTCTCGTCCGCCATCGTAAACGCCCAGGCTCGTGTAGTCGTGAGCGACGACACGCCGCAGACATGCGGCGATCGCGCTGAACAGCGCGCGCCGGTCGAGATTCGAGACCAGCGCATTGTTCACCTCTAGGAGCAGCTGCAGCCGGTCGCGCTTCCGGGCCAGCAGCTCGTGCGCGCGCTGCGCGTCCTCGTGGTGCAGCGTATTGTCGACGGCCAGCGCGACGTGCGTTGCGACCTCCTGCAGGAAGTCGACGTCGGCATCGGAGAAGGCATCCTCGTCCCGGCTCGCGAAGGTGAGTCCGCCGAGCCGGCGGAGCGGAGTCGTGAGTGGCAGCACGCAGAACGAGCGCATGCCTTCGCCACGGAGGACGTCGGTGACCGCGGGGAAGCGCGTCTCCCCCTCGATGCGCGGGACGACGAGCGGTTGCTGCGTCCGCCACACGAGTCCCGCGGGCGATTCGTCGATGGGCAGATCCATGTCAGCCATGAAGGTCGGCTCGGACGAGACGAGCGTGTGAAGGCGCATGCGGTCGCGCTCCGGATCGTGCAGCACGATTGCGAGCCGGTCGAAGCGAGCGACGCGACGAAGAAGCCCGGCCAGGTCGCCAAGGAGGCTCTTCAGGTTGCGGTGCGAGGCGATGGCATGCGAGACGTCGAGCAGGATACGGTGAAGGTTGCCCTGCGCGCACGAGCGCCGATCGGCGCCGCGCGCGTCGCTCGTCATCGCGTCGACCGTCGTGAGCATCTTCTGAC
>DATILR010000516.1:0-1500 GCA_035476275.1 Binatus sp. (SeqCode) | reverse complement strand
CCTGATCAGCCACGCACCGGCTTGAGAAGTGCGCTTGCGACGTCTGCCGAGCGCGGCTTTGCCACGCTCGGCACGACCCGAGCGCCCTGAGGGCGCGAGCAATCACGGGGAGCCGCCCGCCGAGCGGGCGGCGACGGGGGTCCGGGGGCATCGGAGGACCGCAGCGAGCGAAGCGAGCGAGGACCGCACGGGCCCCCGGAGTCTATAACGGCCCGCGGACCTCCGTTTCGAGGGCACCACCCTCCTGCCGCTGGTCGAGCGACAGGTACTCACGTGCGTCGTGACCGAGGTAGATCTGCTTCGGACGCGTGATCTTCTGCTCCTCGTCGAGCACGAGCTCGGCCCAGTGTGCCATCCACCCCGCGGTGCGCGGGATGGCGAGCAGCACGGGGAACATCGTGACCGGGATGCCCATCGCCTCGTAGATGAGGCCCGAATAGAAATCGATGTTCGGATAGAGGCCGTGCGCCACGAAGTCCGCGTCGTCGAGCGCGACGCGTTCGAGCTCGCGGGCGATCTCGACCAGCGGGTTCCGCGGCGTGACCTCGAAAACCTCGTACGCGATCCGGCGGATGATGGGGACGCGTGGATCGCGATGCGTGAAGACGGGATGGCCGAAACCACTGAGCCGCCGGCCCTGCTTGACCTCGGCCACGAAGTCGCGGACGGCCGCCGGTGAGCCGATCTCGCGCAGCATGTGGATGACGTGCTCGTTGGCCGCTCCATGCCGCGGGCCGCTCAGCGCCGCCGCGGCGGCCGCCACGGCCGCGTACGGGTCGGCGTGCGTACTGCCCACCACCCGCATCGTCGTCGCCGCGCAGTTCTGCTCCCGATCGGCGTGCAGGATGAAGAGCACGTCGAGCGCCCGCTCGAGCACCGGGTCAGGCTGGTACTGGAGCTCCGTCATCTTGAAGAGCATGGAGAGAAAATCACCCGTGTAGGAGAGCTCGTTGTCGGGGTAGACGTAGGGCAGCCCGCGACTGTGTCGGTAGGCGAAGGCGGCGATGGTCGGCACCTTGCCGATCAGCCGCCGCGTCTGCATGCGGCGCGACTCGAGGTCCATGATCCGGCGCGCGTCGGGGTAGAAGGTGGAGAGCGCGCCGAGCGTCCCGATGAGGATGCCCATCGGGTGGGCGTCGTAGCGGAAGCCCTGGATGAAGCGCTTGACGTTCTCGTGGACCAGCGTGTGGGTCGTGATGTTGTGCTTCCACATCACGAAGTGTGAGCGGGTGGGCAGCTCACCCTTGACGATCAGGTAGGCGGTCTCGAGAAAGGTGCTCTGCTCCGCCAGCTGCTCGATCGGGTAGCCGCGGTAGCGCAGGATGCCGCGCTCGCCGTCGATGTAGCTGATCCGGCTCTTGCACGTGGCGGTGTTGGAGAGCGCCGGGTCGTAGCTCACCAGTCCGAGCGGCGCCAAGCCTGCCGCGCGGACGGCACCGTCCTCGATCGGCAGCTCACACCGCCTGCCAGTCCGGTTGTCGATGACCGTCAGGGTGTCGG
>DATILR010000515.1:0-3267 GCA_035476275.1 Binatus sp. (SeqCode) | reverse complement strand
CTGGCGGCGCCCTCCGCTCGCTTTTGGCGCGTGCCGCCGAACGCGGCCTCGGCGTCGCGCTCACCGAGGCATGGTACGACGTCGACGAGGGCAGCGACCTGGCCCGGCTCGGCGCGGACCTTCGCCGGACGCCAGCGCGTGCGCCGCGGACGGCCGCGTGGCTCGCCGCGTGGAACGGGCGGATGCCGTGACGCAGCTGGCGGACGGCCACCCCCGCGTCGCGCAGGCGATCGGGGTGTGCGGCGGAACGATCGCGCTCGCAATGGTCGCGCTCGCCTTCGTCGACGCGCGCGATCGCCCAGCGGTCTTCGTCGCCTGGGCGCTGCTCGCTGGCGCGGCGTACCTCGTCGCACTCAGCCTCCTCGGCCGCCTCCGGCCCGGCAACACGCGGGCGCTCGCCCTCTGCCTGGTGTTCGCAGCGGTCTGGCGCATCCCACTCGTGGCGGCGCCGCCGCGCCTGTCGACCGACGTCTACCGCTACGTGTGGGACGGCCGGCTCCAGCGCTTGGGCGAGGATCCGTACCGGGTCGTGCCCGACGATCCAGCGGTCGCCCACCTCCACACCCCGGTCACGCACAAGCTGAACAACGGATGGGTGCCGACGATCTATCCGCCCGGCGCGGAGCTCTTCTTCCGCGCGGTCACGGCGGTCGAGGAGTCGGCCCGGGCGATGAAGGGCGCGCTCGTCCTCTGCGACGCGCTCGTGGTGCTGGTGATGCTCCGCCTCCTCGCGGCGGCGGGGCTCTCTCCCTGGTGGGTGCTCGCCTACGCTTGGAACCCGCTCGTAGCGCTCGAGGGCGCCGGCAACGGCCACGTCGATCTGCTCGGCACGCTGGCTGTCGCGACGACCGCGTGGGCGGTCTTACGGAAGCGGAGAACCGCCGCCGCGCTCGCCTTCGCCTTCGCGGTCGGCGTGAAGCTCGTCCCCCTCGTGCTGGCTCCTCTCCTCTGGCGTCGGGTGCGCGTGCGGGACGCGGTCGCTGGCCTCGGGCTCCTCGCCGCGCTCTACCTCCCGTTCGTGCACGACGACGGCGTCCCCGTCGGATCGCTTCACGCCTATATCGCCGGATGGCGCTTCAACGGTCCATTGTTCGCGGCCCTCGTCCCGCACGCTTCGCCGACGATGCTCGCGGCCCTCGCGGTCCTCGCGGGGCTCGCCGTCGCGGCGTGGGCGCGCACGCGTTTTCCCAACGACCCCGCGGCCTGGGGGTGGCCGGTCGCGATCGCGCTCACCCTCGCCCCCTCGGTTTATCCCTGGTACCTCCTCTGGCTGACCCCGTTCCTCTTCAGGCCTCTGACGTGGCCGCTCGCGGTCTGGACGGTGGCGATCCTGCCAACCTATGTCGCCCTCCACCTGGAGGACGTCCACGGGACGTGGGGTGTGCCGTGGTGGCTCGTCACCGCCGAGTACGGCGCCGTGATCGTCGCGTTGGCGGTGACCGTGATGGCCCGGGTCCGGGTGGGAGACCCGTCGCCTCGCCTGGAGGCGGCACTTGCCGAGCGGGACGTGTAGTGCGGGTCCTCCCGCCGACGTTTTCGAGGTGGAGCCTGATACGGAGAACGGCGAATCGCGGACGCTGGGGCTATCGGCCTCGCTCGACGTGCCTGGTCCCAACGTGGCGACGATCCGGGTCCGCACGGCGGCACTCTAGCGTGCTCGCCGCTCGTCCGCACGCCTCACTGCAGGTCCCCAGGTGAAAGCCGCCCGCTCCTTAAGGCGTGGCGTCTCCGCGCCCGGTCAATAGCAGTAGTTCTCGTTCCCGATCCTCCGACAGAGGCTCGGGTCCGCGCCGAAATCCTGAAGCTTGATCTCGAACGCCCGCCGGGATGCAGCGTGGTCGTCCGGGAGTCCTCTGTCGCCGTGGAATGAATGGATCGGAAACGCTCGCGCATAGGTCGGCTCATCGGCAGCCTGTGTGCCGAGCGTCACCCGACTCGTCCCGACATCGCACTCGAGCTGTGTCCCGAACCATGTGCACGCCGCGGACGCCCGAGGTGCGGTGGCGAGCACGGCTAACATGATCAGCATGGGCAGCCGGATCATCTCGTTGAACCTCCCGACCCTGCCTGATGCATCATCCGGACCATCGTGGGGGGCGGATGCTTGAAGGACTGAGGGGCCGGAGCTGCCGAGGGTTCGGCATGTGTGCCGACAGGTCGGCGGAGAAGAGGGAGCCGGATCGCGCATCGACAACGAACGAACAGCCGACCGTCTCTCCGGCCACCGTGAGGCGGAACGCCTTCGGTTACGAGCCGCGCTCGCTGATTGGTGCTAGCCGGCTCATGGGAAGTTGTCCGTCGGCCTGGCATCTAACTTGCCTCAGTACGAAGTGAGGAGGGTACGGCGATGGCACCGAGCGTCACGCTTCTCGATCTGGTGAACGCGGTTGCCGAGCACGCCCGCTCGGAGGCCGAAGTGGTCGCCACCATCGTGTGCATGGTGAATCAAGGCCATGTGCGCCTCTGCGGGACCTTCAAAGGGGCGCGCTTCGACCTGAGCGCCCTCGCTGCGGCCTGAACCAGAGAAAGGAAACAGCCATGTCGCTTGCTCCCGGGACGCGCTGCCGCTCGTCGCGCAACATCGTGTTCCCGGGCGGGATCGTGCGCAGGGCTTCACGGGGGACTCTCGTCTCGAAGCGCGAGAACCTCGGCCGCGAGCTCTTCACGGTCGACTTCGACAGCGGCCAGAAGCTCATCCTCTTCGCCCACGAGATCGAGCCCGCGAGCGACGACCTCGCTGCATGATGATCCAGCACGGTCCATCGCTACGAGAGCTTTCCCGGGCCGCTGGGCGAGCGCGGGATGAAGATGGGCACGAAACCGGAACGCGCCCCTGCGGAACGCCCAACGACACCGATGCCGTGACCCGACACTCCTTGTCCGACCGGGACGCGCCAATCCTCGATCTCTCCCGCCTTCTGTAAATTCGCACCTTCCGCGGAAAAGGATCGCTCATCGCGGCGGGGGCGTCCAAGGCCATGCTGCCGAATGGTCGGCGCGGTGCCGGCGCATCGGCGCGCGGCTCCCGGAGTCGCACCGGAGACGCTCTCGTGGCTCCCGGTTTTTTCCTCCGCCGTGAACTGCGGAGCGGCACGACAGTTGCGGAGGCCTACGAAACGACGAGCCCATTGGCAACAGGCCGAGAGAGGAGGCTCACATGCTCGGGACTGACATCGGCAATCGGGAAGTGTCCGTGCTCAGACGAAGAGTGATCGTCGTCATGGCACTGGCTGCGGCCATGGTGTGCGGCATCGCGTCGGCATCAGG
>DATILR010000514.1:0-9913 GCA_035476275.1 Binatus sp. (SeqCode) | reverse complement strand
GTGCGCGCCGCCTTCGCCGCCCGCGGGCTCACCCTGCACGCCGTCTCGGGCGTGAGCGGCGAGGGCACGACCGAGCTCGTGCGCACGATCGCTGCCGCCGTCCGTGCCCGCCGCCTGGAAGACCTCGCCGGCACGCCCCTGGCCGCACCGGCGTGAGCAGGAACCGACGGTGAGCGGCGAGGATCAGCTCACGCACAAGACGCGCCTGCTCCGGCAGGTGCGACGTGCGGTCGTCAAGGTCGGGAGCAACGTGCTCTCGGGCCCGCAGGGCCTCCGACGCGAGCGGGTGCGCGGGCTGGCGGGAGAGATCGCCGCCCTCGTCGCACGGGGACGGCAGCTCGTGGTCGTCACCTCGGGCGCCGTCGCGACTGGCGCGCCGCGGCTCGGCCCCCGTCGCCACCGCATCGAGTGGCGCCAGGCGGCTGCCGCCGTGGGCCAGATCGGTCTCATGGCCGCCTACGAGCGGGCGTTTGCCGCCCACGACCGGATCGTCGCCCAGGTGCTGCTCACCCACACGGACCTGTCGGATCGCCGGCGCTACCTGAATGCGCGGCACACGCTGCGCACGCTCCTCGACCTCGGCGTCGTCCCCATCGTCAACGAGAACGACACGGTGGCCGTGGAGGAGCTCAAGTTCGGTGACAACGACCATCTCTCGGCGCTCACCGCCTCGCTCGTCGAGGCGGACTTACTCGTGATCCTGAGCGACGTCGAGGGTCTCCACACGCAGGATCCGCGCCTCGACCCGGAGGCCGGCGTCGTCCGCCTGACACGCGCCGACGATGCGGCGATGCGGGAGGTCGCCGGGCCGGCGCGAAGCGAGGTCGGGACCGGCGGCATGGCGTCCAAGGTCGCCGCCGCGCGGGAGGCGGCGGCCGTCGGCATCCCCACCATCATCGCCGATGGCACGCGCGACGGGGTGCTGGCTGCGGTATTCGAGCCGAGCACGGAGGTCGGCACGCTCATCCTCGCCGATGGCGATCGCCTCGCCCGCCGCAAGCACTGGATCGCCTACGCGCTGAAGCCGTCGGGAGCACTCCACCTCGATGAGGGCGCCGAGCGGGCGGTGGCCAAGAGCGGACGGAGCCTTCTGCCGTCGGGTGTGCGCGCCATCGAGGGCAGCTTCGGCGTCGGGGACTGCGTACGCTGCATCGGTCCCGACGGACGTGAGTTCGCGCGCGGCCTGGTCAACTACACGGCCGCCGAGCTCGACAAGATCAAGGGCGTGCACACGCGCGAGGTCGAGCGTCTGCTCGGCTACAAGGCCAGCGACGAGGTGATTCACCGCGACGACCTCGTCGTCCTCGGGTCGGGGGGGACGTCGCCCGCCTGAGTCGGCGGTCGGGTGGCAGCCGAGCGGCCGGCGCGTTAGACTCGGCGCCGATGGACGGGATCGAAGCCGCGCGCATCGTCGAGGCGCTCTCCGGGGAGGCGCGGGCCGCGGCGGTCACGCTGGCGGGCGCCTCCACGCGCGTCAAGGATGCCGTACTGCGCGCGGCGGCGGCGCGGCTCCGGCGCGACGAGGCCCGGCTCCTCGCCGCCAATCACACCGACGTGGAGCGCGCCCGGGCAGGCGGCGAGAGCGGCGCCTTCGTCGATCGCCTGACGCTGACCTCCGGTCGCATCGACCAGATGGCGCGCGGCCTGGAGGAGATCGCCGCGCTCCCCGACCCGGTAGGGGAGACGATCGCCGCGTGGCGGCGGCCGAACGGCCTCGAGATCGCGCAGGTGCGGGTACCGATCGGCGTCGTCCTCTCGATCTTCGAGTCGCGTCCCAACGTCACCGCCGACTCCGCCGGTCTCTGCCTCAAGACCGCCAACGCGGTCCTGCTGAAGGGCGGGTCCGAGGCGCAGGCGACCAACGCCGCCATCGGCGACGCGATCCGGGCGGAGCTCGAGCACGCGGGTCTGCCGCGCGCGGCCGTGCAGCTCGTGGAAGGCGGACGCGAGGTCACGCGCGGGCTTCTCCGACGCGACGACCGCATCGACGTGGTGATCGCGCGCGGCGGCGAGACCCTGAAGCACATGATCATGGAAGAGAGCCGCATCCCCGTGGTGAAGCACTTCGAAGGCATCTGCCACCTCTACGTCGACGCCGCCGCCGATCTCGCCATGGCGGAGCGCATCTGTCTGAACGCGAAGGTGCAGCGGCCGAGCGTGTGCAACGCGATCGAGAACCTGCTCGTACACGAGGCGGCGGCGCCGCGCTTTCTGCCGCAGATCGCCGCGGCGCTGCGGGCGGCGGGCTGCGAGGTGCGCGGCTGCCCCGCCAGCCGGCGCCTGGTCGCGGATCTCGTCCCGGCGAGCGACGCCGACTGGGACACCGAGTACCTCGATCTCGTCCTGAGCGTCTGCGTCGTGCCGTCGCTCACCGCCGCCATTGCCTTCATCGCCAAGCACGGCACCGGCCTGGCCGAGGCCATCGTCACCGAGGACTACGCCGCGGCGCGCCGTTTCCTGGCCGAGGTCGATGCGGCGGCCGTGTTCGTCAATGCGTCTACCCGCTTCACCGACGGTTTCGAGTTCGGCTTCGGGGCCGAGGTGGGGATCAGCACGAATCGCCTACACGCCCGCGGGCCGATGGGTCTGCGGGAGCTCACCACCTACAAGTACCAGGTCCAGGGCGCCGGCCACATCCGCGAGTGACGCGGGAGGGCGGCATCGGCGTGTTCGGGGGGACCTTCAACCCGATCCATCTCGGGCATCTCCGTGCGGCGGAGGAGGTGCGCGAGCGCGTCGGGCTGGACGAGATCCGGCTGGTCCCCGCGGCCGTCCCCCCGCACAAGGATGCCGGGGCGCTCGCTTCCGCCCGGGACCGCCTCCGCATGGTCGAGCTCGCGATCGCGGGCGTGGCCGGGTTCCGCGCCTCGGCGTGCGAGCTCGAGCGCCCGGGGCCGTCCTACTCGGTCGACACGCTGCGCACCTTCCGACGCGAGATCGGGGCGCGACGGCTCGTCTTCATCCTCGGCTTCGACGCCTTCCAGGAGCTCCATACCTGGAAGGATTACGCGGAGATATTCGCCGTGAGCGACGTGGTCGTCGTGACGCGTCCACCCTGCCCCGAAAAGCTCTCGCTCACGCAGATTCCTCTTGCGGCTCGGGAGGCGTTTCGGTACGATCCGGTCAGTGAGTCGTTCCCTCACGCGTCGGGGCACGTGCTGACCTTCCAGCGCATCACCGCCCTCGACATCTCGGCCGCCACCATCCGCGCCCACGTCGCTGCCCGCCGGTCGATCCGCTTCCTCGTGCCACCGGCCGTCGAGGCGTACATCATCGAGCGCGCGCTCTACCGTCAGGGGGACGCTCAGCGTTGACCGGTCTCGCAGGATGGCAGCGGGCACTGGAGTGCACGCGCGCCGCCCTGGATCGCAAGGCGTACGACCTTGCGGTGCTCGAGACGGGCCGGATCTCCTCGATCGCGGACTATTTCGTCCTCTGTAGCGGCCGCTCCGACACCCAGGTGCAGGCGATCGCCGAGGGGATCGAGGCACACCTCGCCCGCCAGGGGGTGCGGCCGCTCTCCGTCGAGGGCCTGCCGCGCGCGCAATGGGTGCTCATGGACTACGGCGACGTCGTGATCCACATCTTTTACGTCCCCGTGCGCGAGTTCTACGATCTCGACCGGCTGTGGGCACGCGCGCCCCGGGTCGAGCTGCCCGAACCGTTCCAGAGCCAGGCGCGCAGTCAGAAGACGGGAACCGAGAGCGGCTGAGCAGGTGCGGCGCCGCCCCTCCGGGGCCGGCGCGGGAGACGCAGGTGACACGCTGGCTCGGCGCGGTGATCGCGTTGCTCCTCCTGATCGGAGCCGGCTACGTCGTCTTCCTGAACCCCGATCCGGTGGTCGTCCACGTGACGCCCCGCCGGACCTACGCTCCCCCGCTGGCGGCGGCGCTGCTCACCGCCTTTGCGGCCGGCGGTGGCGTGGTCGCGTTCGCCGCCGTCCTGCGCGCGGGCCGGCGCGGGTGGCGGTCGTGGCGAGCGGGGCGGCGAGCGCGGCGTCAGGCCAAGCGCACCGCGTTGACCGACCGCGCGCGCACGCTCGTGTGGGCGGGCGACTACTCGCGGGCGCGGGCGGAGCTGTTACGTGACGAACCGGGCGTGCCGGACGACGCCGCCCGCATCGCCCTCCTCGCCGAGACACATCTCCAGGAAGGCGATCCGGCCACGGCGCGCTCGCTCCTCGATCAGGGGCTGGCGCGCGTCGGTCTCGACCCGCGGCTGCTCGACCTGCTGGCCGAGGCGGCGGAGCGGAGCGGCGATCTCCGCGCCGCGGCGGACGCCCTCGAGCGCGCACGCCTGGCGCAGCCGCAGAGCCCGCGACTCGCCCGGCGGCTACGAGATCTCTACACTGCGGACGGACGCTGGCACGAGGCGCTTCGCCTGCAGGGCGAGATCATGCTCGGCGTCCGGGGCGCCACCGCACTGGCCGACGAGGAAGGCACGCTGCGCGGCCTCCGCTATCAGGCGGCGCTCACCGACGCGGATGCGCGCCGCGCGGCGCGCGTCCTCCTCACGCTGGCACGCGAGGACCCATCGTTCGTTCCGGCGTGGGTGAGCGCGGGCGATCTGCACGCGCACGCCGGCCGACAGGTCACCGCTCGCCGCATCTGGGAGCGCGGCCTCCGTCACCAGCCGGCCGCCGTGCTGCTCGATCGGCTCGAGCGATTGCACGCCAGCCGCGGCCGGCCCGAACGCGCGATGCGCCTCTACCGTCGGACCCTGCGGCGCCATCCGGAGGCCCAGGCGGTGCCGCTGCTCTTCGCGCGGCACCTGATCAGCACGGGCAGCCTCGACGCGGCGTCCGAAGCACTCGCCGGCCTCCCCGAGCCGCTCGCCTCGCACGCCTTCACGCATGCGCTGTGGGGCGAGCTGCACCGGCGCCGGGGCAACGACAAGCTCGCCGCGGAGAGCTTCGCCCGCGCCGTCGGCGTGGAGGGCGGTCTCCTCGCGTCGTTCCGCTGCACCAGCTGCCAGCGGCCTGCCGATACGTGGGGCGGCTACTGCAACCGCTGCCACCACTGGAGCACGATGGCCGCCACCGCCGAGTGGGCCGCCAACGGCCTACCCCGTTAACCGCAACAGGCCCGGGGCGGGGGCGTGCGTGGCGCACGGACCCGACCCGGGGGGCGGGGGCGACGTCGCAGCGCCTATGAATGCGATGAGCGCCGCCACGTCGCTCGCCCAAGGACACTAACAGGAACAGCTCCGTGGGCCTCGCTGGACGGCCGCGCGGCTCTCCAGCTACGTGGACCTCCCGATGCGCGTGCCTCCCGCTCAGGTTGTGACGGCCCTCTTCGCCGTTACACTCAACGCAGCCCTGCTCTTCTACTTCCACGACTGGTTCTGGAGTCCCGCGGACGATGGCCACTACGCGCACATCGCCGAGCGCCTGCTCGATGGCGAGGTTCTCAACGCCCAGGTCGAGTCGCACCATGGGGGCTACCACCACGTCGTGAACGTCGCGGCCCTGGCGTTCTTCGGGCGGCGTTTTTTGAGCCTCCGCTACCCGCTGGTTGCGGCAGCCTTCGTGCAGGCCTTGCTGCTACTCGTGCTGCTCTGGCCTCGGGGCCCTCGGGTGGCCGCGCTCGCCTCGCTTGCCAGCACTGGGCTCGGCGTGCTCCAGTTCCTGAACCCCTCGCCATATTGGTACGCCCTGCTGCTGGTCTGTGGCTGCGTGGCGTGGCTCACGTGGGTGCCGTGCGGGACGCGCGCGCGGGTGGAGGTCGCAGGGCTGCTCGTCGGGCTCGCGGCGCTCTTTCAGCAGCTGCCCGGTGCGACGGCCGCACTGGGAGTGCTCACGTACCTGCTGGTCGAGCCGCCCGCGGGGTGCGGCGTGGGCCACGCGCTCGTCGCCCGCCTGCTCGTCACGGCCATGCTGGCAGCCCTGCTCCTCTACCTGCGAGGTCTCGGCGACGCCGCGGCAGTCGCCCTGCTCGGAGCTTCGCCAGCGCTGATCCTCTGCTGGGCGTGGTACCACACCCGCCGTTCCAACCGCGAGGCGCTACACCTCGTGGGGCGCTTTGCAGCGGGCGCGCTCACTGCGGCATTGCCGTTGCTCGCGTATCACCTGTGGCACGGCTCCGTGGCCGCATGGTGGGAAGACGCGATGGTGCGACCGTTAGGGTTTCCGCGGCTCAACTTCATATCGAGCGTGAGCTACCGGGGGCTGATGGCGATCGGCCTTCGCCTGATGACCGCCCCCGCGGGTCTCGCCGACGTCGCGAACGGCCTCTACTGGATCGCGCTCCCTCTTGTGCCGGCCGCCAACGGCATCTGCCTCCTCGCCCGTCTCGTGCGCCGGCCGCGCGATCCGGTGCCGGCCCTGCCGCTGGTAGCCGCCTTCTACGCGCTCGTCTGCCTCCGCTACCAGATCCCGGTTTATCTCGCGTACACCGTCCCCCTCGCCGCCGCGGGATGGCTCTGGCTCGCGCCCCGGGTCGCGTCCCCGCTCGTGGCCGGGCTCGTCCTGGTCGGCATCGTCTACCATGCCGGGGAACCCATCCGGGGCGAGGGCATGTTCCGCGGCGAGCGTGAGCCGCTGGTCCGCGCGGACACGCTGCCGCGCCTCGCGGGGCTCTGGATCGACCGCGAGCAGGCCGCCACATATGCCGCCGTGGTCGATCGCATCCAGCGCGAGACGGCGCCGGGCGAGGCGATCTTCGCTTTTCCCTACAGCCCGGAGCTGTACTTCCTCGCCGAGCGGCCGAACCCCTTTCGCTTCTCGCTCCTCCCGCTGCACCTCCGGGACCACGGCGACCTCGACGCGCTCATCGCCGACCTCGAACGTGCAGCGCCGAGGCTTGTGATCCACAGGGTCCTCGACAAGTACAATCAGCCCCTCGTCGAGCCCGTCCTCGAAGCTGTGCGCGCGCGGTACACGCCCGTCGCGACGATCGGTCCCTTCGTGCTCTATCGACGTCCCTAGCCGTCAGGAGGCGATCCCGAACTGGGCGCGGATCGGCTGCCGACGCAGCTTCCAGATGACGGCGTCGGCCGTGTAGTGATGGAAGTTCATGATCGTGGTGACGATCACCGCGGCAGAAATGCCCCAGACGGGGAACGGCTTGAGCCACCATTCGATCGGCATGTAGACGAGCGCGGAGATGCCGAGCAGCGTCAGCACGTAGAGCGCGACGTTGGACGGTTGGCTGAGGGTCGAGAGGAAGCGGTGCTGCGGGTCGACGCCCGCCTTGAAGCGGTTGGCGTTGAAGAGCCAGACGACCAGCAGGTACTGCGCATTGTGCCAGACGTTCACCACGAGCCAGCCGGAGGTGACCCCGGCGAGCGCGAAGTATCCGACGAAGAAAAGTACCACGTGCGAGCAGACGAACAGCGTGTGCGCGAGCCGGAGCTGGCCCTGGCGGTACTCCTGGACGCGGGCCAGCACCCACGCACCGAGCAGCACCGCAACTCCGACCCCCATCGCCTGCACCGCGAGCGGAGGCACGGGGACCCAGAAGAGTTGCTTGCCGAGGAACGGCATCCCCTGGGCCGAGCGATTGGCCACGCCCCAGATGGCGGTCGCATAGAGAAGCGCGGCGTTGAGAGTCGCGCCTGCATCTCCCCCTCCCGCCTTGCGCCAGTACAGGCGCTCGATCCCATAGCTCTGGCGCGTGTAGTGGAACCACTGCCAGTAGAAGTAAACGGTGAAGAGTGCCGGCGTGCCGAACCACAGGGCGATCCCGAGTACGACCGGCGCCAGGACGACCGGCAGCCCGAGCACGAGGAAGCGGTGAAGACGGAAGCTCGCGGTGTCGAACGCAAGCCGGGTAAACGTAGAGATCACGTGCTCGATGGCGAGTACCCACGTGTTGAGCAGAAGGAGCGGCCCGAAGAGCCCGAGATTCATGTGCAACGCCGCTGCAGTCGCGAGCGCCAGCACCAATACGCCGCCGATCAGGGTCAAGTCGAAGGCCGGGCTACGCACCCAGCCGACGGGCGCGTTCCCGGCCCTTGGCACGAGTGCCGGTGCCGGCGCGGACATGCTGGTCGCGCCCGCCATCACGCCGGTGTGTACCGCCGGCGCCATACGACGGTCAACTCCCACAGGCCGGTGGATAGCGTCTAGCGGTTTGCTCGGGTGCTCAGGTTCCGCCCCCAGGCTGCTGCTTCAGCCTTGTGGGCTGGCCGTCCGCTGAGAATCCACCCCGGACCGGTCGACGCACCTACGTTGAATGAGAACCCACGAAGGCACTCAGACCGCTTCCTCTACGACGACGGACACGCATTCAGTTGGGTCTGGTCGATCACCGCCGCCGGCAGGGACGGTGGCGTCACGAACGGTGGACTAACGAAGTCGAAGAACTCGAGCATGGGATCGGCAGCCGCGTCGCGGTTGGTCAGCGACGGCAGGCCGAACCGGTATTCGATGAAGTGCAGGATCGACGTGTGGTCGTGCACCACGTGCGATACGAAGTGTGACTTCGCGTAGGGCGATACCACCACCGCGGGCACGCGCACGCCGTACTGGTCAAATGCGCCGGGGGTATCCCCCCCCGCCAGCATCGGGGGGATAGCGTCCGGGATGGGCGCCGCGGGCGGCACGACGTGGTCGTAGAAGCCGCCATGCTCGTCGTAGACGTGGAACAGCGCCGCCGACGTCCATGCCGTGCTGGCCATGAGCCCGTTGATGATGTCGGCCACGAACTTCTGGCCAACCTGCACGTTGGAGGGCGGGTGCTCGTCGTTTTCGACCTGGGGCGAGCCGAACAGGTCGGGGTCGACGAACGCGACCTGCGGGAGCGTGCCCGCCGTCAGGTCCGCATAGTATTGCGCGGTCGTAAACACATGCGCCGGGGCTCGGTCGCTCACGTACTTGAAGAAGAGGGTGCCGTAGGCAGCCTGGGCGGCATATATCCGCCACGTGACCGAGAACTGGTCGAGCAGATTGAAGATCGATGCGCTTGTCAATCCGAACGAGTCGTTGCGGATGTGACCGAACGATGTCCCCGCGAGCAGATACAGTCGGTTGGGGAACGTCTGGCTGAGCACGGAGCAGAAGTAGCGGTCACCCGTCGCGAATGTGTTGTACAGACCATAGTAGAAGGGGAGGTCGGTCTGGTCATAGTAGCCCATCGTCCGGCTGCCGTTCGGGTCGGCTCCGTTGACGTTCGCCGCGGTGAAGCCGTCCATCGCACCCCCGTCGACCTCGGCGTGCGTCCCGTTCCAGCTGTGGTCGAGATCGGCGACTTCGCAGTAGGTCGTCTTGTGGAACGGCACGATCGGCGGACCCATCGGATTCGTCGGATCCGGGTTGCCGGTCGTCGGCTCGGCCTCGTAGGCGGGTTGGCCCTGCGCGTTGAGCTGCCCCAGGTAGGTGTCCGCCGAGCGGTTCTCCTGCATCACGACGACGATGTGATCGAGCGGCAGGTTGTTTGGATTCGGCGCGATACACGTGCCCTCTTGCGTCGGCTTCTTCACCTTGAAGAGCGTCGCCCCTTTGTTGGTCATGGTACCACTGACGAAGTTGACGCTGTACGAATCCCCCCCGGTGAGCGTCAGCAGCACGCAGCTGTCGAACCCGGGGTTCGGCGGTACGACCGAGACGGCGCCGAGGTTGCCTTTGACTACCGCCTTGATCTGAAACACGCCGTTCAGCTTTGCTATCTCAGCAACGCTCACCGGCCCGTTCGCCCCCGTGGAATCCTTGTACTTGAACCCCGCCGTTGCATCGCCGGTCCAGGACCCGGGGGGAAGGTTGTACGTCTGCGTGTCGGACGAGCCGTTGTTGATCCGGATGGTGAGCGTCGCACCATTGGCGACGGGGTCGCCCGTGAGCGCGTCGTCGCTGCTGGCCTCCTTCGCCTTGACGGTGATTTTTCGCTGCTCGGGCGCGCCCGGGTTCTTCACGACTAATCTGCTACCGAGCACGGTGTGATCGGCGGCGCGAGTGGTCACTGGGAGCAGCAGGAAT
>DATILR010000513.1:0-3086 GCA_035476275.1 Binatus sp. (SeqCode) | reverse complement strand
GGCGCCCAGCTCGCTGGCATCGCCCGGCGCGACGAGGAGGCCGGTTTCCTCCTCTGCGACCGCCTCCACGAGACCACCGACCCGGCTGGCGACGACGGCCCGGCCGGCGGCCATCGCCTCCAGCGCCGCCACCCCGAGCCCTTCGTGCAGCGACGGCAGCGCCACCACATCCGCGGCAGCGAGGCAGGCAGCGACGTCCCCGCGAAAGCCGGCGAAACGAACCACGCCGGGACCGAGTGGCGCCGCGGCGCGCGCGAGCGCGTCGGCCTCGCCCCCGTCACCGCAGAAGACGTAGCGGAGCCGGTTGTGGCCCGCACGCAGCCGGGCGGCCGCCTCGAGAAGCACCGCATGCCCCTTGCGCCGCTCGAGCGCGCCGAGGACGAGGACCACCACGTCATCCGGCGTGAGTCCCCACTCCGCGCGGAGACCCGCCCCTGCGCCGGCAGGTACCACCCACGCATCCGGGTCGACGCCGCTCGGCACGACCCGGATGCGCTCGTCTCGCACGCCCGCCCGCAGGAGCGCCTGACGGACCCCTTCCGAGATGGCGATCACCACGTCGACCGCCCGGTTGTACAGGAAGCGGGCGTAGGGACCGCCGGCCGGCACGTAGTCCATCCGGCGCGTGACGACGAGGCGCGCTCCCCGGCCGCGGCAGAGCGGCGCCAGCGCGTGGGCGCGCGCGGTGTGAAAGTGGACGACGTCGTGCCCCGGAACGAGTCGACGGAGCGCGAGCGCGGCGCCGAGGTCGGCGTGATTCCGCACGCGCAGCGGGACGAGCGGCACGCCGCGCGCCGCGGCCGTGCGGGCGAGCCGTCCCTCGGGATGCGCGGCGAGTCGGAGCGCGACGCCGCGTGTCCCTAGCTCGGCGAGCAGCGCCAGCACCTGCGCCTCGCCCCCGCCCCATCCGGGCTCGGGGTCGACGTGCAGCACCCGCAATCAGATGCCCCGACGGGTCAGCATCACCTTGACCGTCTCGGAGAGAATCTTCAGGTCGAGCCACAGGGAGCGGTTGTAGATGTAGGCGAGGTCGTACTTGAGCTTGGTGGCGGCCGAGGTGTGGTACTCGCCGTTGACCTGCGCGTAACCGGTCAGCCCCGGGCGCACCATGAAGCGCTCCGCGTAGCCATGGATATCCTGCTGGAACTGTCCCACGAACTCGGGTCGCTCCGGTCGGGGCCCGACGAAGCTCATGTCGCCACGCAGCACGTTCCAGAGCTGCGGTAGCTCGTCGAGCCGCGCCGCGCGCAGGTAGCGGCCGAGCCAGGTGACGCGCGGGTCGTTCTCGCTCGCCAGCACGGGGCCCGTGGCGCGCTCCGCTTCCGCCTGCATGGTGCGGAACTTGACCATCATGAAGGCGCTGCCGTCCTTCCCGACCCGTTGCTGATGGTAGAGCGCCGGCCCCCGTGAGGTGCTCCGCACGGCGAGGCCGACCAGGAGCATCACCGGCAGCGTGAGTGCGGTCAGGAGGATGGCGAACACCAGATCGAAGAGGCGCTTGGTGGCGCTCGCCCCGCCCGATTCCGGATCCCGGATCACCTCGATGAGCGGGATGTCGTGCAGGCGGAGGTGCTCAGGACGGCCGATCAGGATCTCGTAGGGCGAGGGAACGACGCAGATGCGCGCCCGGGTGCCCTTCCGGCGGCTGAGGGCGTCGAGCAGGCGATCCTGCCAGGTGAAATCCGACGCGATGATGACCTCGTCGACCCGGTGCTTCTCGCAGAGCGCCGGGAGCTCGTCGCGCGAGCCGACGACGGGCACGTCGTCGAGGGCGATCGCCTTCCGGCCGTCGTCCGCCACGGCGCCGACGACGTCCATGCCGAGCCAGTGCTGCACGCGGATCGTTCCGATCACCTCGACGGCCGCGGCGTTCGTCCCCACCACCAGCACGCGGCGCCGGGGATAGCTGCCCACCAGCGAGCGGCTGCCGAGGCGCCAGACGACGAGCAGGCTCGCGTTCAGTCCGGCGAAGACGACGAAGATCGAGCGTGGAAAGTTGAGATCCTGCCGGAAGAAGTAGACGGCGATCAGGAAGAGAACCTGGAGACCGGCGGCGGCGACCAGCCCGCCGGCGCGGCCCCGGGGCGTCGTGAGGGCGCGAGGCTCGTAGAAGCCCAGGAAGTAGAGCACGCCCACCTGCGCGAGGAGCATCTCCGGCCAGTGGTGGTGCACCTCGGCGAAGCGGAGGACCGGGAGGTACCCCTGGGTGAACGGCAGCGGCACGCGGGTCCGGAGCGCGAAGGCGAGGAGGTACGCGAGGCCAGCGGCGAGCACGTCGCCCGCGACCAGGATCGCCCAGCGGAGGCGCCATCCCCTGTCGCGCCGATACACCGATCGCGACATAGCAGAAGGCCGGGCGCGTTCAAGGTGCGGGGAGCACGGTGCGCCACACCTGCTCCACCGCCGCGGCAGAATCCTCCCACCGGTAGCGCGTCTCGACCAGCGTGCGCGCCGCCCGCGCGAGCGCCCGCGCGAGCGCCGGATCGCGCAGCAGCGTGCCTGCGGCGGCGGCGAGACCCGCGGCATCCTCTGCGACGAGCAGGTGCTCGCCGGCGCGAACCTCGAGTCCCGCGGCCGCGCGCGGCGTGGCGACGACGGGTGTGCCCACGGCCATGGCCTCGAGCACCTTGTTCTGGACTCCCGAGCCGGCGCGCAGGGGTACCATGGCAACCGTCGCGGCGGCGAGCTCGGGCGCCATCGCGGGAACCGCCGCGGCGAGCGACACGCCGGGCGCGTCGGCGAGGGCGCGCACGCCGCGCGCCGGGCGCGCGCCCACCAGCCGCAGCTCCGCCTCGGGGACGGCGGCGCGCACGCGGGGGAAGATGTCGCGTGCGAGCCAGCATGCCGCGTCGACGTTCGGGAAGTAGCCGAGGTTGCCCGCGAACACGAGCCGCGCCCGTGGACGCGCGTCCTCGCGGAAGGCGAAGACCTGCGTGTCGACGCCATTCGGCACGACGCGGATCGTGTCCCGCTTCCCCAGCGCCTCGCGCTCGCCGGCCGAGACGACCAGGCAGGGCGCGCGCGCGGCCAGGGAATCCTCCAGTCGGTGCAGACGCCGGGCCTCCCAGTTGAGAAGCGGCGCAGCG
>DATILR010000512.1:0-5355 GCA_035476275.1 Binatus sp. (SeqCode) | reverse complement strand
ATCGGCACGCGAAGGTGTCGAGCAACGTGTCGCTGAACGCCTTCCACGGCCCGCTCGCCAACCTGCAGGACGCCGACGGCCTGCCCGACTACGCGAGCAACGTGTTCTTCTTCGACCTGCTCTCGGGCCGGCCCCGACCGTTCAAGATCGGCGAGACCTGCAGCCAGCTGTATGCCGGGCAGCCGGCCCCCGCGGCGCCGATCTCGGCCGGGCCGAAGCAGGACTATCTCTCCTTCGACTACTACTACTCTTTCCCCCAGGTTCCCGACGTGACGACGATCGGCACCGTGTGGGTGCTACCGATCTACCCGACCGGCCTGCTCGACGCGCTCCGGAAGTACCACGCCCGCTATCCGGACGTGCCCATCCTCATTCCCGAGAACGGCATCGGGACCGAGAACGGCATGCCGAGGGCCGACGGCTGGACGCGCGAGGCCGTGCTGGTGCAGCACGTGGCGGAGGTGCAGGCGGCGGTGGCCGAGGGCATCCCGGTGCTCGGCTACTTCCACTGGTCGCTCACCGACAACTACGAGTGGGGGAGCTACACGCCGCGTTTCGGGCTCTACCGTGTCGAGGCGCGCACGGACCCGAAATTGATCCGGCATCCCACACCCGCGGTCGGCGTCTTCCGGCAGATCGCCCGCCACCGCGGCGTGACGGGCGGCCTCCTCCGCCGCTACCCGACCCGTTGAAGGACGGTGCTCAGCGCCTGTCGCCGCGCAGACTGGCGACCGTGACCCCGGGGGCCTGGCAGGCGCGCGGCGCGTCGTCGACGATGCGCACCACCGCGAGGAAGCGGGAGACGTAGTCGAAGCTCATCCGCGGCACCTGGTGGCCGTCGGCGAGGTCCCAGAGCGTGGCGCCCGGGCGGCCGAGGAGGGCCCGGTCGATGCGTCCCTCGCCGGCGTTGTACGCCGCCAGGGCGAGCGGCCAGTCGTTGTATCGGTCGTGGAGCATGCGCAGGTAGCGCGCCGCGGCGCGCGTCGCGAGCACCGGGTCCAGGCGGTCGTCATGCTCCGCGTTCACGCGGAGCCCGAAGCGCCGCGCCGTATCGGGCCCGAGCTGCCAGAGCCCGATGCAGTCGGCGACCCCACGCGCGTGAGGCTGAAAGCTGCTCTCGATCACCGGCAGAAGGGCCACGCTGGGCGGGAGTCCCGCGTCCGTGACGATCTTCCGCAGGCGGTCGAGGTAGCGTGCGCCGCGCGTGACGCTATCGGCGGTCTCCCGGCGCAAGGGTCGCTCGGAACGGATGCGCTGCTCCCAGGCGTCGATCGACGGATGTTGGAAGCACGCGAGATCGAGCTCCTCGACGCCGCGCTCGGCAGTGGAGCTGCCCTCGTCGGCCACAGCAGGCGGGACCGACAGGGCTTCTGGCATGGCCATGGGCTGGAGCATGCCGGTCCGGTGTACGGGTGAGCACGCCGCCAGCGCCGACGCCAACGCAAGTGTCAGGTAGGGTCTCAGCTGCACGGGGGCGGCTTAAGCAAGGGACCCGCCACCTCGGCAGGACGGGCCTCCCGACGGTGGGTCGCGATGTCCGACCGGCTACGGCGTGACGCGGATGGGACAGCCTTGAACGAAAACCGGTATGGTCCGCATGTGGGGCGGCACGGCGTCGGGGCCGCCACCGGCTAGGGCGTCGGCCACACGCGGTGCGGGACGCGCCAGCGCCCGCGGCTTCGTCCGCTATGGCGTGCCCGCCGGGCATACAGTTCGTCCCGCCACCATCGTGCGCAGCACCCGGGTGGCGGCGATCGATTCGGCCGCACAGGCGAGCGGATTGCGGTCGACGACGACGAGATCCGCCCAGTTGCCCGGCTCCAGGGTGCCGATGCCCTCCCATCGCAGGACACGGGCGGCCTCCCGCGTGACGACGGATGCAACGCGCCCCGCGCGCGGGTATGCTCGATCGGCGGCGATGGCGCGGAAACCGCGGCAGAGGGGGAGGGGGATGCGGTCCTGGTTGGTCGGCCTGTTGCTGGTGGGGCTCGCGGTCGGCGTTGGCTGGTACCTGCTCGAGCGACCGCCCATCGGGGCTTTCGCCCCGTCAGGCGAGAACCCGGTCCCTCCGGCCGCCGAAACGCCCCCCGCCGGTCCCGCGACGCCCGGGAACGGAGCGCTCGCGCCGCCCGCGGGCACCGCGCCCGAGACTCCGCCGGAGCGTCCCCTGCCGTCGCTCGCCGAGAGTGACCCCCTCGTGCGCGAGCTGGCGGACGGACTCTCGACGCAGCCGTCGATGGTGTCCTGGCTCAAGACGACGGGGATCATCGAGCACCTCGTGGCCGTCGTGGACAACATCGAGTCGGGCGAGAGCCCGCGCCCGAACCTCGGCTTCCTGGCGCCCAAAAGGGAGTTCAAGACCATCACACGGTCGGGCCACGTGTACGTCGATTCGGACAGCTATGCGCGCTACGACACGATTGCCGACGTGGTGAGCTCCCTCGACACGCCGCGCACGGTCGCGCTCTACCGGCAGGTCCAGCCGCTCTGCGAGGAGGCCTACCGTGCGCTCGGGCATCCGCAGGGGGATTTCGACGCTGCGCTGAACGGGGCCATCCGGACGCTCCTCGCCACGCCCGACGTCACCGCTGAGGTGGAGCTCCGACCGAAGGTGATCTCCTACGCCTTCCTCGATCCGCGGCTCGAGCGGCTGACCGATGCCCAGAAGCATTTCCTGCGCATGGGGCCGCGCAACGTGCGCCTCATCAAGGGACAGCTGCAGGCCCTGGCCGCCGCCCTCGGAACGGTCGGGCCGCCGGCAGTGGCCGGAGCTACTCCTCCCCCTCCTCCATCAGCCGCCGCGGGTGCAGACCCCGGACGTGCCCCATGAAGGGCGGGTGGATGCTGTAGCCGAGGAGCCCCTGCACCCGGGGCGACATGTCGCGTGCCGCGGCAGGTGCGATCGCGAGGGTGTAGTTCTCCTGCTGCCGCGCCCACGGCTCGCAGTACTGGTTCGACAGGGCGAGCCGCGCGGCGCGGCTCCGGTTCTCGCCGCCACGGTGCACGAGCGTGCCGAGGAAGACGATGACCGAGCCCGCCTCCATCGTGACGTCCCGCACCTGGCCGCGCAGCGCCTCGGGCAGCGGTGCTGCGGGCCTCGGTACGCGCGACCCGGCGTCGACGGTCTCGAAGTCGATCGCCTGGAGGAGCCTGCCGATCGCGGCGTCCGGCCAGCGGTGGCTCCCCGGCACGATCTGCGTCGCCCCGTTCTCGGTGGTGAAGGGATCGACGGCCCAGATCGTGCTCACGCTCACCGCCCGTCGCGGGCGCGCGATGCGGTAGAACAGGTCGTCGGTGTGGAAGGCCTGGGGCGTCTCGCCCATGAGGATGTTGATCGCCTGCGAGGCGGTGAGCAGGTAGTTCTGTTCGAGGAGCGCGTCGCAGATGGCGAGGATGCGCGGATGCTCGACCAGGTCCTGGAAGATCCTGTGGAGTCCCACGAGGGCGTAGATCCGCTGCGTGCGATGCCCCTCGAAGTCGTTGCGGCCGAGGAGATCGGCCGCGAGGTGCGGGCGGAGGACGGCGCGCATGGTGTCGAGCACGGGCGGTGAGAGGAGGCCGGGGATGACGACGAAGCCGTGCTCGTCGATGGCAGCGAGGTCGCGAGCGGTGGCGTCGAGCATGGAGGGCCCTCGATCATAGAGTGACGTGCCGGGGGAAGCTAGCTCGCCGGCTGCATCCGGAGACTCGCCAGCTCCTCCAGGATGCGATCGAGCCGGCGCGTGAGCTCCGCATGGCGGGCCGCCTCCGGGTTGGGCTTCTTGCCGAAGAAGGCGACCGTCCCCCCCGGCTCGAGCACCGCCCGCTGGACCTCGTCGAGCGAGGCAAATCCCTGCCGGTGTGCCGCGGACTCGAGCTCGGTGAGCGTGACGAGCTCCTTCCGCAAGCGGTCGAACTGGATCTCCCCGTCCTCGATCAGGACGTCGGGGTCACCCTCGACCAGGTGCTCGAGGCGCTCATGCCCGTAGAGAAAGCGGACGACGAGATAGTTCAGACCGAGGAGCGTCGCGGCGCCGATGATGCCGCCCGTGACCGAGTTGTCGTCGCCGATGATCGCGTTCTGGACGGTGTTGGACAGCGTGAGCAGGACGACCAGGTCGAAGGGATTCAGCTGCGCCAGCTCGCGCTTGCCGGCGAGCCGCAGACCGCCGACGAGGAAGATGTAGACCAAGATCGGGCGCAGCACCTTCTCCAGCACCGGCAGCCCGAGATGGAACATGTCACCCCACAGCTTCGCATCCATGATCCGGCTCCTCCCGGGCGCGAGTCTAGTGCGGGGCGGTAGCGCCGGCAATTCGCGATGCGTGGGGGTCAGGATCCGTCGGCCGAGGCACGGCGGCGGTCGAGAATCCGGAAGCGGTTCCGCGCGGAGAGCAGCCGCACCCGGAGCGAGTCGGCCAGCTTTCCGAGATCCACGAACGCCTCGGCCTGGGCAGCGCGGGAGAGCTCCTCCGAATCGTCGGCGAGCCGTCCGAGGCGGTCGTCGATCTCGCGAAACGCCACGGCGTCGGGCCCGGCGTTGGTGCCGATCTGCTCGATCGTCGACGCGACCTGCTGCACCAGGTGGTTCACGTCGGCGGCTGCCTTCCCCAGCGCTTCCCAGCGCGCGAGCAGGTCGCTCAGATCGACGCTCCGCTGGCGCATCTGTCGCGCGCGTTCCTGGACCGCCAGCGCCAGCTGCTCCTGGCGCTCGCGGGCGCCGCCGATGGCCGCGACCAGGCTCTGGAGGTGCTGGCCGAGTCGGGCCTCGCTGTCCTCGAGCTCCTGCAGGGTGCGGGCCGCCTGACGCAGGCTCTTCTCCGAGTCGAGGCGCTCCCGCTGGAAGCCCATCGCGAGCGCCTCGTAGCGGCAGAGCTCCGCGTCCAGACCTTCGGCGACGGCGGCCAGGCCGGATCGGTCCGATTTGGGGTGGGTCACGGCGCGTTCACCTATCCGATCGTCCGCAGCGACGGCAACACGGCCGGTCAGGCCGCCGCGTCGGGAAGATCCGCCCCCGCCGGATCGTCTCGTCTGACGCTCACGTGTACGCCGCGCGCGCCGAGCGGGGCGAACTGATCGAGCAGGCGCGCGAGGCGAACGCTGCTCAAGTGCGACGACACGGTCATCTCGAGACGCGCGCCGGACCCCTCGCCGAGCGCATCCTCGACGATCGCCTGTGCGGTGTAGGGCGTGAGCCAGCCGCCGTGATGGCGGTCGCCGTGCGCGTGCTCGCGAGCCGGCATGATGCGCGCCGAGAAGTACGTGGGCATCTCGATGCTGGGCTCGGGCAGGGATCGCTCACGCTCGAGCGTCTCGACCGCGGCACGCAGCTCGCCGTAGGTGCGCACGCCGGTGAGCGTCGCTTCGGGCAGCGTG
>DATILR010000511.1:0-2352 GCA_035476275.1 Binatus sp. (SeqCode) | reverse complement strand
CCGTTCCGTCATCACCGCGGCGCCGACCGCCTGAAGCGCAAGGGGATCCTGCACAGCGTGATCCGAGTGGGTGACGTCGACCTCAGCGTTGTCGTGACCCATTTGCAGGCCGGCCGGCGCCATGCGGCAATCCGGTTCCGTCAGGCTTCGGCCCTCCGGGCCCTCATTGAACGGATCAGCGAGCCGGTGCTGTGCATGGGTGACTTCAACTTCTACGGGGCCGATGACGGCCGCTCCGCCGAGCTCCTGGTCGCCGCAGGTCTCCGCGACGCCGCGCTCACAACCGGCAGCGCCTTGCCCACGTTCTGGTCCGGGGACACGGCCGAACGTTTCGATCGCATCTATGTCCGCGACGGGAAGTCGACCTCTATCGCGGTCCGGTCGCTGACGGTGTTGAGCGGCCGGCGCAACCCGTGGTCCGACCACGCGCCCGTGTCCGCCTTCCTTGAAGTAAGCGATTGACAGACGGTTCGCTCGTGCTCGTCATCGACGCGATCCCCTGGGCGGTCGCGCACGAGGTGTGGGGCGAGGGACATCTTCCTGGCTTCTCCGAGCCGGTGCCCAGCGTCTCCGTGTTCCCCTCTTTCACGAATGTCGCAGTGCCGGCGCTGATCGGGCAGATCCTGGGCACACGGCCGCCCGGGTACGAAGCTCGCTACTACCACCCGCCCAGCGGTAACATCCGCGGCGGGCTCATCACTGCCGAGGTCGACCGGCACCTGGCGCAATACCGGATCCGCCCGGTGGGTCCGCTCGGGATGGTGGCGGGGTTTCTGGTCCCGCAGCTCATGGCCCGGGGCGAGGTCCTGCGGCTGGTGAACGGCTTCGCGAAGGAAGGTGGCCACTGGCTCGCCTATGCCGCCGCGACGGACGGCGTCGCGCATTTCAGCGGGCGAGAGGCGCTCACCGCCGCGTTCCGGAACGTGATCCTCCGCATCGTGGACGCGCGAAGGACGATCGAAGCGGAGCATGGCACCGCCCCCGCCGTCGTGCTTACGAGCGATCACGGAATGGCCTTTGGCCCTCTCGCGAACGTGAGCGACGCCGATGTCGGTGAAGCTCTCGAACGGGCGGGATTCGTCCGCGAGTCTCCTGGGCCCAACGGCTTCTTCCTTCCGGCGATGGGCGAGGTCGCAGCCGGCGTGTGCTTCGTCGCGCCTGATCGCGCGGTGATGGCCGCCCGCATCCTCGCCCGGCTCCATGGGATCGACGTCGTGATCGCGCGTCGGAGCGAGGAATCAGCCCTGATCGTTCGCGGAGCTGACGAGGCGACCCTCGAGTGGCGCGACGGTCGATGCCGGTACCTCGCGATCCCGGCGGATCCGCTTTCCTATGCACCCCTCTTGGCCGAGCTGCAACGCGGTGGGGCCGTGGACGCCCAGGGATTCGTCGACACCGATGGGCTGCTGACCGCGAGCTTGCGCCACGACTACCCGGATGCCCTCCACCGGATCCGCCGGGCGCTCACCGATCTGGTCGACTTCCCGGCGCCGGTAGTCTTCTCGATGCGCCCGGGCTTTACCTATGGGCCCCGTCTCACCCACGTCGCTGCCGCGATCCTCGGTGGCCAGGTGGGCACCCACGGGGCGCTCAGCTCGGAGCAGAGCATTGGATTCCTCAGCGTGGCCGGGCTCCCGGCGCCGCCGCCGGTTGTGCGCGCCGAGACCGCGCTTGTCCCGTACAGAGATCTCGTGATCCAGGGAGCGAGATCGTCGTGAGCGTTGTTCGAATGAGAGCGTCGTCAGCGCCATGAAGCCTTCGACCAGACTGCCCTGTGGCGCGAGTGGTCGTGGCGCCGGTGCGGCGTGCTCGCCGCGGCCGAAGGTTCCGTGTCTCCTGTCTCATCAGGCCGATGTACGCAGGGACTACGCACTTAGAGCAACCGAACGCTCTCATATTGCGCTTCAGCAGTGGCGCCAAGATGGGAAGCAAACCGGGTAGACTGGTGTCATATTCGGAACAGTTCCTGCGAGCCGTCGAAGTGGCTCTGCCGCCGCTTGTCCGGCCCGACCTCGCAATAGGGCCGGTGGGAGACCTGACGCATGGGTGCGCGAACGGTCGATTTTGGAAGCGTCCTGGCTCGGCTGGCGCGCAGCACGGTCATGGAGGACGGCGACCTCTCCGGCGTGCTTCGCGCCATTACCGAGGCGGCCGCCGTCGCCCTTCAGGTCGAGCGGGTAAACATCTGGATGTTCGACCGCGAGCGGACGCGGATTCGCTGCATTCAGGCTTACGAGCGCGGGGTGAAACGGCACACGCAGGGCGACGAGATCCTCGCCTCGGTCGCTCCATCGTACTTCGCGGCCCTCGCCGAGCTTCGTACCGTGGCCGCCTTCGACGCCCTCAATGATC
>DATILR010000510.1:0-20343 GCA_035476275.1 Binatus sp. (SeqCode) | reverse complement strand
CGAGGCCGCCATCCGGCTGATCGAGAGCAACCGCCTGCCGCTCGCGAGGATGCACACCCACGATTTCGCGCTCGAGGAGGCCGAGCGCGCCATCCAGACGCTCGCCGGCGAGATTCCCGGTGAGCAGAGCATCCACTCCTGCCTGGTTCCCGACCTTAGCCCCGGCTGACGGAGGACGGCGCGATGACTCCCGAGCTGCATCAGTTCCGCTTCTCCCACTTCAACGAGAAGGCCCGCTGGGCGTTCGACTTCAAGGGAATCCCGCACGTGCGGCGGTCGTACCTTCCGGGCCCACACATGCTCTCCATCATGCGACTATCGGGTCAGCGCCAGGTGCCCGTGCTCCGCGCTGGCAACGAGATCGTGCCCGGCTCCGACCGCATCATCGACTACCTCGAGACCCGTCACCCGGCACCGCCGCTCTATCCGTCCGGGGAGGCGGAACGCCGGCGGGCGCTCGAGCTGCAACGCTGGTTCGACGCCGAGATCGGTCCCACGGTGCGACGTGCCTTCTTCTTCGACTTCCTCGACGACGGCGACTACGCGGCGCGCACCTTCACGCAGGGTCAGGGGCCAGCGGCGACGACCATCTACCGGGCGCTCTTCCCCGCGATCCGCATCGTCATGCGACGGGACATGCAGATCGACGCCGACCGCGCCGCGCGCGGCCGCGAGCGAGTCCGCGAGGCGCTAGACCTGGTCGCCCGGACCGCGGGCGCCGACGGCTACCTCATCGGCGACCGGTTCACCGTGGCCGACCTGACCGCCGCGTCGCTGCTCTCGGTCGCCGTCTTTCCGCCCGAATGCCCCGCCCGGGTTCCCGAGCCGAGGGCGCCCGGACTGCGGACCTGGCTCGCCCGCTGGGCCGATCACCCGGCCATCACCTGGGTCAGCCGGATGTATGCACGCCACCGCGGGCGATCGGCCGAGACCGTCGTCTAGGCGCGAGCTACCGTCCCATCGGCACGGACTCGCGCAGCGGGCCGCCCGACGTCCCGCGGTACACGTTGAGGGCGTGGTTCTCGATCCAGTCGATCTCGCTGCCGAGCGCCACGGCGGTCGCCGCCGCGAGACCGGGGCCGACCTCGGCGGGCAGGACGCCGTCGTAGATGCGGGGCGACTCGGCGTAGGGAGTCACCTTGACGCGCAGCCAGCCCGTCTCGCCGCCCTTCGCATCGCGCAGGGCGGCACGGTACGTTCCGCGCACGTCGAGGACCGTCTGCGCATTGCGCGACAGCGCCGGTGGCCCACCCCCGGTCACGGTGCGCTCGAAGAGGTCGCTCCGGAGCACGTCGCCGGAGGACCGAAGCGTCAGGCGGATCGCGTTGTCCTCCCAGCTGGGCTCGATCTCCCCCAGCATGGGTGCGCCGGAGCCGCCCCCGCCGCGCACCTGCACCGTGGCGGGCGCCGTGAGCGAAAGGTCCGCGACCTTCTTCCCCTCCGACAGCACCACGAAGCTCGAGGTGGTCCCCCAGTGAAACCATCCCGGCGCCTCGACCACCCCGCCGTGCAAGCCCGGCAGACGGTCGAGCATGATGTGATCGTGCTCGACGTGTGCCGCAAAGTTCACGTCGGGATCGATCTCCACCGACCGCGACAGCTGGAGCCGGCCACAGCCGAGGAGCGTGAGCAGTGCGAGGCTCGCGGGTATACGCATGGCGACGAGATGCACCCTGCCGGCGTGCAATTCAACCGGAACCATTGCTGCTGCTGGGGAGGGGCGCGAAGCCTACCGGTTTCACCGGGAGGCTCCCGCCCCATCCCTCTCCAGGCGCGCTACAGATTGGGACAGTTGGCGACGCAGAACTTGAGGCCAATGCGGCAGCTGAGCTCTGCCTCACTGCAGTTGAACCTGCACAGGTCGAGGTTTGCCTGCGCGGTCGTCAGGCAACCCGCATCCCCCCCGGCCCAGATGGTGTCGCCGGCGGCGATACGACCGCACGCCTTCACGTCCGCCTGACGCGTCTTGCGGCACGCCTTCCGGCAGGTGTTCTTGGTCGTTGGCGCGGACCCGATGCAGGTCTGCTCCTTCGCGACGCACTTCTTCGCGCACGACACGCCGGCTCCGGCCTCGAAGCAGTTGGCAAAGTCGGTCTGGAACTGGGCCGAACAGGTACCGCCGTCGGTTCCGGCGTGGAGACAGTCCTTGAAATCGCCCCTCGCCGTGCGAATGCAGGCGGCGGTGGCATCGCTGAACGGGTGCGGCAGGAGGGTCGAGGTCGTCGTACTGCTCGTGGTGGTGGTCTTCACCGTCGTGGTCGTGGCGGTCTGGGCGGCGACGTGGCCAGCGCCACCCACGAGCACGGCACAGGCGACGATGCCGGTAGCTACTGCTTTCGATGCGCGAATCATTCCAAGCCTCCCTCTGCGAGCTTCTGTCGCCTTTAGAACTTGACCACCGCGTCGAGCTGGACGCGCGAGAGCGTCGGATTGCTCGTTCCCGCCGGCCGGTTGATGTAGTTCGTGAAGTAGCTCCTGGCGCTGATCGTGAGCGGGTTCAGGAGCTGGTAGTCGAGCCCGACGGATGGTCCCTGCAGGTTCGTCCCCTGGGTCCCGAACTCGCTGCAGGTGAAGGACGAGATGACCGCCTCCTGCTGGAGGTACTCGTAAAAGCTGTAGACCGACCAGTCCCCCTTGACCTTGGTCTGGCCGAGCCGGAGACCGAGCTGATAGCCCTGGGCGTCGTCGGTCGCCGCATCCCAGTTGTAGACGTAGTCGGCCCAGAGGCGGAGCGACTTCGCGAGCACGACGTTCGGCACGGTGGCGCCGAGCGTGAAGTTCGTCTCGTTGAATCCGCTCTGGTACCCCGTGATGGCGGTGAAGGGCGCCGGAAGCTTCCCGGAAGAATTCGCAGGCGGCTGGATGTTCTTCACGACCAGGAGGTTGGTGTTGACGAGCTGCGAGTTGAAGTTCGGGTTGGCCACCGGCGCGCCCGAGGACGTGAACGCGGTGGTGTTCTTGCTGAGCGCCTGCGCGATCAGATCGGCGTTGAGCCACCAGTACTGGGCCAGGCCCGCCTCGAGCTGCACGTTGCCGAAGTGCAGGGACGGGTTCACCTGCCCGCCGAGGGTCCATCCGTCCTGGTTGTTGCTGACCTCCTGGAACGTCCACTGGAAGGCGTGGAGCTTCAGCTGATCGAGGGCTCCATGCGGCTGGCTGAGCAGCTGGAACGTCTCGTTCAGGCCCTCCGGCGACACATCCTCGTCGAGCACCAGCTCATCGGTGCGGAACATGGTGAGCGGGAACTTGCCGGCGTTGATGGACGCGATCCCGGGGCGCAGGCCGAAGCTCTGCCCGGGCGCGAAGGTGATGTAGGCCCAGTCGAGGTTGAAGTTCTTCCGGGTGAAGTCGTTGGTGAGCGTCTCGTTGGTGGAGATGGGGTCGTTGATGTTGCCGGAGGCGGCGCGGATGGTCGCCGAGATCTCGTCGCTGTACGCGACCCGGACGCCGAGCCGCGCCCGGACACGCTCGCGGTTGCGGGCCGTGACGTCCTGCCCGTTCTGACGCGGCTGATGATAGAAGCCCTCCTGCCGGTAGCGCACGTCACCGAAGAGCGTCGTCTTGCCCAGCCAGTCCGGGAGCGAGGTGAGTTTCTTGGTCTCCGCGTTCGCCGTTTTGGCGGTTATCGCCGCCTCGTCGACCTTCTTCTGCGTCGCCTGCGCGGCGGCCTTCTGCTCCTCGAGCTGCCGGTGCAGCTCCTCGACCTGCTGCTGGGTCTTCTGCAGCATCTCCTCGAGGACCCGGAGCCGACGCTCCTCGGCGCTCTCGGCAAACGCTCGGGCAGACGGACCGAGCAGCAGGAGGACCGTCAGCCCTCCGGCGACGAGCCGTCGCCCCCTACGATGGGATCGGTTGGACATGCGTGCTCCTTCACTTCGAGCATCGACGTGCCTCCGGTCCCTCCGGTTGGCAGCCTGGGTCTGAAGGTCCTGGCCTCCCGTCGACGGGTCGGCCTGCGGGGTCGCAGCCCCGCGGTTTCTTTCGCGGTCGCGCTGCTGGAGAGCGGCTACCGCTTCGGCTTGTAGAAGCTGTCGAACAGCTTCCCCTCGTTGAAGAACTTGTCGTAGGCGTCATCCCAGCTCTTGGCGACCGCGGTCACCGGGAAGAGCTTGAGGTCGGGGAACTCGGCCGCATACCGCTGACGGACGGCCGGGTTGATCGGCCGGTAGAAGTTCTTGGCGATGATGAGCTGGCCCTCGTCGGTGTAGAGGAACTCGAGGTACGCCTTGGCGGCGGCCTCGGTGCCCTTGCGCTTCACGTTGGCGTCCACCCAGGCGACGTGCGGCTCGGCGAGCACGCTGATGGGCGGATAGACGATCTCGACGTCGCCGCTGGCCTCCTGGACCTCGAGGCGCGCCTCGTTCTCCCACGTGAGGTGCACGTCCCCGATGCGCTTCTGGACGAAGGTGGTGGTGGAGGCGCGGGCGCCGAGGTCGAGCACGGGCACGTGCTCGTAGAGCTGCTTCACAAACGCGAGCGCCTCGGCCTCCGAGCCGCCGCGCTCCGTGACCGACCCCCAGGCGGCGAGGAAGGAGAGCTTCCCGTTGCCGGAGGTCTTCGGATTGGGCGTGACGATCTCGATCCCGGACTTGACGATGTCGGGCCAGTCCTTGATGCCCTTCGGATTCCCCTTGCGGACGACGAACACGATGGTGGACGTGTAGGGAAGCGAATTGTTGGGGAGCCGGCTCTCCCACCCCGGCGCGATCTGTCCGGCCTTGCGGATGGCGTCCGTGTCGGGCCAGAGGGCGAGGGAGACGACATCGGCGTCGAGCCCGTCGATCACCGCGCGAGCCTGGGTGGTCGAGCCACCGTGCGACTGTTTGATGTCGAGCGTGTTGCCGCTCTGCGCCTGGTACTTCGGGATGAAGGCGGCGTTGATATCGCGCCACAGCTCGCGGGTGGGGTCGTAGGACACGTTGAGCATCTCGAGGGTCGCGGCGCGGGACGGACCCGCGGCGAACGCCGCCAAGAGCAGGACGGGAATGATACGCTTCATGACAGCGCCCTTGGCTGGCGCTTCTGGACCCTGATCTTCTCCGTGCGCTCGACCTGCACCACCAACCCGTCCTGCACGACGACCGTCACGGTGCCGAAGCGGAGACCGCGCAGGGCGACGTGAATGCGCTCCAGGGCCTCATCCCGCTCCTGGCTGGCAGTCCTTCCGTCGGATGAATCGTTCATGTTCTCTTCCTTCCCTTGAAGCTGGTTCATATCGCGTAATCCTGCACGAACACGCGGAGCTGTCGCGGCGAGACGTAGACCGTGTCGCCGACGCGGAGCTGGAGATCGGCGTACCGTTCCCAGCCGACGTCGACGCTCAGCGCGACGCCGAACGTCTCCGAGTGCACCCGCACCTTGACCACCGGACGGGCGGGATTGATGTGCGTCACCTTGACCTCGAGGCTCGGCCGCCCGTTCCGCTTCCGCACGATCTCGAGCTCGTGCGAGCGGATGAACGCCGTCGCGGCCCGGGACTCGCCGTGCGGGTATTCCGGGTAGGCGACCTCCAGCTCGCCGAGCCGCGCGCGCCCACCCTGGACGACCCCTTGGAACACGTTCACGTTGCCGAGGAAATCCATCACGAAGGCGCTCGCTGGATGGTCGAAGATCTCCTCCGGCGTGCCTGTCTGCTCGATCCGTCCCCGGTTCATGACGACCACCTGGTCGGCGACCTCGAACGCTTCCTCCTGATCGTGCGTCACGAACACGCTGGTCAGGTGGATCTCGTCGTGCAGCCGGCGCAGCCACTGGCGGAGCTCCTGGCGCACCTTGGCGTCGAGCGCGCCGAAGGGCTCATCGAGGAGCAGCACCCTCGGCTCCGCCGCCAGGGCGCGCGCCAGCGCGACGCGCTGGCGCTGGCCGCCGGAGAGCTGCGCCGGCACGGAGCGCTCGAGGCTCTCGAGCTGCACCATCCGGAGGAGCTTCCGGACCCGCTCCTTCACCCGGGTCCGCGATTCCCCCCGCACCCGGAGCCCGAAGGCGACGTTCTCGAAGACGCTCAGATGCTTGAAGAGCGCGTAGTGCTGGAAGACGAACCCGACGTTCCGCTCGCGGACGGCCGTGCCGGTCACGTCCTCGTCGGCGTAGAGCACGGTACCGGAATCCGCGACCTCCAGGCCCGCGATGATGCGGAGAAGAGTCGTCTTGCCGGACCCGGAGGGGCCGAGCAGGGCGAGCAGCGCACCGCTCGGCACCTCGAGACTCACGTCGTTCAGCGCGACGAACGTCCCGAACGACTTGCTCACGTGCTTCACCGTGATGCTCATGACTCCGCTCCTTCGGTCTGCAATCGATGGGCTTCGGCGAGGTCGCGACGGGTCTTCCATTCGAGGGCCGTCTTCACGAAGAGCGTGACCAGGGCGAGCATCGCCAGCACCGAGGCCACCGCGAACGCGCCCGGGAGGTTGTACTCCTGGAAGAGCTTCTCCACGCGGAGCGGCATGGTGTCGGTCTTCCCGGCGATGTGGCCGGAAACGACGTAGACCGCTCCGAACTCGCCCATCGCCCGGGCGTTGCAGAGGATCACGCCGTAGAGGAGCCCCCACTTGACGTTGGGGAGCGTGATCATCCGGAACACCTGCCAGCCGCGGGCGCCGAGGCTGACGGCGGCCACCTCTTCCTCCGCACCGAGGGCCTCCATGAGTGGCGTCAGCTCGCGGGCGACGACCGGGAAGGTGACGAAAGCAGTCGCGATGACGAGCCCCGGATAGGCGAACACGATCTTCAGGTCGTGGGCGCGGAGCCACGGGCCGAACGTCCCCTGCAGGCCGAAGAGGAGGAGCAGGAAGAGCCCGACGACCACCGGCGAGACCGAGAACGGAAGGTCGATGAGCGCGGTCAGCAGCGTGCGCCCGGGGAATCGGAAGCGGGCGATGGCCCACGCCGCCGCGATGCCGAAGACGAGATTCAGGCCGACCGCGACCGGCGCCACCATCAGTGTGAGCTTGATCGAGTGCACGGTGTCCGCGTCGTGCACGAGGTTGTTCCAGTAGGTGTGCGCGCCACTGGCGAACGCCTGCACGAAGACGTTCACGAGCGGGACCACGACGAAGAACGCCATGATCGCGACGGCCAGCAGGATGAGGCCCACCCGGACGGTTGCCGGGTCGTCCTGGGCGCGCGGCGGGATCAGCTTCGCTTGCGAGGTATCAGCCATGATGGCGCATGCTCCACCGTTCGAGCAGGTTGATGGCAAAGAGCGTCACGAAGGAGATCGCCAGGATGACGACGGCGATCGCCGTGGCTTCCGGGTAGGCAAATTCCTCCAGGCGCGCGACGACGAGCACCGGGGCGATCTCGGTCTTGAACGGCATGTTGCCGGAGATGAAGACGACCGAGCCGTACTCGCCGAGCGAGCGCGCGAAGGCGAGAGCAAAGCCGGTGATGAGGGCGGGGAAGATGGACGGCAGGACCACCCGGACGAAGGTCTGCAGCCGGTTCGCGCCCAGGCAGGCGGCTGCCTCCTCCGCGTCCGCGTCGAGCCCCTGCAGCACGGGCTCGAGCGTGCGGACCACGAAGGGAAACCCGATGAAGACCAGTACCAGCACGATGCCGAGCCGCGAGTACGCCCCCTGGATGCCGAGCGGGACGAGGAAGCGGCCGTACCACCCCTTGGGCGCGAACAGGTCCGAGTAGACCAGGCCCGCCACCGCGGTGGGAAGCGCGAACGGCAGATCGACGAGGGAATCGAAGAGCCGCTTCAGCGGGAAGTCGTACCGCGTGAGCACCCACGCGACCAGGAGCCCGAGCAGCGCGTTGATGAACGCCGACACGAACGAGGCGCCGACGGTGAGGAGATACGCGGCGACGGCGCGGTCCGAGGAGACCGCCGCCCAGAACTGGCCGAGCGAGAGCTGGGACGCCTTCAGGAAACCCGCCGCGAGGGGGATCCCGACCAGGAGGCTCATGTAGAGGAGCGTGTACCCGAGACTCAGCGTGAACCCGGGCAGCACGCGGCGGTTCACATCGAGCGTCATGAGGGCGTCCCCGCCGCTCCGACGGGCTCGGCGAACCCGAGCATCAGGCTACGCGGCAATTCCCCAGGACGGTCGACAAAGGCAGCTCCGGGACGATGGGACCGCCGAGGCGGAGGCCGTCACCAGTGCAGCACAGAGTGCGTTCACGGCCTCGTAGCGGGCGCGCGCGGCGTGATTCCGCGATCCGAGGTATCGCTTCAGCCTGAGCCATGTCAGATGCAGGTCGTGTCTCATCGGTCTCTCCTTCTCCGTGACGTCTGCGAGTCCCGGCTCCCCAAAAACAAAAGGGCCCGGGAGTTGCGAACCTCCCGGGCCCTTCAGGGTGCGACAGTCGTTCGAGCTAGGACGTCAAGCGACGAACGCGGCGCGACCGCGAGCGCGGGAAGCCTCCCGGGCACTCGGACAACAACAGCTGGTCGCGAGCCACATCATCACGGGCGCGAAAATACCCATCGAGGAGCATCAGTGTCAAGCACCGTCATCGCGTCGAGCATTCCGTTCAGAGCTCGTGCCGCAGCGAGGTGATCCATTCGTGCCGAGGTCCCGCCCAGCGCACGCGCCGGAGATCCACCTTGCCGTGGCGATCGAACCGGACGCCCTCTCCTGCGAGGAGATCGCGCTGGGCGCTCGCGGAGAGTCCATCGCGGTGGCTACAGCGCCCCGCCGCATTGATGACCCGATGCCAGGGCACCAGGTGCAGCAGCGGACCCCGTAGGGCACCGAGCGCCATACCGACGGCACGCGCGCCACGGGGCTGTCCGAGGATGGCCGCAACCTGCCCGTAGGTCACGACCCGCCCGCGGGGGACGCGCCGCACGAGACGATAGACGAGGCGGTAGAAGGGCGGCGTGCCCGGTGAGCGACGCAGTTGCGGCCCACGACGCGACGCCGGGCGATGGCGTCTGACCGTCGCACGCTCCGTCATGACCTGCCGTCGGTACGAGTCAACGCGTTTCAGGGCCGGCGGGGCGCCTCGTAGCTGATCCGGGTGCCGGGTGGCACCGACTCGACCAGCCACGCGTTCCCGCCGATCACCGATCCCGTCCCGATCACCGTCTCGCCTCCGAGAATGGTGGCGCCCGAATAGATGGTGACGTCGTCCTCGATCGTCGGATGCCGCTTGCGTCCGGGCTCGCCGGGAGTGCCCCGCGCCATGCTGAGGGCGCCGAGCGTCACGCCCTGATACATCTTGACGTTGTTCCCGATCACGCAGGTCTCACCGATGACGACCCCGGTGCCGTGGTCGATGAAGAACGACTCCCCGACCTCCGCCCCCGGATGGATGTCGATGCCCGAGGTCGCGTGCGCGTGCTCCGACATGATCCGGGGCAGCATCGGCACCCTCGCACGGTAGAGCTCGTGGGCGATCCGGTGAATCGTGATCGCCTCGATCGAGGGATAGCTGAAGATCACCTCCTCGACGCTGTTCGCCGCGGGATCACCCTGGAAAGCGGCGAGCACGTCCTTCGAGAGGAGCGCACGGAGCGCCGGGAGCCGGCGGACGAGGCCGAGCGTGATCTGCTCGGGCCACTCCTCGTCCCGCGACGCTCCGGTGGTCCGGAACCCCTCGTAGCTGGCCGCGCGGCGGATCTGCTCGAGCAGGATCTCGAAGGCGGGGTAGATGCGCGAGGCGAGCGCGAAGTGCACCTTCGACTCGTCGAGCGCCCCGGTCGAGTAGTAGCCGAGGTACATCACGGCCTTCAGATGATTGAGCGCCTCGATGACCTGGCGCTTGCTCGGGAGCTGCGCCGTGCCCAGGCTGTCGATCAGCCGCCCCGCCCGGTAGCTGGCCGCGACCTCGCCGATCAGCTCCTCCAGCTCGCCTCGTCGCTGCCCCTTCATCGCCTACCTCCGATGCCTCAGAGCCCTTGATCGCGGACGAAGACCCGCACCCGACGTGGCGCCACGTAGACCGAGTCGCCGACCTTGAGCCCGAGCTCCTTGTAGCGATCGGGCGGGAGATCGACGGTCAGCACCAACCCGAAGTCCTCGGCGTAGGCACGCACCTTCACGACGCCTCCCGCCGCATTGATGTGCGCGACCTTGGCGTCGACGCCCGGCCGGCCATCACCGGTGCGCAGGATGTCGAGCTCGTGCGCGCGAACGAAGGCCGTCGCGGCGCGCGACTGGTCGTGTGGATGCTCGGGATAGGAGACCTCGAGCCCGCCGAGCATCGCCCGACCCCGACGCACGTGACCGTGAAACACGTTCACGTTGCCGAGGAAGTCCATGACGAACGGGTTCGCCGGGTCCTCGAAGATCTCCCGTGGCGTGCCGACCTGCTCGATGTGGCCACGGTACATGATGGCGACCACGTCGGCCACCTCGAACGCCTCCTCCTGGTCGTGGGTCACGAACACGCTGGTCAGGTGGATCTCGTCGTGCAGGCGGCGGAGCCACTCCCGCAGCTCCTGCCGGACGCGCGCGTCGAGCGCTCCGAAGGGCTCGTCGAGCAGCAGGACCTTCGGCTCCGCGGCCAGCGCCCGCGCGAGCGCCACCCGCTGGCGCTGACCGCCCGAGAGCTGCCCCGGTCGCAGCTGCTCCAGGCCCTCGAGCTGGATCAGGCGGAGCAGCGTGTGGACCCGCTCCCGCACCCGCTCGGCCGACCAGCCCCGCACCCGGAGGGCGAAGCCGATGTTGTCGAACACGCTCATCTGCCGGAAGAGCGCGTAGTGCTGGAAAACGAAGCCGACGTTCCGGTCCCCGACGCTCAGCTCGGTGACGTCCTGACCGTCGTAGCGGACCGACCCCGTGTCGGGCACCTCGAGGCCGGCGATGATCCGGAGGAGCGTCGTCTTGCCGGACCCCGACGGCCCGAGCAGGGCGAGCAGCGCGCCGCTCGGCACCTCGAGGCTCAGGTTGTCGAGCGCGAGGAAGTCGTCGAAGCGCTTGGTGACCGTGGTGACCCGGATGCCCATCCGCGTCGAGAGAGCGTACCACCGGGGTCCATCACGGTCGAACGTTCCCCTCGGCGCGAGGGGTCGTGCGCCCGCGGCTAGAACTTCACCAGCGCGTCGAGCTGGAGGCGGACGAGGGTCGGGTTGGTCGTGTCCACCGGCCGGTTGATGAAGTTCGTGAAGTGGCTCCGCACGCCCACGGTGAGCGGGTTCAGGAGCTGGTACTCGGCACCCACGACGGGACCCTCGAGGTTGGTGCCGCCGGTGCCGTAGTCGCTGTAGGTGAAGGCGGAGATGGCCGCTTCCTGTCCGATGTGCTCGTAGAGGCCGAAGACCGACCAGTCGCCCCGCACCCTGGTCTGCCCGAGCCGCATGCCCGCCTGCCACCCGTGCGCGTCGTCGATCGCAGCCTGCCAGTTGTAGACGTAGTCGGCGAACAGGCGAAGCGGCTGGTCGAGCAGGAGGTGAGGGACGGTCGCGGCGACGGTCGCGCTCGTCTGGTTGAAGCCGCTCTGGTAGCCCGTGATCGCCGTGAATGACGCGGGCGGTTTGCCGCCGGGGGGCGTCGGCGGCTGGATGGTCTTGGTCACCAGCAGGTTGGTGTTGACCAGGGAGCTGTTGAACGTCGAGTTGGGGATCGGCTGGCCTGCCGAGTTGAAGGAGGTCGAGTTCTTGCTGAGCGCCTGGGCGATCAGGTCCGGATTCAACCACCAGAACTGCCCGAGGCCGGCCTCGACCTGGACGTCGCCGAGGTGCAGGGCGGGATTCACCTGGCCGCCGAACATCCACCCGTCCTGGCTGTTCGAGACCTCCGTAAAGGTCCACTGCAGGGCGTGCAGCTTGATCTGGTCGAGCACGCCCATCGGCTTTCCGAGCAGCTGGAAGGTCTCGCTCGCGCCTTCGAGCGAGAGGTCCTCGTCGAACACCATCTCGCCCACGCGGAAGATCGGGTTGGGGAACTTTCCGCCGGTGATGCTCACCGCCCCCGGCCGGATGCCGAAGGTCGCCCCCGGTGAGAACGTCAGGAAGGCCCAGTCGAGGTTGAAGTGCTTGCGGGTGAAGTCTCCCGTGAGGTCCTCGTTGGTGGAGATCGGGTTGTTCGGATCGCCGGAGGTGCCCCGGACGGTCGCGGACAGCTCGTCGCTGAGCGTCACCCTCACCCCGAGCCGGGCGCGCAGCCGCTCCCGGTTGCGGGCCGTCGCGCTCGTTGGTGGGGAAGGCCGGAGGTTGGGGTCCGGCTTTTGCCCTGCTTCCGTGACGGGCTGGTGGTAGAAGCCCTCGTGCCGGACGCGTACGTCGCCGAAGAGCGTCGTCTTCCTCACCCAGTCGGGAAGCTCGAACCCCTTCTTGGCCGCGGCGACCGCCGTCTTGTTCTCCTCGGCCGACTGCTCGACCTGCTTCTGGGTCGCCTGGCCGATCGCCTGCTGCTGCTGGGCCTGATCGCGCAGCTCCTGGAGCTCGCGCTGCGCCTTCCGCAGCTGCTCCTCGAGCACCCGGAGCCGACGCTCGGTCGGGTCCTCCGCACGCGCGGTCGGGGGCAAAGCGATGACCCCGAGGATCACCAGGGCCATCGGTGCGACCGCCCGCATCACCCTACCCGCCCCCTCTAACCCCTGCGGGACGTCTGGCTAGAACTTCACCTGCGCGTCGAGCTGGAGGCGGGTCATGGTCGGGTTGGTCGAGTTTTCCGGCCGGTTGATGTAGTTCGTGAAGTGGCTCCGCGCCGTCAGCGTGAGGGGGTTCAGGAGCTGATAGTCCAGCTGGACGACGGAGCCCTCTTGGTTAGTCCCGCCGAAGCCGAAGTCGTCGTAGGTGAAGGACGAGACGGCAGCCTCCTGGCCGAGCCACTCGTAGTAGTAGGAGATCGCCCAGTCGCCCCGTACCTTCGTCTGCCCGAGCTTGAGACCGCCCATGACGCCGTGGGCGTCATCGGTGGCGGCCTGCCAGTTGTAGACGTAGTCGGCGAAGGTCTGCAGCGGCTGGGTCCGGATGACGTTCGGCCAGGTCAGGGAGAGGGTCGCGTTCGTCTGGTTGAACGCACTCTCGTACCCCGTGATCGAGCCCGCGGAATTCTTCGTCAGGAGGTTCGTATTGTTGAGCGAGCTGTTCGTGTTGAGTGCCTGCGCGATCAGGTTGGGGTTGTCCCACCAGTACTGCCCGAGGCCCGCTTCCACCTGCAGGTTCCCCAGGTGGCCGCTGGGATTCACCTGGCCGCCGAACATCCAGCCATCCGGCCCGTTGGCGACCTCGTTGTAGGTCCACTCGAGCACGTGGACCTTCACCTGATCGAGGCCACCGTGAGGCTTGTCGAGGAGGGACAGGGTCTGGCTCGCGCCCTCGGGGGAGAGGTCGTCGTCGAAGACGAGCTGGCCGACGCGGAAGATCGGGTTCGGGAACTTGCCCGCCGTGGTGCTCACCAGCCCTGGGCGGATCCCGAAGCTCGTTCCCGGCGTGAAGGTGAAGAAGGCCCAGTCGAGGTTGACGTGCTTGCGGGTGAAGTCCCCGGTCAGGGTCTCGTTCGTCGAAACCGGGTTGTTGGGATCCCCGCTCGCCACGCGGAAGGTCGCGGAGAGCTCGTCACTGAGTGTGAACTTCAGGCCGAGGCGCGCGCGCACCCGTTCCCGGTTGCGGGCGGTCGCGCTCGTCGGCAGAGCAGGCCGCAGATTGGGATCGGGCTTCAGGCCTGCCTCCGTGACGGGCTGGTGGTAGAAGCCCTCGTGCCGGAGACGCACGTCGCCGAAGAGCGTCGTCTTCCTCACCCAGTCGGGAAGCTCGAACCCCTTCTTGGCCTCGGCAACCGCCGCCTTGCTCTCCTCGGCCGTCTGCTCGGTTTGCTTCTGGGTCGCCTGGCCGATCGCCCGCTGCTGCTGGAGCTGGTCGCGGAGCTGTTGAATCTCCGCCTGGGTCTTCCGGAGCTGCTCCTCGAGCGCGCGCAGCCGCTGCTCGGTGCTCTCGGCGGCAGCCGACCCGGCTAGCACCATCCCCCCGAGGCTCATGAGAGCCGTCAGCGTGGCCATCCGCATCGTCTCGCCTCCCAGGGGCTGTCGTGTGGCGCAAAACAGCCCTGCTGTCAAAACGGTACTTCGGTCATCGGATCTTCTTCCTCAAGTCTTCCATAAATCGTAACATAGCTGTCACAGACGGCTCCATGGATCCTGGCATTCATGCAACGGTAACGCCCCTCGGGCTCGCCGTCACATCTTTGCGAGGAGGTTAAACGGCCGGCAGGAGCCGCTTTCGCACCGAGCGGCCGATGCGTCGCAGATGGCGGGGAGCGAGCAGCCAGCGGAGCTTCGCGTGGGTCCGCGGCGAGCGTCCCCGGAGCTCGAGGGCAGCGACACTGCCCTTCTTGAGGGACAGCGCCATACCCTCCGGGGAGCCAGTCACGAGGAGGGCCACGATCTCGCTCAGGCCCGGCTCGTGGCCGACGATGCCCACGTGCTTGTGGCGCAGGAAGGGCTGGAGGGCGCGCACCGTCTCGACCGGAGGCGCACCCTGCGAGAGCGCTGGTAGCTCCCGCGGCACCGGCTGGCCCCCGTAGACCTCCGTGACGATCGCCGCCGTCTCGGCGGCGCGCACGAGCGGGCTCGTGAGCAGGACGTCGAACTGGACCCCGAGCGCACGCAGCCCGGCCGCGGCCGCCCGTATCCGCTGGCGCCCGCGCGGCGTGAGCCGCCGCGCCCCGTCGTCCTCGGCGGGCGCGCGTTCCTCAGCGATGCCGTGCCGGATGACGTAGAGGATCATGTGCCGGTCGCGCGGAGGCGCGGTGGCGCCACGCGGCGGAGGGCGCTCGCCCGCAGCTCGGCGGCGACTCCATCGCGCAGGCGTCGCCGGTCGAGGCGCTGCCAGGCTTCGGGGAAGCGCCGGCGGAGCTTCCGGCCGCGACGGACGAAGTCGAGCACGAGCGCCCCCGTGGCGAGCACGGCCGGGCGCGGGAGACCCGCCTCCTCGGCGAGGGCATGGAGGCGTGCGGCGATCGTGACGGCGTCCTGGTGCTCGCCCAGGAGGTCCTGGAGCCGCACGAGCTGGCGGAGGAGCTTCCGCATCGATTTGCCGCCCAGCCCTCCGACCGTCTCGACCGCGTACCGGAGCCGCTTCACCCGGACCCGCAATCGGTGGAATGCGGGCGGAGAGGAATCGGCCGACAGACGCCGACCGGAGCGGAGGACGGACCGGAGGAGCGGGCGGAGGAGGTCGGGCGCGATGTCGCCGAGGCGCACGGTCCGTCGCCTCGGAGCCGCCGACACGGCGTAGGCCGCGAGCCGGTCGAGGATGTGACGGCAGCGGCTCGAATCGAGGGCCACGATGAGGGACTCGTGCGCGGCCACCCGTCGCTCGTGGATCGCGATCCCGAGAGGGCCGAGGAGGGCCCGGAGTTCAGAGTCCAGACGTTCCGCGCGCTCCAGCACCAGCTGGGAGAGCACGTCGGCGTCGCGCACGGGACCGATCGCGCTACCCAGCCAGGCGAGCTCCGCCTGACCACGCGCGGCGAGCCGGACCGGTAGCACCGGCTCGAAGAGCCTCAGCGTCGCCCGCAGGCGCCGCGTCGCCACCCGCAGCTGGTGGATCGGCTCGACCTCCCCTGCCCGGGCCCGTTCCTCCGACTCGGTGAAGGCCCGCAGGTGATGCCGGACGACCGCGCGGGCCGCCACGTCGGCAGCGTCCTCGGGCGAGAGGACCAGCCCCCAGGTGCGCGGCGCCTTCACGACCGCGGCCATCAGGCGCGCGACCGGCGGAGCGCCTGGTCGGACGGGGCCCGCCGTCGGCGGCGGGCATTCGCCAGGTACATCGCCACGTGGGTCCGGAGATCGCTCTGGATCGCGTCGACGGGCCGGCGCGCGTCGATGGTCACGAAGTTGAACTCCCGGCCGAGCGCGTTGTACTCCGCGATCAGGCGACGCTGGTAGCGCACGAAGGAGTCGAAGATATCCGTGCCGAGCGCGAGGTGCATGCCCGACTCCCAGTAGTCCATGCCCTTACCTTCGAGCACGCGCGGCACCAGGTTCTCGACGTCGATCTCGAGGTAGAGCACGAGGTCCGGGACCAGGGCGAAGCCGAAGACCTGCCGTGTCCAGGCCGGGTCGGCTCCCATCACCCGGTTCCGGGCGAAGGCGGTGTACATGTACCGATCCGCCAGGACGATGGATCCCGCATGCAGCGCCGGCACGATCTGGTGCTCGAGCCGGTCGGCGAAGTCCGCGGCGTAGAGGAGGCTGAAGGTGGTGACCGTCAGCTCGTGGCCGGCCTTGGCCTCGTTGATCGTTTCCGAGAGGAGCGGGGATCGCGTCCAGCCGGTGTTGCTGACCGCATGTCCCTCGAGCTCGAGCCAGGGCCGGAGGAGCTCGATCTGGGTGGAGCGTCCCACACCGTCGGTGCCCTCGATGGCGATCAGGTGCCCCGGCAGCGGGCGAATCTGCAGGTAGGGCAACCCCTGCCCGTACCACTGCTTGCGCTTCCGGTCCTCAGTCTCCATTCCCGCTCCCCGTCGCGCGCTTGCCCTCGTAGCGCCGCAGGGCGTCCCGCACCAGCCGGCGGACGATCTTCTGCTGCGTGGGGATGTCGGCGGTCGCGTCGACGACGCGCAGGCCGAATTCGTCGGCGAGCTTGTCGTAGATCTCGAGCACGCGGCTCTGGAACATGCGGAAGCTCTCGACGGGGTCGGGCGACAGGCCGACGTCCATCCCGGCTTCGTGGTACTTGAGCTTGGTCCGCCCCGCGAGCAAGCGGTCGAGGCTCACCTCGATCGGCACCCGGAAGTAGAGCGCGAGGTCGGGACGCGGCGCGAAGCTGTAGACCGAACGCACCCACGCCGGATGGACGCCGCGCGCGACGTCGCGGCTGAACGCCGTGTAGACGTAGCGGTCCGCGAGCACGATCATGCCCGCCTTCAACGGCGGCACGATCTGGTAGGTGAGCCGGTCGGCGAAGTCGACCGCGTGGAGCAGGCTGAAGGTGGTGGGAGTCAGCAGATCCTTCTTCTTGCCCCGCTTCATCGCGCGGCGGACCAGGCGCGAGGAGTTCCATTCCGTGAACCGGACGGGGTACCCCCGAGATGCGAGCCAGCGGTCGAGGAGGAGGAGCTGCGTCGACTTCCCCGAGCCGTCGATCCCCTCCACGGTGATGAGCCGGCCAGGATACGGATGGGGCTGACTCAGACTGGCACTGCGCGCGATGGAGATCATGGATTCCTGCCTGCGGGGAGCGCCACCGCCTCGAGCTCCTTGGACATCCGCTGGCGGACGATCGTGGGCCGCTCGAGGAGCCGCGCCAGCAGATCCGTCCGCCGGGCGGCCGCCCAGACCTCCAGCTCCGCGTCCTGGCCCCGCGGCTCGACGTCTACGACGAGGCGCCGGTTGGAGAACCGAACGCGCACGGCGCGGACGGCAGCCGAGTGGGTCCGGTCGAGCGCATCGGCCACGCGCAACACGGCCGCGAGCCCGCGCACGACCGGACGAACGCGCGGCGGCAGCCCGTCGAGGTCGCTCGGCTTGGGAGCCTGCTTGCGATGGCCGCGCGCCACCTGGGCGATGGTCTCCACCTCGAGGCGCTCCAGGCCGAGCAGCTCGGCGTTCTGGATGAGGTAGCACGAGTGGCGGTGGTGACGATCGCGGTCGATGGCGTGACCGATGTCGTGCAGGAGGGCCGCATACTCGAGCAGCTCCCGCGTGGTGGGCGGAAGCGCGAGCGCGGGGGCCACCGCGTCGAACAGCGTGAGCGCCAGGCGCGCGACGTGACGACCGTGCGGGTTCGGTCCGGCGAAGCGCGCCGCGAGGGCCTCGACCGAGCGCCGGCGCCGCGCCGGAGCCCCACCGGCGATGTCACTCCGCACGCGCGCCAGGTCGAGGAGCAACCCCTCGCGCAGGGCCCACGTGCAGGCGACGAGCGTCGGGGCTGCGGATCGAGTGAGGATGAAGTTGAGCAGGATCGCCGCCGCCGGCATCAGGTCGACCCGCTTGGTGTCCATCCCGGCGAGCCCGCTCCGCTTGGCGACGTCGGCGGCGAGGATGCGCCGGCGTAGGCGCCGGATCTCCCGCGCGCTCGCGCTCGCGCCGTGCAGCCGACCGAGATCCTCGCCGCGCGTGGCCCGCGCCATCGCGATCAGCGTGTTGACCGTCCCCGAGGTCCCCACGGCGCGCACCACCTCCGCGCGCCGGACGCGGTCGAGCAGCGCGCCGAGCACCTCCTCGAGGTGCCGCTCCAGGCGCCGGACCTCCCGTGCGGTGGGCGGATCGTGCAGAAGGAAGCGTTCGGTCAGGCGGGCGACACCGAGCGGCAGGCTCCGCAGCCACAGCGGGCGGCCGTCGTGAACGAGGACGAGCTCGACGCTCCCCCCCCCGACGTCGACCAGCAGATGCGGTCCCCCCTCGAGCCCGAGGGCATGCCGGGCTGCGCGGAAGATGAGGCGAGCCTCCTCCAGGCCCGAGATGACCCGCACCGCGATCCCGGTCTCTCGCCGCAACCGCCGCACCAGCGCCGGCCCGTTCCGGGCCTCTCGCACGGCGCTGGTCGCCACGGCCCGGAGACGATCGACGCGCCGGGCGCGCGCCAGCCGCCCGAAATCCTGCACGGCGCGCACCGCCAGATCCATCGCCTCGGGAGAGAGCCGGCCAGTAGTGAAGGCGCGCCGCCCCAGGCGCACCATCTCCTTGACCCGCTCGACCACCCGCACGTGCCCCTCTGGCCTCACCTCGGCGATCACCATGTGGACCGAGTTGGACCCGACGTCGATCGCCGCCAGACGCACGGCGGCATCCTACCGATCCGCCGGTGAGGTGTCACATGGGGGTCCCCCGTCTACTGCCGGTCCTTTCACATCGCCGTCACGAGAATGTAACACGGCACCGCTAGAGATCCCGGCGAAAGAACGAAAGGAGGGAGCATGCGACAGCGCGTCTGGGCGGCTGTGGTCTTCGGTCTCGTGCTCGCCGTGGTCGCGTCCCGCGCGGCCGTACTGGTCACGGGCGCGGGCGCAACCTTCCCGTATCCGATCTACTCCAAGTGGTTCGACGAGTTCCACAAGCGCTTCTCCGACCTGCAGATCAACTATCAGTCGATCGGCAGCGGGGGCGGCATCCGTCAGGTGCTCGACGGCACGATCGACTTCGGTGCCACGGACGGTCCGATGACCGACGAGCAGCTCGCGTCTGCCAAGATCCCGATCCTGCACCTCCCGACCGTCCTCGGCGCCGTCGTTCCCACCTTCAATCTGCCGGGCATCGAACGGCTGCGCTTCACGCCGGAGGCGCTGGCGGCCATCTTCCTCGGCAAGGTGACGAAGTGGGACGACCCGGCGATCGCGGAGGCGAACCCCGGCGTGAAGCTGCCCTCGCAGGCCCTCGTTCCCGTGCATCGTTCCGACGGTAGCGGCACGACCTACATCTTCACCGACTATCTGAGCAAGGTGAGCCCGGAATGGCAGAAGACCGTCGGCCGGAACACCTCCGTCAACTGGCCGGTCGGGCTCGGGGGGAAGGGGAACGAGGGGGTCGCCGGCCTGGTCAAGCAGACACCCAATTCGATCGGATACGTCGAGCTGATCTACGCCCTGCAGAACAAGCTGCCCTACGGTGACGTCCGCAACCGGGCCGGGAAGTTCGTACAGGCGAGCCTCGACAGTGTCACCGCGGCGGCTGCAGGCGCAGAGAACATCCCCGACGACTTCCGGGTGTCGATCACGGATGCGCCCGCGGCCACGGCCTATCCGATCGCGAGCTTCACCTGGCTCCTCGTCCCGACGCGGATCGCCGACGCCGACAAGGGCGCCGCACTCAAGAAGTTCCTCGAGTGGATGCTGAGTGACGGACAGAGCCTGGCCCCGCCGCTCAACTATGCGCCGCTGCCCCCGGCGCTGGTGACGCGCGAGCGGCAGGCGCTCAGCAAGATCACCGTCGGGGGATAGTCGTCACGGAGCACGTGGAGGCGGTCGGGGCGATCGGCGTCCGCCGCGAGGCGAAGCTCCCCGTTCGCCCGCGGCGCGTGGGGGACTTCTTGCTCCGCACCGGCTCGCTCGGGCTGGCGCTCTCCGTGCTCGCCATCACGGCGACCATCGCCACCGTCCTCTTCGTCCAGTCACGGCAGGCCCGAGTCGCCTTCGGCTGGCCGTTCCTCTGGACCTCCGTGTGGGATCCGGTGGCGCTTCGCTTTGGCGCCCTGCCCTTCATCTACGGGACCGTGATGACGACCTTCCTCGCGCTCGCAATCGCCGTCCCGGTCGGGCTCGGGGCGGCCATCTGTCTGGCAGAGCTCCTCCCCCTGCGCATCGCCGACGGGCTCACGTTCCTGATCGAGCTCCTGGTGGCGGTGCCGAGCGTCGTCTACGGGCTGGTGGGCGTCTTCGTTCTGGTACCGGCCATGCGGGGCCTGGAGACCACGATCCAGGGCGCGCTCGGCTTCATCCCGCTCTTCTCGGGCCCGATCTACGGGGTCGGCCTCCTCACGGCGAGCGTGCTCCTCGCCGTCATGGTGGT
>DATILR010000509.1:0-12405 GCA_035476275.1 Binatus sp. (SeqCode) | reverse complement strand
GGGCGCGACGTCCCGCAGCTGTCCGCTCGCGGACACGAACGACGCCGTTCCGATGCGCAGCAGGGCGAAGAACGTATGGTCGGCCGCAAAGGTCGGCAGGATGCCCGTCCCGCGAGAGCTCACGATGATCTTCCAGTCCGTCCCGCGCTGCTTGAGGAACATCTTGACGCGCCCGTTTCCGACCACGTCGCCGAGGAACGCGAAGTACCCGGGCCGCACCATGTCCAGCTGGGCCAAGGTGAGCGGCGTCGTGTGCTCGATGCCTCCCGGGCCCGGGATCGAGAGCTCGACGGGCTGACCCGTCGGGTTGAGGCGAGGGGCCGTGAACCGTCCCCGGAGGGCCCAGATGTCCCTGCCGGCTCGCCGGAGCGTCAGCCGCTGCAGGGTGAAGGGCGGGGAACCGAGCACGCGGGTGGTCTCGGTCGCGAAGGCGGCCCCGTCCGGGCTGGCGATCTGGAACCGCGTCTGCGCGATCCGCGTCGCGGTCGTGGTCCCGAAGAAGCCCCGGACGGTGATCTGACCGCTGGCGCCGCTGCCGAGCGCCCCGACGGTCCAGGTATTGCTCGTGCCGGCGTCCGGGGCCGGCACGGCGTCCACGATCACGAACTTCGGATCGTAGACGGCCCGCACGACGACGCCGGACTCCGAGGCACCGGAGATGTTCCCATAGGCCACCTGGAACTCGATTTCCTGGCCGCTGGTCACCGGATCCACGTTGTCGGTGACACCGAGGCTGAAGGTGGGCGAGCTGACCGTCGTCTGCTCGACGGCCACGGCACTGCGTCCGCCACCATCCCGAACGGTCACCGTGTTGGTGAGAATCGTCCCGTTCGGCGCGGCGGGCGCCGTGACCGTCACCTGGATCGTGCCGCTTCCGCCGGCCGCGAGCGTGCCGATCGTCCAACGGTTGCCGGTTCCCGCGTCCGCAAGCGGCGTTGCGCTGACGAAGACGACCGACGGGTCATAGGCCTCGGTGACCACCACGCCCGAGGTGCCGTCGGTCCCGGGGTTGGAGTATGCGATCGTGTAAGTGACGTTGCCGCCCGGTGGAACGGGATCGGTGTCGTCGGTCTTCGACACCGCCAGCGCGGGTGCCGACTGCACGGTCGTGCTCTGGCTCGCGCTCGCGGAGAGTCCGCCGTCCGCCGTCATCTGCGCCTGCGAGTTGAGGATCGAGCCGTTCGCCAGCGGTGATGCCACCTGGACGGTCACCAGGATCTCGCCGCTGGTCCCGTCGTTCACCGTACCGAGCGTCCACTGCTGGGTGGTACCGGCATCGGGTGCGGGAGACGCGGAGACGAACGCCAGGTTCGGATCGTAGACCGCGGACACGACCGCGTTCGTGGCGGGGGTGTTGCCGACATTGCCGTAGCGGATGCTGTAGGTGAACTGCCCGCCGGCAGGGGCTGGATCGGTTGAATCGGTGAGGCTCAACGTCAACACGGGGGTGATCTGGACCGTCGTGTTCGCGCTGGCCGACGCCGAGGCCCCGGCCGCTTCGGAGATCACCGCCTGGGTGGTGAGGATCGACCCGAGGGGGGCATCCACCTGGACCTGGATCACGATCGTCCCCCCGCCGCCCACGGGAACATCGCCCACGTCCCACTCATTGTTTCCCACGCTCGGCGGCGTGTCCGCGGACAGGAAGGTGACCCCCGGGTCGTACGACACGACGATGCGCGTTCCCGCGGCCACGTCGGATCCCGTGTTCGAGTAGGTGAGCGTGTAGGTCAGCGTCTGCCCGGTGGCGATCGGATCGGGACTGTCGGCCACGGCGAGATTCAGCACCGGTGCCGAGGAGACAGTCGTGGTCTCCGCGGCGTTCGCGACGTTGCCGCTGCCGTCGCTGATGGTGGCCTGGTTGGTCAGGATCGTCCCGTTCGCCAGCACGGGCGCGAGCTGGACCCTCACGGAGATCACGCCACTCGCTCCCGTGTTCAACGTCCCGATCGTCCATCGGTTCGTCGTTCCCGCAGCGGGTGGCGGGGTGGCGCTGACGAAGGTCACGTTCGGATCGTAGGTTGTGGTCAGCACCACACCCGAGGCGTTGTTGTTCCCCGTGTTCGTGTAGTTGATGGTGTAGGTCACCTGGCTGCCGGCGGGCGCCGGATCGTGGTCGTCCGCAAGGGCGACGCCCAGGAGGGGGCTCGAGGAGACCGCCGTGTTCTGATTGGCCGAGAGGGCCGTCCCGAATCGGTCCCGCAACGTGACGACATTCGCGAGGATCGTGCCGTTCGGAAGGGGCGTCTTGACGGTGCCCGTGACGACGATCGTGCCCGAGCCGCCCACCGGCAGCCCGCCGACCGCCCACAGGTTGTTGGTCCCCGGAATGGGAGCGGGGACGGCCGAGACGAAGGTGAAGTTGTGGTCGTAGGTCTCCGCGATGGAGACGCCTTCGCCGTCGGCGTTCGCGCTCGCGTTGTTCGCGTAGCTGATCGTGTAGACGAGCGACCCCCCGGCAGCCACCGGGTCGGGGTTGTCGACCTTGGCGAGACTGTACTGGGGGTTCGAGACGACAAGCGACGAAGCGGTGGCCTGCGCGGTGACGCCCTCGGGGTCCGCGATGGTCGCGGTCGACGTGATCTTGGTGTTGGGCGCGAGCGGGCTGTGCACGGCCACGGTGAACGACACGACCCCCGAGGCCCCGGCCGCAAGCGTGGGGATCAGCCACTCGACGGTGCTCCCGTTGAGCGTCCCTCCCGGAGAGGCGCTCACAAAGTCTGCCGAGCTCGAAAGCGTCGCACTGATCGTGACCCCGTCGGCGGTCTTCGAGCCCGAATTCCCGTACGAGAAGGTGAACGTCACCTGGCCCCCGGGGGCCACCGTGCTGGGTGCCGCCGACCCGGCGATCTGGAATTTCGTTACCCCCGTGACCGCGAGCCCCACCGGTGCGACCCCCACGCTCACCGCAGGCGCCAACACGTTGAGCAGGGGATCTATGACGGTCACCTTGCTCGCGCCCGTGCTCGCCACGTAGAGCCGGTCCCCCGCCGGCGTGGCGGCGATACCCGTCGGATTGCTGGGAACCGCAATCACGCTGATGACGCTCAGATTGGAGACCCGGAGCTTGGAGACGCTGCTGGCCAGCGAGTTCGTGACGAAGGCGAGGGTACCATTCGACGCGAAGGCGACGTCGTAGGGCCCCCGGCCGACCGGGATGGTACCGATGACGGCATTGTCGGCGACCCGCAGCACGGAGACCGTGCTGTCGGCCGCGTTGGCAACGAACACCAGTGCGCCGTTGGGGGTGATCGCCAGACCCCCCGGCTGTCGTCCCACGGGTACCTCGGCGAGGAGCAGGTCGTCGGTGGTGCGGAACACGCTCACCGTGTTGTGTGAGGAGTTGGTGACGTAGAGGAAGGCCCCGTTGGGTGTGACCTCGAGGTCGATCGGCGTGAATGGCGGCAGCGTGCCCAGCGGATCGAGCACGATCGTTCCGACCACCGCGTTGCTGGCCGTCGCGATCATGCTGATGCTGTCGGAGGCGCTGTTGGCAACGTAGACGAATTGCCCGTCCGGCGTGATGGCAATACCCTTCGGCGCCGCGTCGACCCCGATCGTCGCCACCGTCGCGTGGGTGCGGAGATCGAGCGCGGTGACGGTGTCGTCGGCGCTGTTGGTGATGTAGGCCGTGACCCCGTCAGGGGTGATGGCCACCCCTTGGGGCGCCACACCCGTCGCGGACGTGGCCTCGACGACGAGATCGGAGGTCCGGATGAAGCTCGCCGAGCCGTCGCCGCTGTTCGCGACCACGATGCGGGATCCCGCGCAATCGACGATCGCGCTGCCGGCGCAGACGCCGGCGGTGCACACGTCGCCGGTCGTGCAGGCCTCCCCGTCGTCGCAGGCGAGCCCCTCGTTGGTCGGCTGCGCCTGGCAGGAACCGGCGCCCTCGTTGCACACGCCGGTGCTGCACTGGCCGGTCAGCGAGGAGCAGTCTCGCGGGAACCCCCCACCGCAGACTCCCGCGCTGCACGTCTCGCCCACGTTGCAGAAGAGACCGTCGTTGCAGGCGGTCCCGTCGGCCACCGCCGGGTTCGAGCACGCGCCGCTGGCCGGGTCACAGGTCCCGATCGCGTGGCACTGATCGAGGGCCGTGCAGACCACGGGGGTACCGGGCTGGCACGTACCGCTGACACACACCTCGATGCCATTGCAGGCGTCGCCGTCGCTGCAATCGGCATCCGTGACGCACGGGGTCTGGGCCCACGCGACCGACGTCCCCAGCAGAGTGGCGGCGAACAAGAGACCGCCGATGATGCACGGCCAGATCCAGCGGCGTCGTCGACGCCCCGTGGACGAAATCCCGATCTTCGATTCTTGATCACTTGCCATCTGCGACACCGCCACGGGGCGCTGCGTCTTGCGAGCACCCACTGGTTCAGTCATCTAGGAGACGAGTACCTGTCCCGCCTTCGGACACCTAGTCCGCAGTCTTCCAGAGGCACCCGTCGAGCGACTGAGACAGTGTTGCTCGCGTTGAAGCACGTTGGATGCCAAAGCGTTCGAGCAGTCTCCCTCCGGCCGCCGGAAGTCGTCTGCCACCGGGGGCGTCCCTACGCTCCGCCGCTCCCGAGCAGGTGGTTGGCCTTGGCCGCCGTGCGCGAGTGCCGGTCGCGGGACGTCCGTTCAACCTTCACGGCATGCAGTTCTGCAAGACCGTGCAAGGCGCGAAGCGCAAGCGAGCGAACTAGCCGGCTCACCGAGGATTGTACGGGAGGTTCGTCTCACGTGCGGCGAGGAGGGGCCCGCGAAACGTCCGTGCTCGCCATCGTGGCGCCGCCCGGCCGTTCGACGGCGGCTCACTCCATCCGGGGCGGACCGGGTTCTGAAGCGCCGGCTGCCGGCTCGAATGCCTCGACCGCAAACGTCGCAAGCGGACCGGGCAGCCCCTTCACCTCCGTCGGCGGCATCGGCACGAGGCGAAAGCGCCGATCGAGGACGTTGCGCGCCGCCTCCGTCACCAGGACGTCGACGACGAAGGACCGCGTCAGCGCCTGGACACGCGCCGCCAGGTTCACCGTGCGCCCGATGACGCCGTACTCCACGAGCTCCGCGCTGCCGATGACCCCGGCGACGACGCTCCCGCGATGGATGCCGATGCCGACCGCGAGCACGGGGAGTCCCTCGCCGCGCAGCGTGGCGGAGTAGTCGGCGAGCGCCGAGCGGATCTCCAGGGCCGCGTGCACCGCATCGTTCGTCTGCCACGGATTCGCCTCGAGCGCTCCGAAGAGGGCGAGCACGCCGTCGCCCATGAACTTGGAGACGTGGCCGCGATGGGCGGTGATGGCGCGGCTCACGCGCTCGAAGTAGCCGTTCAGGACGCGGACGAGGACCTCCGGATCGAGCCGCTCGGCGAGGGCGGTGAAGCCCTTCAGGTCGGCGAACAGGACCGTGATCTCCTTCTTCTCCGAGCGCGTGGAGAAGCCCTGCGCGATGATCTCCTCCACCACCTCCGCCGGGGCGAAGTGCGAGAAGGCCTGCTGCAGGGACTCGAGGCCGCGCGACGCCGCCTCGAGGCGTCGCTCGAGTGCCGCGACCGCACGGCGGCCGCGGCGCCGCTCGAGGATCACGATCAGCACGGCCACCACGAGCATGACCCAGAGCATCGGCGGAGGGTTCCTACTCCAGGTGACGCCACGGCGCGAACGGCGCGCCGACGACCGCGCCGGCGGGAGCGGCTCGTTCGCTATTGCATTCGAACGGCCGCCTCCCTATAGGCGCGACCATGGCGAGCTGGAGGCGTGTCCCCCTCGTCGGCCCGACGGGAGCCGTGCGTGCTCCGGGCTACGTCGCCGAGGAGATCGCGGCCGAGGCGGGCGCGGTGCTGCTCACCGGACTCCCCTTCGGGCGCATCACCTCCTACGCCCGGCTCCTTTGCACGCATCTCGCCCGGCTCGGCCGCCCCTGGGGCGTCGAAGCCGAGCTCGCCGTGGCCGGCGACCGTCCCCTGCTGCGTCACGCGCGCCGGAGTGGGTGTCGGGCCCTGGTCTTCGGGCCCGATCCGGATCCCCTCCTGCGCGCGGCGAACGGCTATCACGACCTCGCCCGCCTTCGTGCCGCCGCAGCGGATCTGCGTAGCATCCGGCGCGCGGGATTGCTCACCGTGGTCCACTGCGCCCTCGGCCGGCCGGGCGACGACGCCGGCGTATTCGGGCGGGCGGCGTGGCTCTGCCGGGCCGGCCGCGTTCCCTTCCCGGAGCTCGCGGCCGCGGAGGAGCGCGGCGAGATGAACGCGGAGGAGCTCGCGCGCGGGCTCGCGTGGGCGGCGCGCACGCTGCACTCCCATCGCGCGATCTGGCGCCGCACGGGGGTCCTCGGTGCCAGGCGGCAGGCGGCCCTGGTGGCCAACTACCGGACCCGGCGCCTGCTGCTCGCCCGGCCGCCCGCCCACGCGACGCCCGCGATGCGGCTCGCGGGCGCGCTCGCCCGACCGATCCGCATCCGGGAGCGCGTGCCGTTCGTCTCGACGCTGGTCGACGCCATGCACGCGGGCTCCGGGCAGATGCGCAGCGCCTGGCTGCGCGCGCGGGCGATGCGCGACGACACCCTGAAGGCGCTCGTCATCCGGCTCGACGGCGCGATCGACGCCCGCGCCGCCCGCAAGCTGGTGAGCCGGGTGCGACGCGCGGTGGGTGGCACGTCCGAGCGGCTGGTCATCGACCTGGGCGGCCTCGAACTCGTCTCGCTCACCGTGCTGACCCGCTTCCTCGAGGAGCACGCAGGCCGCCTCGGGGAGCTGCGAGGTCGACTCGCGTTCCGCAATCTTCGCCCGGCGCTCGCGGCGGTGCGGCGCAACCTGCACGGGATGCTGCCCAACGCCGCACTGCTCGAGCACGCACTCGAGGAAGCGGGCTAGGCGCCGCGCCCGCGCGCGGCGCCATCCGTCCGGCGCGCATCCCCCTCGAGCAGGCGCCGCGCCCGCCGGAGCAGGCGGCGTTCGTTCTCGCGGGCAGCGCGCGTCTCGGCCCGCGCGAGCGGGAACCAGCGAACCGCGTCCATCTCGTCGTCCCGGTCCCCGAAGCGGCCGCCCCGATGGCGCATCACGAAGAAGCGGACCTGCTTCAGCACCCGGCGCGCTCGCCCCCGGGCGTCGCGTCGCGCATACCAGTACGTGACGTCGCCGAGGGGCCGCTCGACCTCGGCGTCGATGCCCGTCTCCTCGCGCACCTCGCGCCGGGCGGCCTCGGCGGGGGTCTCGCCCGGCTCCGGATGCCCCTTGGGGAGCATCCAGAGCAGCGTCCCGCTCTCGGCATGCCGGCGGGCGGCGAGCACGACCATGCACTTCCCCGCCCGCTTCCGGTACACGAGACCGCCCGCCGAGAACTCGCTGGCGACCGCGCGGCGACGGCGGGTGCTCACCCCCCGCGCGCGGTCGCTTCGGCGAGCCATGCGAGGTAGGCAGCCGACCCGGCGCGGATCGGGAGCGCGAGGACCTCCGGAACCTCGTAGCTGTGCAGCGCCCGGACCCGCTCGTCGACCGCCGCCGCGTCGCGCGCACGCGCCTTCAAGAGGAGCAGGTGCTCCGCCGTGTCCTCGATGGCTCCCTGCCAGCGGTAGATGGAGCGGATCGGGCCGACGACGTTGGCGCAGGCAGCCAGACGCTCGGCCACCAGCGCCTGTCCGATGCGCGCGGCCTCCTCGCTGCTCCCCGCCGTCACCAGGACGACGACGAACTCCTCCGCGATCATGGTGTCCCTCCGCTCGCGGCCGCATGGCGTGCGGCCGGCTGCACGCGCGCGAGTATCGCATCGTAGTCGAGCGCACCCGCCGAAGTCACCGGCCGGGCTTTGGATCGGCGCGGGCGCCAGCGCCCGAGGCGCACGAGCATCCGGCGCCAGCGCGTGCGCGGCGTCGGAAGGCTGAGGAGTCCCGTCGCCCGGAGCGGCGCGGCCAGCCGCTCCGCCGCCGGCAGCGTCAGGTACCCGCGCCGGACGAGGTCGTCGAGCGAGTTGTCGAGACGACGCGCGGTGTATCCGGAGCGCTCGACCAGCACGGTGCCGATGCGGGTGACGTCCTCGAGGCGCAGGCGGCCCATCACCGCGAGCACGACCGCCGTCTGGAAGTAGTTGAAGGTCGGGACCACCCGCGGGCCGAAGAGCCGGAAGGTCGCGGGCGGCGTCCGTCGCTCGAGGTTGATGAAGATGCGCTCGACGGCATCGCGTCCGGACACCCGGGTGGCGAGGTCGATGACCTCGGCCACGAGCAGCGGATCGACGCGGATGCGCATCAGGATCGCGGTGAGCGGCGCGGCCGCGAGGTGACCGGCGAGGATGTCGGCGTAGAGCGAGTAGATGAGCGAGTCGGACTCCCAGTCGTCGCCGAAGCAGAGCTCCTGCGTGTCGGCCGGCGCCGCCAGGTGACCGCGCAGCAGCTCGACGAGCTTGAAGCCGACGTGCTCACGAAGATTGCGGAACTTGCCCCGTCGCAGATGCTCGAGCTGGTTCTTGAACACGATCCCGTCGTAGGGCACGCCGTCGAGGGCGAGCTTGGCCCGGATCGACTTGCCGATCTGGGGCGGGCTGGCGGAGACGAAGTAGACGAGCGCCGTCTGGCCGCGCGACTCGGCCGCCGCCTTGAGCGCCCGGATGAGCTCCGCCACCCCGGGAACGTCGACCTTCTGCTCCGGCCGCTCGAACGCCGTGCGCAGCAGCTGTCGAAGGGTGGTGAACTCGCTGCGGAGGTAGGTCTTGTCGAGGTCCCACCGGCAGACGAGCGAGGTCGCGGGGGGAGCCGATCGGCCGCGCCGGCGGGGGTTGCCGAGCCGCACGTCCTCACCCCACCGCGGCCACGGCCGCCGCGATCTCCGCCGGCACCCGGTCCCTGACCGACTTGGCCGCCACCTTGACGGCATTGGCGACCGCCTGCGCCGTGGAGCGCCCGTGACACTTGATGCAGAGCCGCTCGAAGCCGAGGATCGGCGAGCCGCCGTACTGCGCGTAGTCGGTGAGCTCGCGCAGGCGCTCGATGCCGCGCGCCAGGAGGCGGAGACCGAAGCGCCAGGTGAGCCGGCGCTCGGCCGCGACGCTCGCCAGGTCGGTGAACACCTCGGACACTCCCTCGATCAGCTTGAGCGCGATGTTCCCGACCAGGCCCTCGCACACGATGACGTCGGCGCGGCCGCGGACCAGGTCGTTGCCCTCGACGTTGCCGACGAAGTTGATGCCACCGAGCGCACGCAGCCGGCGATGCGCCGCCACCAGCGTCTCGCCCCCCTTGTTCTCCTCGCTTCCCATGTTGAGCAACGCGACGCGCGGGCTCGCCACCTTGGAGATGCGACGCGCATAGCCGGCGCCCATGACCGCGAAGTGCACCAGCTCCTCCGGCTCGCAGCGCACGGTGGCGCCAACGTCGAGCAGGAGCGCGAAGCGATCCTGTCCTGCGTACTCGACGTGGCGCGGATAGACGCTCGCCAGCGCGGCGCGCCGGATGCCACGGACCAGCGGGAAGTGCTTGGCACAGGCGAGGATGCAGGCCCCCGTGTTCCCGGCGGTAACCAGGGCGTCGGCCCGGCCCTCGGCCACGGCGCGCGTCCCGACCAGCAGGGAGGCATCCCGGCGGCGCATCGCCTCGCGCGGTTCCTCGGCCATGCCGATCACGTCCCGGCAATGGAGGATCGCGATGTGCTCGGGGTTGTAGGAGACCCCCTCGAGCTGCTCCTGGATGCGCCGCTCGTCGCCCACCAGCAGACACTCGATGTCGGTCGCCAGCGAGACCTGTGCCACCCCCTTCACCACGTCTTCCGGCGCGTGGTCTCCACCCATGGCATCGATCGCGATGGTGGGCATCTACGGACGTTCCCGCGCGAGGCGAGCGCGCAGCGTGCGCACGTCGACCCGTCCCGCGAAGACCTTGACGCCGTTCACGCACAGCACCGGGACCTCGTCGCCGTAGGCGGCCACCAGTGCGGGATGCGAGTCCACGTCGATGATCTCCAGGTGGAACGGCACTCCGCGTCCCACGGTCGCCACCACGCTCCGCATCTCGTCGCAGAGGGGGCAGTCCTGCCGGCTGTAGAGGGTGAGGCGGAGCATTCGGTTGACACCCCTCCGCCCCTCAAGTACAGACCACTCGTCGGCGCGGCAAGACCAGCCGCGCCGCGATCGTTTCATGGCGTACGCCGTCATCCGCACCGGAGGGAAGCAGTACCGCGTCGCGCCCGGGGAGATCGTCCGGGTGGAACGACTGGCGGGTGAAGTGGGCGCGCCCGTCGAGTTCACCGAGGTGCTGCTCACCGCCGACGACGCCGCAGTGCGGGTCGGCACCCCGCTCGTCGAAGGGGTGCGGGTCCGGGCCGAGATCGTCGCGCAGGGTCGCGCGCGGAAGATCCTCGTCTACAAGAAGAAGCGACGGAAGAACTATCGTCGCCGCCGCGGCCACCGGCAGTCGATCACCACGCTGCGCGTGACGGAGATCGCGTAGAGGGAAACGGAGCGAGCCATGGCGCACAAGAAGGGACAGGGTAGCACGCGCAACGGCCGCGACAGCCAGGGTCAGCGGCGCGGCGTGAAGGTGTTCGCGGGCGCCCACGCGCGGGCCGGGCACATCCTGGTCCGGCAGTGCGGCACGCGCATCCATCCGGGCCCGAACGTCGGCATGGGGCGGGATTACACGCTGTTCGCGCTGATCGACGGCACCGTCCACTACGAGCGCCTCGGGAAGGACCGGCGGCGGGTGCGCATCATCCCGGCTCCCGAGCCGCAGGCCTGATCCCCAGCGCCGAGAACGACCAGCGCTGGACGCCGCGGCACTGCCGTGCCGCACGCCAGCGCACCTGACCGCTAGGAATCTGCGCCCTCCGCCTGGCCCGTGCCTTGCATCTCGTCGCCCGCCATGCGGACGATGGAAGAGCTGCTGCGCGAGACGGTGGAATTGGGCGCTTCCGACCTCCACCTGAGCGCGGGTCTGCCGCCCCTGATGCGCATTCACGGCGACCTGACGCGGACCGAACACCCGGCGCTCAGTGCGGCGGGGGTCACCGCCCTGGTGAGCTCCATCATGACCGACGACCAGCGACAGATCTTCCAGGCCGAGCACGAGATCGACTTCGCCTGCGAGGTCCCCGGCAAGGGCCGGTTTCGCGTGAACGTCTTCATCCAGAGCCGCGGCCCCGGCGCGGTGCTGCGGACGATCCCCACCCTGATCCCCACGCTCGAATCGCTGAACCTGCCGCCCGTCCTGAAGGAGCTGTGCACCCGCGAGCGCGGCCTCGTGCTCGTGACCGGGCCGACGGGCTCCGGGAAGTCGACGACGCTGGCTGCCATGGTCGACCTCATCAACCAGACCTGGGACGCCCACATCCTGACCGTCGAGGATCCGATCGAGTTCGTCCATCCGCCCAAGCGCTGCCTCGTGAACCAGCGCGAGGTGGGACCGCACACGCGGTCGTTCTCCAACGCGCTCCGGAGCGCGCTGCGCGAGGATCCCGACGTGATCCTGGTGGGCGAGCTGCGCGACCTCGAGACCATGTCGCTCGCGCTCACCGCGGCCGAGACCGGCCACCTCGTCTTCGGCACGCTGCACACCTCGAGCGCGCCCAAGACGATCGATCGCATCATCGACGTCTTCCCCGCCGGGCAGCAGAACCAGGTCCGCACCATGGTCTCGGAGTCGCTCGAGGCGGTGATCGCGCAGACCCTCGTGAAGAAGAAGGGCGGCGGGCGGATCGCGGCGTGCGAGATCCTGATCGGGGCTCCGGCGGTGCGGAACCTGATCCGCGAGGGGAAGCTGCACCAGATCCCGTCGATGATGCAGACGAGCCAGCGCATCGGGATGCAGACCCTCGACATCGCGCTCGCCGACCTGATGAAGCGCGGGCTGATCGAGCCGGGCGCGCTCCCGCCGCGGCCGGCCGGATTGAACGGCGGCGCCGCCACCGGCGCCACCGCCTGAGCAGCGGCGCGTCTCGCCGCGGTCGGGATCCGTCGTCCTGCCGGCGCAGCGTCACGGCGGTGCCGCTCGACGCTTCGCCGAGCGCGCCCCAGATGGGCTCTCATCTGGCATCGGCGTTGCACGGTGGACCCGCGTGGCGTGGGCAATGCACCAGGAGGCGGAACCCGCCGCTGCCATCGAGCTGACCAGAGAGACCCCCCTCCGTACGCTGCGCGAGATGCTGGGCGTGGTTGCCGCCGTCGGCCTCCTCGTCATCCTCGTCGTCTGCGCGCAGACCGGCTGGCAGGTGCTCCAGACCCTGGGCCAGGTGAAGCTCTCCGACGCCTCGCACGCGCTCCAGATCATCTCCGTACGCGACGCCGTCCTCTGCGTCGTCGGCTACCGCGTCGCCATGCGCCTGGTCCAAGTCTTCGTCCGCTCCCGCCGCAGTACGCCCTGATCAGCCACGCGCCGGCTTGAGAAGCACGCTTGTGACGTCTGCCGAGCGCGGCTTTGCCGCGCTCGGCACGACCC
>DATILR010000508.1:0-3870 GCA_035476275.1 Binatus sp. (SeqCode) | reverse complement strand
GCGTCCACCGGTACTCGCTTTGCAGAAGCGCAGCAGGTCTTCGCCCGACTGCGTGATCCCTACGAGCGGGCCTTCTATGGCGGGCTCGCCTACGAGCGCCAGGCGAAGGCGCAGCTGATGGCCGGCATCCCAGTCGCCTCGGTGCGGGTGCTGTTCGACCAGGCCCTCGCCCGCTACGCCGAGGCCGAGCGGCTCCGTCCGGCGGGTAACGACGACGCGATCCTGCGCTGGAACAGCTGCGTGCGGGCCCTTCAGGCCGCCGGCGCGGTGGCCGAGGGCGAGACCAGGCTCGACTGGGAAGCCGACTTCGTCCCCCACCAGCGCTGAGGGGGCGGCTTGCGTGAGCGGACGCCATAGACGCTGCGCCGTCGCAGCACGCGGCACTGAAATTAGGGCTTGCGCTAGCAGCCCGCGCGAAGTTAGATTCCGCCCGTGACGCGGCGCCCCGCAAGACTGGTAGCTCTCTTGGTCTTCATCACATGCGGAGTCTGTGGCGCCGCGGAGAAATCGGCGCTGCGCGTCCTCGAGTACGACAACGACCGCCTGACTATCCACGCGCACGCCGTGCCGATCAACGATCTGCTGAGCGAGATCGGACGGAAGAGTGGCGCCGAGGTGCGCGGCGTGTGCGAGGCGCGCGACGTGAGCGCGGAGTTCGACGCGGAGCCGCTCACGGGTGCGCTCGAACGTCTGCTCGGCCAGCAGAACTCCTTCGCGTTGCGCTACGGCCCCGACGGCGCGTTGCGCGTCATCGAGCTGTTGCCTCCACCACCCGGCGCGACGTCGGTCTTCAACGTGGCGATCGCGCGCGCCGACGAGGCGATGGCAACGGTGGCGCGCGATCCGGGATTCCCGGGCCTGACGCCCAGCTTCGCGCCGACGAGCGCGGCCGCCCTGATGGTGGCGGAACGCGCCCAACGGCACGACATGCATGGCGGACGATCGGAGCATGGCCGTGGTGGCGGTCGAGGGAACATGCCCCAGATGCTCGGCGCCCTCCAGGCGGCGGCGGCCAGCCAGCAGGCCGGAGCCAGCCAGCAGGCCGGAGCCGACCAGCAACAGCAGAATGGTCCGGACGATCTCCAGCAGCGAATGCGCCGCACCTTCCTGAATTCGCTCCGCGGCATGGACGACGCCACCCTGGCGGCGTACATGCAGACCCCGGAAGGCCAGCGTGCCGCGACGCTGCTGCAGTACTACGCCGCGCACCACCAAGGCAGCACCTCGCAGCAGAAGGCCGACGGCATCCTCTCCCGGCTGCCCGCCCCGCCCACCGCGATCAAGCACTGAGCGGCCGCGCGGCCAACCCTGGACCCCGGCGCGACGCGTGCGCTAGGGTGCCGGCGTGGCCGACACCGACTGGGGCTGCCCGGCCCCCCTCGAGGACATCGGGGGAGAAGTCGCCATCGTCGGGGTCGGGGAGTCGGCGCACACCCGCGCGTCGGGGCGGACGCCGAAGGAGATCGCCGCGGAGGCCGTGCAGCGCGCGCTCGCGGATGCCGGACTGGCCCCCTCGGACATCGACGGCCTCATGTACGCGCCCTTCATGGGTGACCAGTTCGACGCGGCGGCCTTCCATGCGCACTTCGGGACCTCGCACGAGCTCTGGGTCTCGGAGCGCGGCGGCGGGATGGTCTGGGCGGGGACGGCGCCCCACGACGCCGCGCTGGCGATCCGTCGGCGCCAGGCGCGCCACGTCCTCAACGTCTTCTCGGTCGCGTGGGCCACGCAGCGCGCCGAGATGGTCGGCGGTCCGGGCCAGGTGCACGCCGAGGACCTCGTCAAGCAGAACCTCGAGGTGCCCTTCGGGTGGTTTCCCCAGCCCGTATACTTCGCGACCATCGCGCGACGGCACATGCACGAGTTCGGCACGACGGCCGCCCAGCTGGGGGCGATCGCCGTCGCCTGCCGCCGCCATGCGACGCTCACCCCGGCCGCCGTCATGCACGATCGACCGCTGACGCTCGCCGACTACCTCGCCAGCCCGCTGCTCGTGGAGCCGTTCCGCAAGGAGGACTGCTGCCTCATCTCCGACGGCGGCGGCGCCTACGTCATGACGTCGGTCGAGCGGGCCCGCGATCTGCGCCAGCCCGTGATCGAGGTAGCGGGCGTCGGGCTCGGTAACTCGTACACCGGGACGTACTGGTCCCAGCAGGGCGCCTTCACCTCGACCCCGCAGGTCTTCTCGGCGCCGGGCGCCTTCGCCATGGCGGGGCTCACCCCCGCCGACGTCGACGTCCTCACCCTCTACGACCCCTTCACGATCGTCGCGCTCATGCAGATCGAGGACATGGGCTTCTGCGGAAAGGGCGAGGGCGGGGCATTCGTCGAGGGAACGACGCTCCACTACGACGGCGGCGTCCTGCCCTACAACACCCACGGGGGGATGCTCTCCCATGCCTACGTGCTCGGCATCGCGCACGTGGTGGAGACCGTCCGTCAGGTGCGCGGCGAGGCCGCGGCCCAGGTCGAGGGCGCCGAGATCGGCGTCTACGGCGGCTACACCGGACCCCAGGCGAGCACCCTCATCCTGAGGCGACAGTAGTGCGCGCGGACTTTCCCCTCCCCGACCTCGGCTGGGAGCCGACGCGCGAGTTCTGGGCGGGCGCGCGTCGCGGCGAGCTGCTGATTCCCAGCTGCACGGGCTGCGGAGCCTACGCCTGGTATCCGATCGCGCGCTGCCGGCGGTGCGGCGCGGGCGAGTTCGGGTGGACGCGGATGAGCGGGCACGGCCGGCTCTTCTCGTGGGTCGTCGTGCGCCGGGCGTTCCTGCCCGCCTTCGCCGACCAGGTGCCCTTCGTCGCCGCACTGGTCGCGCTCGACGAGGACCCTGCGGTGCGCCTGGCAACGAGGCTGGTCGACTGCAACCCCGAGACGCTCGAGTTCGATCTCCCCGTCCGCGTGGTCTTCCGCCCGCTCCGCTTCCCGACCGTGGAGGGCGAGGTGCTGGCGCCGATGTTCGTCCGGATCGACGGGCGATGAGCGAGATCGACGCCGTCCCCGACTATCCGGGTTTACTCCGTCTCGACGGCCGTGGGGTCGTGGTGATCGGGGCGGGGCAGGGCATCGGCCGACAGACGGCGCACGCGCTCGCCTCGGTGGGCGCACGCGTCTTCTGCGTCGACCTCGAGCCCGAGCGCGCGGCCCGGGTGGCGAGCGAGGTGGGTGGCGTGGCGTGGTCGGGCGATGCCCGCGAGCGTCCCGCGGTCGAGCGCATGGTCGCCGAGGCCACGCGCGCGCTCGGCCGGCTGCACGGCATCGTCGACATCGTCGGGATGGCCCGCTTCGCCGATTTCCTCGAGCTGCGCGACGAGGACTGGGACTGGACCTTCGATATGGTCCTGCGCCATGCCTACCTGGCCGCGCAGCTCGGAGGCCGCGCGATGACCGCCAGCGGCGGTGGCGCCCTCGTCTTCGTCGCTTCGGTGAGCGGCCTCAGCTCGGCTCCCCGACACGCCGCCTACGGCGCCGCCAAGGCGGCGCTGGTCGCGCTCGTCAAGTCGCTCGCCGTCGAACTCGGGCCGCACGGCGTACGGGCGAATGCGGTCGCGCCGGGCGTGGTGTGGACACCCCGGGTGTCGGCCCTGCTCGGTGAGGAGGGCCGGCGGCGGAACAGCGCCAACACGCCGCTCGGGCGAGTGGCGCTACCGGCCGACATCGCCGGCGCGATCCTCTTCCTGATCTCCGACCTGGCGAGCTACGTGACCGGCCAGACGCTGGTCGTCGATGGCGGGGTCGGGCAGAAGTTTCCCTACCCGCCCGTCTGAGGACCGCTCACGTCTTGTGCTTGAGCTCCCGCGCCATCGTCTCGGCGCGTGCCTTACCGTCGAGGTAGAGTCCGCGGAGGGCCGCGGTGCAGGCCGGCGAGAT
>DATILR010000507.1:0-4841 GCA_035476275.1 Binatus sp. (SeqCode) | reverse complement strand
GGAGCCCAGCCGCCGGCAACCTCCGGCTTCTTCACGTCCTCCGGCGTCCGCTTCGGCGGAAGGAGGGCGATGATGACCTCGCCGGTGAACGGAAACACCTGATAGCCGCGGTGGCTCACAGCGGAGAGCAAACGAGAGAATTTTCTCGACGGCGCTTAGTCCACATCCTACTGTGCAGCAGAAGGGATGGCTGTCGTGCGACGGCACCTGCTTCACCGTTGTTTCATGGGCGCACGGCTACTCTTCTCGAGGCGGATATGGGGAAACGACCCCTCTACGAAATGCACCCTAGTCGCCCGCACGAGTCTGACGTGGCCTTCCGGAGGCATCCCGTTCCGCGCCGCGCGCGACGGGTCGGCCGCGGCGTGGGGGCGTGAGGTCGAAGGGCCAAGACCCCACGACCCGCACCGGCTCCCTACGCTCGCTGGCAGCCCTAGTCCGACGACCCGGCTCAACCACGAGCTGGCGCCCGCCTGCCTCGCGGACCTTGAACAGGCCGCAGACGCGGAATTGAACGATGGCCCGGCTCCTGACTGGCAGCACGCTCGTCCTCCTGCTCGTCGGACTCGCGGCGACCGGCTGCAAGCACCCAGCCTCCGAGAGCGAGAGGGAGGACAAGGCCGAGCTCGTGGTGCTCGTGCGCACGGCTCCGGTGGAACGCCAGACGGTCCGTGAGCTCGTGGAGACGGCTGGGATCGTCGGCCCTTCTCTCGGTGCAGAGGCGCAGGTCTCAGCCCAGGTGACCGGGACGGTCGTCAACGTGCTCAAGGACGAGGGGCAAGAGGTCGTGGTGTCCGAGCCCGTGCTCGAGATCGACGCCGCCGTCCTCCGGGAGGGGGTCCGGGAGGCGGAAGCCGAAGTCGCCCGGGCCCAGGCCGACGAGGAGCTCAATCGAAAGAAGCTGGCGCGGGCGAAGGGTCTCTTTGCGGGCGAGATCGCGGCGGCCAAGGAGGTGGCCCAGGCCGAGGCGGATCATGCGGACGCCGCGCAGGCGCTCGCGCGCGCGCAGGCGACCCTGCGGGTCGCCCGCCTCCAGGAGAACCGGTCGGTGGTGCGGAGTCCGATTGCGGGGACGCTGCTCCACCGGCTGGTCTCCCCCGGTCAGTACGTTCAGCCCGAAACCGTCCTCTTCACGGTCGCGCCGCTCGACCATCTCGACCTGTCCTGTGTGGTGCCCGCGTCGGCGCTGGACCATCTCCACATCGGCGCTGCGACGGAGATCGACTGTCCCGATCGAGACGACGCGGACAGCGTCGGGGAGGTCAGGCTGATCGCGCCGGCGCTCGACCCGGGAAGCGGCACGGCCACCGTCCGGGTGGCCATTGCCAACGAGGCTCGCGCGCTGCGACCCGGGATGCTCTGCCGGGCACGCATCGTCGCCGCCCGGCACGACGCGGTGCTGGTGGTGCCGGTCTCCGCCGTCACCTTCGCGGAGGCCCGTGGCAAGGGAACGGTCGCGGTCGTCGACCGGGACTCGGTGGCCCACGTCCGGGAAGTGACGACGGGGATTCGCGAGGGCGACCGCGTCGAGATCGTCCAGGGGCTCGCAGACGGGGATCGTGTCGTCTCCGAGGGGAACTATGGTCTCGCCGACGGCACGAAGGTCCGCCTGGAGTAGGCGCGTCGGCCGTGCTGGACCAGCTTTCCGGTTTCGTCACGCGGAACGCGAGGACGGTCGAGTTCGTGACCCTCGCCCTGGCCGCGGCGGGCATCTATGCGGCCTTCACGCTGCCCACCTCGGTCTTCCCCCAGACCGACTTCCCGCGCGTGGTGATCCTGGTCGACAGCGGCGTGATGCCGGCCGACCAGATGATGGCCACGATCACCCGCCCGATCGAAGAGGGCATGAACGACATCCCGGGCGTCGAGTCGATCCGCTCGGCGACCAGCCGGGGTTCCGCGGAGATCAACGTCTTCTTCGACTGGAAGGTCGACATGATCCAGTCGTTGATGTTCGTGCAGGGGCGGCTCGCCCAGCTGGCCGGGCAGCTTCCCACGACCGCGAGCCTCCAGGTCTGGCGCCTCACCTTCTCCGCCTTTCCCATCATCGGGATCAGCCTCACGGCCCCGGACCGCGACATCACGGACGTCTGGGAGACGGCGCGCTACGTCATCAAGCCGCGGCTGGCGCGCGTGAAGGGGGTCGCCCGTGTTGATCTCGTCGGCGGCCGGGAGGCGGAATTCCACGTGGTCGCGGATCCCGCCAAGCTCGCCGCCGCGGGGCTCACGCTCACCGACGTGGTCGACCGGCTGCGCGCGACCAACCTCGTCGCGCCCGCGGGGATGCTGGAGCAGAACCACCAGCTCTTCCTCGCGCTCGTGAGCGGGCGATTCGCCTCGGCCGACGACATCGCCGCGACCGTCGTGGGGCTGAGCCCGACGCGGGCGCCGATCTTCCTCCGCGACGTCGCCCGGATCGAGCGCGGCGTCGCACCCCGCTTCAACATCGTGACCTCAGAGGGCGTCAACGCCGTGCTCCTCAACATCCGGAGCCAGCCGGACGCGAGCACGGTCGAGGTGGCGGCCGGCGTGGAGAAGGAACTCGCCGCGCTCCGCACGGTCCTCCCGGACAACCTGACCCTGGCACCCTTCTACGACCAGTCCATCCTGGTGCGCGAGTCGGCGCGTTCGGTCTGGGAATGCATCGCGTTCGGGCTCGTGCTCTCGATCGGCATCATGCTCGCGTTCCTGAAGGACGTCAGGCTGGCGGCCGTGGCGGTGCTGGTGATCCCGCTGACCGTGCTCATCACCATCGCAGCGATGAAGCCCCTTCACCTGAGCTTCAACCTGATGACGCTCGGGGGGATCGCGGCAGCCATCGGGCTCGTCATCGACGATGCGATCGTGGTGATCGAGAACATCCACACGAAGCGCGTGAGTGGCGCGAACTCCCTCGACGCCGTGCGGGCGGCGATTCGCGAGATCGGCCTCCCGCTCCTCGGCTCGACCCTGACACCCGTGGTGGTCTTCATCCCCCTCGCTTTCCTCGATGGGGTGCCGGGCGTCTTCTTCCGCTCGCTCGCGCTCACCATGGTGACCGCGCTGCTCACGTCGCTCGTCCTCGCCCTCGCCGTGACTCCCATCCTGGCGATGCGCTTCTTGAGCGCAGACCCGCGGCGGGCGGCGGGAGAGGGACCGGCGATGTCCCGGCTGCTCCGGGCGTACGAGCATGCCGTGCGGCGTGCCCTCGCGCGCCCCTGGCTCACCTTCGGCTTGTCCGCAGCGATCCTCGGCGCCGTCCTCGTCCTCTACCGCGTGGCCGAGACCGGCTTCCTGCCCGAGCAGGACGAGGGCGCGTTCGTGCTCGACTACTTCACGCTCCCGGGCACGTCCCTCACCGAGACCAACCGCTCCCTCCTGCAGGTGGAGGACATTCTGAAGCAGACGCCCGAGATCGAGAGCTACTCCCGTCGGACGGGGGCGCGCCTCGCGCTCGCCATCGCGGAGCCCAATACCGGCGATTTCCTGGTCAAGCTCAGGCGCGATCGCCACCGCTCGGTGGAGGAGATCACGGACGAGATCAGGCACAAGATCCACGCCTCGCAACCCGTGCTGCACGTCGAGTTCGCCGGCATTCTCAACGACTTGATCGGTGACCTCACCTGGTCGCCCGCCCCGATCGAGGTTAAGGTCTTCTCCCCGGATCAGGCCGTGCTGAAGGAGAAGGCCAGGGAGATCGCCCGGGTGATGGAGGACGTGGACGGCGTGGTCGATGTCTTCGACGGGGTGGTCGTGACGGGGCCGGCTCTCACCCTGCGGGTCGATCCGGTCGCCGCCGCACGCGCCGGCCTGGACGTGGATCAGGTGGCGCGTCTTGCGAACACCGCCCTTCTCGGCGACGTCGCCGGCTTCGTTCTCCGGGGGGATCGCCCCATGAGCATCCGGGTCGGCGCCGAGGCCGATCACGCCGACGACGTCGCACGCCTGAGCCAGCTCCTCCTCAAGCCGCCCTCGGGGACGCTCCTCACGCTCGATCGCCTCGGTGCCCTCCAGTACGAGAGCGGCCAGACGGAGATCCGCCGCGAGGATCTTCGCCAGTCGATCGCCGTTCAGGCTCGCCTCTCCGGCCGCGATCTGGGCAGTGCCGTCGCGGAGATCCGCCGGAAGGTGAACGATCAGGTCGTCCTCCCTGCGGGCACGAGCATCGAGTACGGCGGCTTCTACCGGCAGCAACAGGAGGCGTTCCGCAATCTCCTCTTCGTCCTCGCCCTCGCCGTGGTCCTGGTCTTCACCGTCTTGCTCGCCGAGTTCGGCCGCTTCGCCCAGCCGCTCGCGATCGTCTGGGGAGCGCTGCTCTCCCTCTTCGGCGTCTTTGCAGCCCTCGCCCTGACGCATACGGCGTTCAACATCATCTCGTTCCTGGGCGCGATCATCGGCGTCGGCATCGTCGCGAAGAACGGCATCCTGCTGCTCGACGCCGTCGAGCACTTCGAGCAAGCCGGTCACTCGCTCGCCGATGCCCTGGTCCTCTCGGGGCAGAGGCGGCTCCGACCAGTCCTCATGACCTCGCTCGCCGCCGCGCTCGGGATGGTGCCGCTGGCCCTGGGCGTGGGCTCGGGCGCACAGATGCTCCGGCCGCTCGCCATCGCCGTCATGGGCGGTCTCGCGATCTCGGTGCTGCTGGCGCTGGTGGCGACTCCGGTGGCGTACTTCCTCGTCCGCCAGCACTCCGCGGCCCGAATACCCGAATAACGGGGACCGAGCTTCGCCGCCCCCGATCGAACACTGTCACATTCGGTCCACCGCCCTGTACCGTCTCGCCACCTCGTTCCAGTCGATGTGATCGACGAACTTCGCGATGTACTCCTCGCGCCTGGCGTAGTCCTTCGTGAATGCATGCG
>DATILR010000506.1:0-11396 GCA_035476275.1 Binatus sp. (SeqCode) | reverse complement strand
CTCCCCGACCGCCGCGATGCACGATTCCACGCCGCGATGCCCGCCCGGGCCCCCACCCACACGCAGCCGAATCCGGCCGAGCGCCAGGTCGACATCGTCGTGCACGGCAAGGAGCTGCGAGGGGGATACCCGGTAGAAGCGCTGGATGCTCATGACGGCAGCACCCGCGCCGTTCATGAAGGTCTGAGGCTTCACGAGGAGCACCCGCTCCGTCCCGTGCCGGACTTCTCCCACGAGCGCCTGATGGGCCTCACGAGTGACACCCACTCCCCACCGCGCCGCCAGCCGATCGACGACCCGGAAACCCACGTTGTGCAGGCTCCGCGCGTAGCGTCGCCCGGGATTGCCCAGGCCGACGATCACCCACACCGGTCACCCCTCTCCTCCGCCCTTCTTGCCGCCGGCCCCTCCGGCCGCTCCCGCTTCTGCGGGCGCCGCCGCGGCGCCCTCCGCCGGAGCGCCCTCGGCCGGTACCGCCTCCGCCGCCTCCGCGGGCTTCGCCTCTTCCACCGTCGGCGGCAGCACGGTGACCAGTGGCTGCGCCGAATCGCCCACCGCGGTCACGCCCTCCGGCAACGTCAGGTCCGCGAGGTGGACCGCCTCGTGGATGTTCAGCGCCGTGACGTTCACCTCGAGGAACTCGGGAATCTCCGTCGGCAGGCACTCGACCTGGATCTCGCGCAGGATCGGCTGGAGGATGCCGCCGGTAACCACCCCGGCGGCCTTGCCGATGAAGCGGAGTGGCACCGACACCGTGAGCCGCTCGGTGAGGTCGACCTCGTAGAAGTCGGCGTGCAGGACCTCGCCGCTCACGGGGTGGCGCTGCACCTCGCGCAGCAGGACCATCTTGTCGTGCAGCTCCTTGTCCCCGCCGTTCCCGTGCAGGAGCCGGATGAGGTGGGAGCCTTCCAGGTGCTTCAGCTTCTGGTCGAACTCCTCGGCCTGGACCCCGATCGCCACCGTCGTGCGCTTGGGGCCGTAGAACACGGCCGGAATCGTGCCCGCGCGCCGGAGCTTCTTGGCCACACCCTTGCCGCCCTGCACGCGGCGATCGACGTGAACTTCGACTGCTTCCATGGGGACCGTCCTTACACGAACAGCGAGCTGATGGAGTCTTCTTCATGCGTCCGCCGGATCGCCTCGCCCAGCAGCGAGGCAACCGAGAGGACGTGGAGCTTCGCGAGCCCGGTGGCCTCGGCCCGCAACGGAATCGTATCGGTGACGATCAGCTCGTCGAGCGACGAGCTCGCGAGCCGGGTGATCGCGGCCCCCGACAGGACCGCGTGGGTCGCGCAGGCGAACACGAGCGGCGCGCCCGCCCTGCGCACGGCATCGGCCGCCGCACAGAGCGTGCCCGCCGTGTCGACCATGTCGTCGATCACGACCGCGACGCGCTGGTCGACCTCACCGATGATCTGCATCTCGGCGACCTCATTCGGCCGCGCCCGTCGCTTGTCGATGATCGCGAGGTTGGCATCGAGACGCCGGGCAAACGCCCGCGCGCGCTCGACGCCGCCGGCATCGGGCGAGATCACGGTGACCTCGCGGCGTCCCACCCGCTCACGAAGGTACTGGAGCAGCACCGGGGTCGCGTAGACGTTGTCGACGGGGACGTCGAAGAAGCCCTGGATCTGCCCGGCGTGCAGGTCGACCGTCAGGACCCGCGAGGCGCCCGCCGTGGTGATGAGGTCGGCCACCAGCTTGGCGCTGATCGGGACGCGCGGCGCGACCTTCCGGTCCTGGCGCGCATAGCCGTAGTAGGGAATGACCGCCGTGATCCGCCGAGCCGACGCCCGCTTGAAGGCATCGAGCATGAGCAGGAGCTCCATCAGGTGGTCGTTGGTGGGCGTGCAGGTCGACTGGAGGACGAAGACGTCCCCGCCGCGCACGTTCTCGTCGATCACCACCTGGCACTCGCCGTCGCTGAAGCGACCGACCTCCGCCTTGCCGAGCGGAACGCCGACGCAGCGGCAGATCGCGTCCGCAAGTGGACGATTCGAGTTCCCCGCGAATATCTTGATCTCGTCCTTCACCGGCCATATCCCGCGAGCTGGGCGGGAAGGAGTCGAACCTTCGCTGCCGGATCCAAAGTCCGGTGCCTTTCCAGCTTGGCGACCGCCCAAGAGGAAGACCCGAGCCGCCTCGCAAAAGGGGGCATGCTAGGGGCTACCTTTCGTGATGTCAACCGATGTGGCACACAAGGGCCCGTGCTCGACTTCGAACGCGTGGCGCATGCGGCGGCGGCGCGCGCCGGCGCGCTCATCCGGTCGCGCTACCGCGATCGGCAGGACATCTCCTTCAAGGGCGAGGTCGACCTCGTGACCGCCGTCGACGGGGAGGCCGAGCGGCTGATCATCGACACGATCACCGCGGCCTTCCCGGAGCACGGCATCCATGCCGAGGAGTCGCCGAGCCGCCCCAGTCAGGATGGCCACCGGTGGTACATCGACCCGCTCGACGGCACCACCAACTTCGCCCACGGCTATCCGCAGTTCGCGGTGTCGATTGCGCTCGCCCGCGAGGACGAGCTGCTGCTCGGGGTGGTCTACGATCCCGTCCGCGAGGAGCTCTTCACGGCCCTCCGAGGAGGCGGGGCGCGCCTGAACGGAGCTCCGATCACGCTCTCATCCGTCGACCAGCTGGGACGGGCGCTGCTCGCCACCGGCTTTCCCTATGACCACCGGCAACACGTCGACTTCCACCTGTCCTTCTGGCGCGAGGCGCTGCAGCATGCTCAGGGGGTGCGCCGCGCCGGTGCCGCCGCGCTCGACCTCTGCTACGTCGCCTGCGGCCGCCTGGACGGGTTCTGGGAATGGAAGCTCCATCCCTGGGACCTGGCGGCGGGTCGCTTGATCATCGAGGAGGCGGGGGGCCGGGTCACCGACGCCACCGGAGGACCCCATCAGCTGTCGGGCGAGGAGACCGTGGCCTCGAATGGCCGCATCCACGGCGAGTTGCTCGCCATGATCGCCCGCGCCCGGGGACAGCGGGGACAGCGATAGCGCGGACGCACCCCGCGCGGGGGGTGCCAGACGATCTCGTCGGCACGGCGTCTTTCTCGCCAGCGACGCATCGGGCTATTTCACCCCCCGCTCACGGTGGACGGCGTTGCTATCATGTGATAGCCGACCCTCGCCCTGGCCCCCGTGGTGAAATGGATATCACACAGGCCTCCGGAGCCTGGGGTAGAGGTTCGATTCCTCTCGGGGGCACTCCCCTCGCTAGCTGGCCCACTGCTTGCTAACGTGTTGCTGTTTGTCTAGAGTCGAAAACGCAAAACCGACTCTGCCTGGCCGGGGATGGTCTGGCGAGGAGGAGGGGTGATGGATCTTCCCAAGTGCCAGAAGTGCAACAACGGGATGTTGATCCCGCTCTCCGACTACGGACAGGAGGGCGCCTCGGTGATCTTCAAGGCGTGGGCCTGTACGAATCCGGAGTGCGGATTCTCGCTGCGCGTCGACAAGGGCGAAGTGAGCTACGGGAAGCGGATCGAGCACAAGCATTGAGTCGCGTGCGCTGAACGCTCTGAGGGGGGAAGGTATCACCTTCCCCCCTTTTTTTCGCCTCAGTCGGGATCGTCGGCCAGCACGGTCTCCTTCAGGAGCCGTTGCAATGGCTTGAACTCCGCCACCTCCGCGTTCTGCACGAGCTCGAGCAGCGCCTGCTCGCTCGAGGTGGGCAGCATGCCGGCGGCCGACATCTTCGCCCACGCCGGGCCGACGTCGTTCGCGCGCCGTGACGAGGTCGCATCGCGCGCGACGTGAACCTGGTACCCGGCGCTCAGGAGATCGTGCACCGTCTGGTTGATGCACGCGTGGGTCTCGATCCCCGCGACCAGCACCTGGCGGCAGCCCGTCGCGCGCAGCTGCTCCATGAACGCCGCCGCCCCGCAGCAGCTCATCGTCATCTTCTCGACGATGGTGAGCGTCGGAGGAAAGAGCGCGGCGACCTCGCTCGCGGTGTGACCCACCCCGCGAGGGTATTGCTCGGTCACGATCAGCGGGACGCCGAGAATCCGCGCACCCCGGAGCAGGAGGCCGCACGCCATGGCCACCCGCTCCCAGGCATGGAGCACGGGTCGGTACCCTTCCTGGAAATCGACCAGGACGAGTGCCGTCTGGGCGCGATCGAGGAGATTCGGATGTCGCATGGCACCTTCCTACTCACCCGCGGGACCTCCGGCAACGCGTGCTTTACAGCCTCGGAGCGGCCAGGCTACAGACCCGGAGAGTGCGGCGCCGAAGGCTGCTCCTCTCCTTCGCGGCGGCAGCGGCCCTGCTCCTCGTCGTGGCCGCGATCGCCCCGAGCCTCGTCGCACGGATCGTCGCCGGCCGCCTGTCGAGCAGCCTCGGCACGCCGGTCCACGTGGGGAGGCTCTCCTGGAATCCCCTCCGGGGAACCTGGACTCTCCAGGCCGTGCGGGTGCAAGCGGACCATGGAGCCCCCGCGTTCAGTGTCCGCCGCCTGACCGCGACGGTTTTCCTCTTCGACCTCCTTCGCGGCCGGCATCGCCTTCGCAACCTCGTGCTCGTCGTGCCGCGCTTCCGTCTGCGTGCGACCCCGACCGGCTGGGAGCTCCCGCTCCCGCCCGCCCCCTCGCAGGGGGACGGGCCGGCGGCATGGCCCAGCCTCGTGCTCGACGGCGCGCAGGTCACGCAGGCGGCGGTACGTCTCGAGCGGCCCGGACGCGCGTCGACCCTCCGCCTCCGGCGCGCCGAGCTCATGGGAGCGACCGATCCCGATGGGCTCCGCGTGCGATTCTGGAGCAAGGGACGTCTGGATCGCGGCTCCATCTCCTGCGATGGCCGGCTGCGGCTGGCGCACCGGTCGCGCCGCCTGCGCGTGCGCGTCGCGACCGATCGACTCGACCTCCGCCGAGTGCTCGGGGTGGTCGAGCGGCAAGGGTTGCCCGACCTCACGGGGCAGGTCGCCCTGCACGCGACCTACGACCAGAGCGATCACGGCACCCACGGTCATGGCCGGGTCAGGGGACGGCTCACCGGGCAGGCTCTCGCGCTCAGAGCCAACGGCAACGAGCGCCTTCGGGCGCAGAGCGTCCGCACCTCTCGCTTCATGGTGGACCTCGAGCGACGGCACGCGGAGCTCGACGACCTCCGCGTGACCGGCGCGAACGTCACGATCAGCCGCAGGGGCACCATCGTCGAGATCCCGGGCATCTTCCGTTCCGACTCACCGCCCTCGGGCTCTCCCGCCTGGACGGTGACGATCACGGACACCGTCCTCCAGCAGGTGGCGTTGCATCACACCGACGCGAGCACCGGGGAGGCTGCACCCGGACTCCTCATCGAGGAGGGCCAGCTCGGCGCGCTCGGCGCGCCGGAGGTCTCGGTGCCCTTCTCCTTCACCGCGACGATCGATTCCGGGGGGCATCTCGACGCGCGCGGGGAGCTCGGGCCGGGCTCCGCGGCCGGAAGCGCGCGCCTGTCGCTCACCGAGGTCGCCCTGCCGCCGTTCGTGCACCTCGTCGGCGGACCGGTCGAGCTCGAGTCCGGCGTGGCCACGGGCACCCTCGACATCACGCTGCGGGACGGCGTCGGACACGGCTCCGGGACCGTCACGCTGGGGGATCTCAAGACCCGTTCTCCGGATCCCGACCGTCCAGAGAACGTGCTCGCTTGCCACGAGATCCGTCTGACCTTCAATCACCTCCGCACCTCACCGTTCCGCATGGCGTTCACGGAGCTCCGTCTCGCATCGCCGTACCTCTTCATCGACCGCGCGCCCTCCGGGGTCTTTCCCCTCACGGTGCTCTTCCCCGCCGAGACCTCGGGTACCCAGAGCGCCGACAGCTCCGGGCTCGACGCGGCGATCCGGATCGACCGGCTCGCGGTCTCGGACGGCCGGATCGACTTCCGCGACCTCATGCTGACGCCGCCCTACTGGCGCTCGCTCGCGGCCTTCGAGCTGGGCGCGACGGACGTCGCACTTCCCCGGGTGCGGATCGCGCGCTTCGAGGGCAAGGGGCTGGTCGACGAGCTCTCCCCGCTGCGCTTCGCGGGCACCGTCGGCGCGGACCGGACGGAGGTGACGGTCAACGTCGAGCGGCTCGCCCTGCCCCCCTTCAACGCCTACCTCCAGTCGGCCGCGGACTACGCGGTGTCCTCGGGCGCGGTCAGCGTGCAGAGCCAAATCGTGCTCGACCGCTCGGCGCTCGAGGTCAACAACCAGGTGGTGCTCTCGCGCCTGGGCATCCGCGGCACTGACCAGGACGACTTCGTGCAGCGCCAGCTCGGCATTCCCCTCACCATCGCCCTCACCCTCATGAAGGACTACCGGGGCGACGTCGCGCTCAACGTCCCCTTCGGCGGCGACCTTCATTCGCCGAGCTTCTCGCTGCGCACGGTGATCGTGCAGGCGATCCTGCAGGCGATCCGCGGCGCCGTGATGTCACCGCTGAACGCGATCGGCCGCGTCATCCTGCACGACGGTCGGATCGAGCAGTTCGATCTCGCGCCGATTCCCTTTCCGCCCGGGAGTGCCACCCTCGACCCCAGCGGTCACGAACGGGTCGCCCAGATCGCCCATGTCCTCGCCCTGCGACCCGACCTCGCCATCCGCCTGGCCGGCACGGTGGGGGACGCCGATCTGCAGCGCCTCACCGACGAAGCCGCGCTCGAGACGCTCGGAACGGAGCGTCGAGACCGCGCCCTCCGCACGATGCTCCAGGCGCGGCTCGCGGGCCAACCCGTCCCCCGTCTCGAGGCGGCGGATCAGACGCGCCTCGACGCCCTCCGGGCGAGCCTTCCCTGGCCCGGCGAGGCCCTCCGCAACCTCGCTCAGGACCGCGGCTCGGCGGCGGCCGCGGTCTTCATCGGCGACTTCAACATCCCTCCCGCGCGCGTGGCCGTCGATGCCTCCCCCACGCCCACCCCGGGGCCGCTGCCGGCGGCGGGGGGTGTGACCGTCAATCTCGGCGCGCCGGGGCGCGAAGCCTTGCGCGGCGACGGCTCGTGACGCTAGAGCAATCCCTCATGACGTGGCGGCCGGTCACCTGCGCCATCCTCCTCGCAACGTCGATCCTCGCCGTCGACGCGCAAGCCGTGCCCTTCGAGCAGCAGAGTGGCGCGAGGCGAGCCTCGTACACCGCGGTCGCCGTGGTGGCAAACATCCTCCCGGGGGTGTCGACTCTCTACGCGCCGCGCTGCCTGCCGGGATACGTGTTCTGCAAGGTCCTGTTCGCGGCAGTGAGCCTCGTCGCCGCGACCGAGCAGCTCGCGGTTTCGGGCGGCGCGGACCGGACCCAGACTCGCGCCATTCTCCATCATGGCTTCGCCGGCGACTGGGTCCTGACCGGCGCCGACATCGCGGGAGACCGTACCCCCGAACCCTGGCCGGACGTTCCCCCCGCGGCCACCGGAAGCGGCTGGGAACCGCCGCCCCTCTAAGGCGCTACTCGACCACCTTCGCCGACTTGATGACGACGGCGTCGACCGGGACGTTTTGGTGCGGGCCCTTGGTCGTGGTCTTCACCTGCTCGATCTTCTTCACCACGTCCATGCCCTCGACCACCTTCCCGAAGACCGCGTAGCCCACCTTGTCGGGCGCGTTGTCCTTGTTGAGGAAGGTGTTGTCCTTGACGTTGATGAAGAACTGCGAGGTCGCGCTGTCCGGCACCGACGTGCGCGCCATCGCGAGCGTGCCCGTGTCGTTCTTCAGGCCATTCGACGACTCGTTCTTGATGGCCGCCTTCTGTCCTTCCCGCTTGTCCTTCATGTCTTCCGTCATGCCACCCCCCTGCACCATGAACCCCGGAATGACACGGTGGAAGATCGTCCCGTTGTAGTAACCCGCCTTCACGTAGTCGAGAAAGTTCTGCACCGTGATGGGGGCCTTGTCCGGATAGAGCTCGACCTTGATGTCCCCCGACGACGTCGACAACACCACCATCGGATTCCCCTTCCCGCCCGCCGAGACCAGGCCAGCTCCACCGAGCACGAGGCCGAGCGACAACAGTCCCACGAGCACCGAGCAACGAACCACCATGCCTCCCCTCCCTTCACGCGCTGCTGCGACGAGCGCGCAGCTTTTCACACGGGCTCTCCGCCCGCAAGGCCGTGGCGAAGATTCATCGATGCGATTCATGTCCGCCCGGCATCGGCAGCGCGAGTGTCGGGATGATCCGGCCGAGATCACCGCGGACCTCCACGCAGCGGCGGTTGTACACGCCGGTCACCACCGCCTGCCGGCGGATCTCGACGTTGGTCAGCACGTTCGCCTCGTCGTCACGGGCGAGGAGCTCGCTGATCGCCGCGTCGAGATCGGCATCCTTCCCGAGCGGAACTCCCAGGAGCGAGCTGGAACACGCGCGCGCCGTCGCCTGCGGACGTAGGAGCTTGGTCCCTATCACCTGCTCGTCACGTGCCACGACGCCCGCGCGCTCCACCCATGCCGCACAGCCCGCGAGCGCGAGGACCATGGCCGTCGTGACCGCGGACCATCGAATCCCGTCGAGGAGGCGCGTCACGGCGATCCCGATCCTTGCCACGCCGGCGCGCCTCTCTGCAAACCACGCGCAGCGTGGTAGACCGCCGGACATGGCCGCGGAACCGGAGCTCCTCGGACCCACCTCGCACTACTTCTACTCACAGCGCCTCAAGCTCCACTACGTCGATTGGGGCAACGCCGAGCATCCCCCGCTCCTCCTCCTGCATGGCGGGCGCGACCACTGCCGGAGCTGGGATTGGGTCGCGACGGAGCTGCGCCGCAGCTTCCACGTCGTGGCACCCGATCTCCGCGGTCACGGCGACTCCGCCTGGGCGATCGGCAGCACCTACTCGATGATCGACTACGTGCTCGACGTCGCGGCGTTGTTGAAGACGCTCGAGCGCTTCCCGATCACGATCATCGCGCATTCCCTGGGCGCCTCGGTGGCGCTGCAATATGCCGGGATCTACCCGGATCGCGTCGCACGACTGGTCGCCATCGAGGGACTCGGCCCGCCCACCGGCCTCACCAAGCCCATTTCACCCACCGCCCGCATGCTGCACTGGGTCCGGGAGATGCAGGCGCTCGCCCAGCGCCATCCGCACGGCTACGCCACCCTGGAGGAAGCGGTCAGCCGCATGCTCGAGGCCAATCCGCACCTCACCCCAGCACAGGCCCGGCACCTGACGGTGAGCGGGGTCATCCGCGCCGAGGACGGGACGTACGCGTGGAAGTTCGACAACTTCGTCCGCGCCGTGTCGCCCTATCTGTTCAACCTCGACGAGGCGCGCGAGATCTGGAGTCACATCACGTGTCCGGTGCTCCTGGTGCGCGGCAGCGAGTCCTGGGCGCCCGATCCGGAGGCCGACGGGCGCGCCAGCGCGTTTCACCGGGCACGCATCCTGAACATCCAGGGCGCCGGTCACTGGGTCCATCACGACCGCCTGGAGGAGTTCCTCGAGGGCGTGCGCGAGTTCCTGCAGGTCACCTGACGCATGGCGCTGCTCCGCCTTCTCGCCGTCGCCCTGCTCGCCATCGCGTGCGGGACCCCCTCGAGCATGGTGCGCACGGATCTTCAGGCCTACGTGGATCGGATCCAGACCTGGGCACCGGTGGAGGCCGAGACGCAGCGCACGATCGAGCGGATCATCCGTACCCAGTTCGTCGACGAGGCGGAAGTGCTCCACCAGATCGCCGACTGCCGCCCGCGCGTGCTGGCCCATCTCGAGCGCGTCCGCGCGTACTCCCCGCGCTCCCCGGCCATCGAGCAGATCCACCAGCGCTACATCGCCGCCTGGCAGGGCCTCCTCGGCGGCTTCGACGCCATCGAGGGCGGCTTCGGCAGCGGCGACTACACGAAGCTCGCCGTCGGACGTCAGGCGATGGAGACGTGGCAGGCGTCGATCGTCCGGGTGGCCGACGATCTGCGCGACCTGATGGACGAGTTCGGCGTTTCGCCCCGCGGCACGACCGAGAGCTGAGTCCGGGACGGCCAGGCCTCGATGCAGAGGACGAAATCCAGTGCCCGCCCGGCGGCCATCGCTCGGTACTTCTTCCAGAACGCGGCGTCGATCGCGCGCTGCCCGCGCGCCACGCGGGCGAGCCGGTAGCGACGATAGGCGTCGGGCCCGCCGTTGTAGGCCGCGTACGTGGCGCGGGCGGCGTTCTCGAGCTGGGCCCGGCCCTCGCGTACGCCGTAGCGGTTCAGCAGATGCGCCAGGATCTCGGCACCCGCCCCCGCGTTGTACGCGATGTCCCATTCCAGCTTCTCGAGGTCGAAGAACCCCCGCCACACCCGACGATTCACCTGCATGATCCCGACATCGCCGCTGCTGGAGAGAAGGAAGGTCACCTGCCCGTCCTTCTCCACGAACTGCCGCCAGCAGCTCTCCTGCCAACCCACTGTTGGCACCAGATGCCGGAAGACCGGCCGGAAGCGGTCGTCGATCGCGTTCACCTGGGCGGCATGTTCCCCGACCGACCCCAGCACCTGCCCCACGGCATCGCGGTACGCTTCGCGCTCGGACTCCTTCGGCACCCAGCGATCGAGCTGTCGGACGACTGCGCCGAGGTCCGACGGCGCGACCTGGGAGGCCGTCGCGGCCCGCGGCCCGGGCCACCACCACGTGCCGGGCGACGGGGTGCCCTCCGTCGCTGGGTCGTGGAACTCGAAGAGCTCACGCAGCGTGGCGTCCGGAGCCTCCGAGTACGCCACCGGGTCGCCCTTGTAGTCCGGCTCCAGGGTCCGGGCGAGGCGCCGCAGCCCGTCCGCCGAGATCTCGATGCCGAGTCCCGGACCGGCGGCATCGAGTGCCGCCAGCGCGTCTCCCGCAGCCACGAACGTCGCGAAACGGAGCGTCCGGTCCGTCTCCCCGCCCTGCGCCGCCGCCCGCCGGACGACCGCACGGAGCTGCTCCCAGAGGTCGAGGAAGAGCCGCCTTACGGGGTCCACCCCGGGCGTCGGTCCCGAGGCGAGGACCGCGAGCAACTCGTGCCGGCTGGTGAGGAGAAGATCGAGCAGGGCATCGCGCAGCTCGCCCAGTCGCGCGAGACTCCCGAGATCCTTGATGACGAAGACGAGGAAGGCATCCCAGTGCTCGAGCGCCGCCTGCCACTGCTCGAGCTCGACGGGTGACAGCGCCGGCTCGGGCGATGCCTCGACGGCCGTCGTCGCCGGCAGCTCGGCGGCGACCGTCACCTTTACCCCCTCGTCGTCAACCGCGGTCTGCACAGGACGCATGCTGTCGAGCGCCGCCACCACCGGCGCCGCCCGGGCGGGCTCCACCGCCTCGCGCACCAGCGCCTTCGCCTCACTCACCGGCGGACCCAGGTCGATGGCGACGCCGCCGATCTCCGCCTCGACCCGCGCGCGCACCAGCTCCCAGAGACGACTCGCGAGGGTCGCCTGCCGCCACGCGGGATCGTAGACGTGCGACTCCAGGTCCTGGAAA